>JAQTZQ010000245.1 GCA_028687645.1 Rhodocyclaceae bacterium
GCCAGACTGCGCACGATGGAAAGGCCGAGGCCGGTTCCCCCGTATTTGCGGGTGGTGGAATTGTCTGCCTGTGAAAAAGCCTGGAATAGAAGCGCCTGTTTTTCTTCGGCAATGCCGATGCCACTGTCGCTGACCGCGAATTCGAGCGTTGCACCAGTATCGCTACGGGAGACCTCTCTGCCTTCAATGCGAATCCACCCCCGGTCGGTAAATTTGATGGCATTGCTCAGCAGATTCGACAGCATCTGGCGGATACGAATGGCGTCGGACAGATAGCGTTCGGGCGTTCCATGCCATTTGAACTCCAGCGCCAGATTCTTGCGTTGCGCCTGATCACTGAACAGGAATGCCACATCATTGATGACTTGTGATGGGTCAAAGGCAATGTGTTCCAGTTCGATCTTGCCCGCCTCGACCTTGGAAAGATCGAGAATGTCATTGAGCAGGGCGAGTAAGGTCTGACCGGAGTTAAGGATGGTCCGGGCAAAATCATGTCGTTCCTCATCCTTCAGGCCGGGCATCAACAACAGCTGTGCCATGCCCAGAATGCCGTTCATCGGCGTACGAATTTCATGCGACATGGTGGCCAGGAACTGGCTTTTTGCCAGGTTGGCAGCCTCGGCAGCTTGCTGGATATTTTTTAAATGCGAAATATCCACATGAAAACCGACGATATGGTTGGCTGGCGTCTTGCGCTCGACCACTCGCAGCCAGCGGCCATCACCCAGCTTTTGTTCGATCCCGGTCGTGCCGCTTGCGTGCGAGGCCAGTCGCTCCATCAGCCAAGCTTCGCCATCTGCAGTGGAGTCGGCATACAGCCCGCGCTCCATACTGGCGCGCAGAATCTGTTCGAACGTACTGGTGGGCGTCAGCAAGTCGTTGCAGACCTGATATAGATCCCGATACTTCTCGTTGAAGATGACTGGATGATCATTCTCATCGAAGACGACAAAGGCTTCATCAATGGTGTCGATCGCCGTTCGCAGTGTATGCGCGCTTTCCAGCAGGGATTGCTCTGTTTTTTGCAGCTCGAAAGCGACCGCACGCTGTAATTGCAGGTTTTCGAGATAACCGTTGAAGCCCTGAACAAGCGAGGCGATTTCATCATGCTTTTTCGGTACCGGCAAAGGGGGCGGACTGGCGTCAGGATTGTCTTTAAGTTGCTGAAAGCGTTGCGATACTGCCCGCAAAGGGGTGACGACCGTTCGGGCAAAGAAGTGGGCAAGCAGGCCGATGCCGATCAGGCCGACGAGGAGCAGAAAGGCCGCTGCCGTCGCCAGGCGATTGACCGGTGCCGTGTGCATTTCCAGCGGCGTGGCGAGAATCAACTGGCTGTTGATTTCCGGCAAGGGGCGGGTTGTCAGAATCACTTCCTGATCGTCCAGCCGCAACTGGTTTGTTGTGTTTTCGTCCCTGACGCGCTGGAGCAGTTCCGGACTCATCGGAATGCCCAGAAAGGCCCGGTTCGGGTGGTACATGAAGCGACCTTGCTGGTCGATCAGCATCAGACGTAATCCGCCCTGAGCGGTCTCGGCAGAGAAATACTCCCGCATGATGTCATCGTTCAGATTGATGACCAGCAGGCCGACATTGGCGGTCGTTCCAGCCTCGGGTGAAAAGTATTTGATCAGGCGCGTGACCGTAATGACCTTTTTTTGCGACGAGGCGGAATTGATGTTGTCTTCGATGCCGCGCCAGACCACCGCATTATTGCTGGACGAAGCTTCGCGAATCATCCGGTAGACGGCGTCGGGCTGCACACCGCTGACATTGAGCGTCTCGCCAACGTGGAAGTGCGCGCCCTTCAGCGAAAACAGGTCGAGCGAAACCAGGCCCTTGACGCGCACAAAGCCATTCAAGATGTAGCCAATTTGTGCCTTGGTGTTCAGGGATTCATAGCTGCTTGCCACGCCAATGTCCGCATCGCGCAGGGCGCGGGCAATTGCCTCGTTGCCAACAATATTGGCGGCCAGATCTTCAACCTGATTGCGATAAAGGCGGAGATAGATCGAGGTGTCGGACATTAGCCGCTGGTTGTATTCGCCGGCCTGGGTGATGACGATTTCGCGGGCAATCTGAAAGGCGGCCATGCCAAAAACCAGCAGCGGCACGACACCGGCCACCAAGAGGTAACCCACCAGCTTGGCCGTAATGTTGAGGCGTGGCTTTTTGAGCATGGCAGCTGTCAGTCAGCGGGAAGAAAGTCTGACACTTCCTATTTGAAGGTGGCGGCAGTAATCAGTCTTGTATCAATCAACATCAGGGCAGGAACAGATTCACCCTTGAGCAAACGGGTCGCCAGCATGACCCCCTGAAATCCCTGCTCTGCAGCCTGCTGATCAACGGTGACCGCCAGGCGGCCAGCCTTCACCTCGGCAACCGCTTCATCAAGTGCATCATAGGCGGCTACCTTGACCTGAGTGCGTTTGCTTTCTTGCAGGAATTTGAGGGCGCCCAGCGCCATCATGTCATTGGCAGCAAACAGCAGCTTGATGTCGGGGTATTTGTCAAAAAGCTGTTTGCTGACGCGATAGCCTTCGTCAATTTTCCAGTTGGCACTTTCACTGGCCACCAGCTTGACGCCTTTGCTTTCGGCGAAGGCCCGTTTGGCCCCTTCCATGCGCTGGCGGGCGTTATCTGCCGTACGTATGCCTTCCAGAATGGCCGCCTGGGTGCCGGGTGTCGCATCTTCGCTAATAAATTTTGCCGAGTTGTAGGCGGCTTTGTCGTTGTCCACGCTGATGAAGGGAATGGCTTGCGCACCGGCCTTCTTGATGGCTTCAGCATCGAGACGGTTGTCGATGTTGACCAGTTTGATACCGGCGTCTTCAGCTTTCTTCAATACGGGCACGAGCAGTTCCGAGTCGCCCGGGGCAATGACAATGGCGTCAACCTTCGCAGCGATCAAGTCTTCAACGATCTGGATCTGCTGCTCGATGGATGTTTCCTGAGCGGCTGTTTTAACCACCAGTTCAATGTTCAGCGCTTGCTCGGCACGCCGTGCCCCCTTTTCCATTTCGATGAAAAATGGATTGGTCAGGGTCTTCATGACAAAGCCGATTTTTTTCCTGATGGGTGCCGGCGCTGCCTGGGTGGCGGGGGCATCCACCTTGCTCACGGTCGACACGGACGGACCGCTGCTTTCGCCGCAAGCAACAAGACCAATAAACGGGAAAATGATGGCGATCTGGCGCAGTGCTTTCACGGCGAAAACTCAATGAAGAAAAAAAGTTACCTTAGCATTTTTCATTCTAAAAGGTGGGCTTATGACGATAGTAATAAGTCGCTTTTTGTCCGTCGACCGGCGAATGCGCTACGATGTTGCCCGATTTTTCCCGTTTCCAGCGACTACGCCAGGCCGGGTTCCACGCGCAACCCATGACGTAACTGATTGAGGTGTAAATGCAAGTACTGAATATGGGGTCGATCAACATTGATCATGTTTATGAAGTCGATCATTTTGTGCGGCCCGGTGAAACGCTGGATAGTCTCAGCTACCGGACCTTCGCCGGCGGCAAGGGCTTCAATCAATCCATTGCTTTGGCACGGGCCGGCGTTACGGTGCTGCATGCCGGGAAAATTGGTCAGGATGCAAGCTGGCTGCGGCAACGGCTTATGGACGAAGGGGTCGATACGCGCTTTGTCGTTCAGGATGCAATGAGCACCGGGCACGCGGTGATTCAAGTCGTGCCTGACGGCGAGAACGCGATTTTTCTATTTGCCGGGGCAAATAAATGCATCATGGAAACAGAGCTTGCTGCCGCACTTGCCGCCTGCGCGCCCGGAGATTACCTCCTGCTACAAAATGAAACCAATTCAGTGGCCTTGGCTATGCAAAAGGCGCAGTCGCTTGGTCTGCGTATCGTCTTCAACCCGGCACCGATGAGTGCCGAGGTCCAGCAATATCCACTGGAACAGGTGGATATTTTTGTTCTAAATGAATCAGAGGCTGAAGCGCTGACGGGCAAAACCAATTTACTGGATGTTGTCGAAACCATGCGCCAGCGTTTCCCGAAAGCAGCAACGGTGCTGACACAAGGGCACGGTGGTGCGATTTTTTTCGATGCTCACACCTTGCGGCATGAAGCGGCGTTAACCGTTGTGCCAATTGATACCACGGCGGCGGGGGACACCTTCATCGGTTATTTTCTTGCCGAACTAATTTCCTGTGGTAATCCGGCAAGAGCCTTGGCCAAGGGCTGTCGTGCTGCAGCAATCTGCGTGACAAGAGCCGGCGCTGCTGATTCCATCCCACTGCAGCATGAGATCGAAAACTACAGGTCGTGAGGCGCTCTTCTGTCAGTCGCTGGTGGTTTTTGTCCACGCAAAAGACCAATGCTTCGAGCCAAGAGGTCGTTGGAGCCAAATTCCAAACCTACGACCGCTGACCTGTGTATTGCTGCCCGATTGAGTGCCACAGGCCAATGGCCATTCAGGCCGAGGAGTTGTCGTTCGGAAAACGTCTAAACGACCGCTCCACTTGGAAAGCCCCCGTTGCTACGTCCGAGCAATGCAGGTCTGGTTTGGGTCGATTCAAGCCGGTCAAGCACACGCGATTCGGTGGTCAGCTGCCTGCACTTTCGCAGTGGGCACTACACCTGCCAGCTGCGCCGGCCGAAAGGCCGATTTTTCATCGACGTGATGTTATAGCGGACACCGCCCCCCGTTAAGGAAATGAGCAAAAAATGGCCAGCTTTTGAGGGCTGGCCATTTCATTTCTGCGGAACTATGTTTTGCCACTTTGTGTTTGGAACCATATTCTTGCAGTGAACTGCAAAAATATGGT
>JAQTZQ010000064.1 GCA_028687645.1 Rhodocyclaceae bacterium
GTCGTGGCACCTCCGCCACACACTCGCGTTATCACCAACACCTGAAACATACGGAAAGCTTCATGCGTACTCATTATTGCGGACAACTCAACGCCACTCTCGACGGCCAGACCGTTACCCTTTGCGGTTGGGCGCATCGCCGGCGCGACCATGGCGGCGTTATTTTCATTGATTTGCGTGACCGCGAAGGTTTGGCTCAAGTGGTTTGCGACCCGGATCGCGCCGATATGTTCGCCGTCGCTGAATCCGTCCGTAATGAGTTCTGCCTGAAGATTACCGGCAAAGTGCGTCCACGCCCCTCCGGCACAACGAATGCCAATCTTGCCTCCGGTGAAATCGAGATTCTTTGCCACGATATCGAAGTACTCAACCCGTCGGTCACCCCGCCGTTCCAACTGGATGAGGAAAATCTCTCCGAAAACGTCCGCCTGACCCATCGTGTCATTGACCTGCGCCGCCCGCAAATGCAGAACAACATGATGCTGCGCTACAAGACGGCGCGCGCTTTCCGCCGTTTCTTGGACGACAACGGCTTCATCGACATCGAAACGCCAATGTTGACCAAATCAACGCCAGAAGGCGCCCGCGATTATCTCGTGCCATCCCGCGTCCATGACGGCCAGTTCTTCGCCTTGCCGCAATCACCGCAGCTTTTCAAACAATTGCTGATGGTGGCCGGCTACGACCGCTATTACCAAATCGTCAAATGCTTCCGCGACGAAGATCTGCGCGCTGATCGCCAGCCGGAATTCACTCAGGTCGATATCGAAACCTCGTTCATGACCGAGGACGACATCACCAACCTGATCGAAAAGCTGATCCGCTACGTCTTCAAGGATGCGATCAACGTTGATCTGCCATCGCCCTTCCCGCGCATGAGCTACGCCGAGGCGATGAATCGCTATGGTTCAGATAAGCCGGATCTGCGCGTTACGCTGGAACTGGTGGATGTCACCGACGCCGTCACCGATGTCGCCTTCAAGGTCTTCTCCAGCCAGGCCAGCAGTGGTGGTCGCGTTGCCGCCCTGCGCATTCCTGGCGGCGCCAAGCTTTCCCGTAGCGAGATTGACGAATACACCAAATTTGTCAGCATTTACGGCGCCAAGGGCTTGGCTTACATCAAGGTCAATGACGTCACGCAACTCAACGAAACCGGCCTGCAATCGCCCATCGTCAAAAACCTGCATGAAAATGCCCTCAAAACCATCGTTGACCGTACGAATGCCCAGTCCGGTGACCTGATTTTCTTCGGCGCCGACAAAACCAAGATCGTCAATGATGCGCTGGGTGCCCTGCGCACCAAGATTGGCCACGAAAAAGGTCATCTCAACGGCAAGGTCTGGGAACCCTTGTGGGTCGTTGACTTCCCGATGTTTGAATATGACGAGGAAGACAATCGCTGGACAGCCTGCCATCACCCGTTCACCAGCCCCAAGGACGAGCACATTGCGCTGCTCAAGACCGATCCGGGCAAGTGTCTGGCCAAGGCCTACGATCTGGCGCTGAATGGCTGGGAAATCGGCGGAGGCTCGGTGCGTATTCACCGCTCTGAAATTCAGGAAACCGTCTTCCAGGCACTCAATATCGGGCCAGAAGAGCAGCAGGCCAAATTTGGCTTCCTGCTCGACGCGCTCAAGTATGGCGCTCCGCCCCATGGCGGCCTGGCCTTTGGTCTGGATCGCATCGTCACCATGATGACCGGTTCCGAATCGATTCGTGACGTGATTGCCTTCCCGAAAACGCAGCGCGCTCAATGCTTGCTGACCGATGCGCCGTCGCCCGTCGATGAAAAGCAGTTGCGCGAATTACACATCCGTCTGCGTCAGAAAGCGGAAGTCCAAACCGCCGTACCGGGCGAGCAGCAGGCCTAAAAGCAATGCAAGCCTGGCTACGCTTCCTGCTGCTGGCCTGGCTGGCGATTGGCGCCTCGCTAGGTCTGGCGCGTGAAAGTGTAACGGTCAACTGGGTTTTACTGGCAGATTTGCCAGTCGAAGCCCAGCGTACCGTTGCGCTCATCAAGCAGGGCGGCCCTTTTCCCTACAGTCGGGACGGCATCACCTTCGGCAATTACGAGAAGCGTCTGCCTTTGCGCCAGCGCGGCTACTATCGTGAATACACCGTTAAAACCCCTGGCACCAAAGGGCGGGGCGCGCGCCGCATCGTCGCTGGCAGAGAGCACGAGTTTTACTATACCGCCGACCACTACCGCAGTTTTTCGCGTATTCGGGAGTAGAAATTGAGCGACAAACTCTTGAAGAGTACCGAGCGTGCCGGCCTTTATTTTCTTCCGCCACTCCGCCGCAAGGCCATCGAAGCCGCTGCGCAAAAGCATCATTTCCCGGTGCTCAATGCAGATATTGGCGCCCATAAAAAGATCGAAGCCACGCTGCGCCAACTCGGTAATGCGCTGCATTTCCCGATCTGGTTTGGCGCCAACTTTGATGCCCTTTTTGACTGCCTGACCGACCCTGATTGGTACCCAGCCAAAGGTCACGTCATCATCCTCAGCGGCATCGACAGTCTGCGAACGAGTGATCCCGATGATTTCACAACACTGATCGAAGTCCTGCAAGCCGCTGCCGAGGCCAGACGCGAAGCGGGTAGTCCCTTGTGGATATTGCTCGACACGCCGGCACGCGGCATCGCTCCTCTGCCCGAGGCATGACGATCTACAAGCAGCCGATTTCCGTTCTGGTCGTCATCTATACCCGCGATCTCGACGTCCTGCTGCTTGAGCGCGCAGCCCACCCGGGCTTCTGGCAATCAGTCACCGGCAGCCGTGAAGACGACGAACTCCCGATCGCCACCGCTGCCCGTGAAGTGGGCGAAGAAACCGGTCTCGATACCAGCCGTTTTCAACTTACTGACTGGCAGAAAACCAACCGCTTTGAAATTTTCAGCCAATGGCGCCATCGCTACGCACCGGGCGTTACTGAAAATACCGAGCATGTCTTTGGCTTGCTGCTCCCGGATCGTCAGCCAATCAAAATATCCCCGGACGAACATCGCCAATGGATGTGGCTAAACTGGCAGGAAGCAGCGGAAAAATGCTTCTCCTGGAGTAATCGCGATGCCATCAAAGAATTACCTGCCCGCCTGGCCCATGCCGGCATGTCATCCGATTGACGCCGTTTCTTTGTAAAATTAGCGCCATCGCAATCAGGAGCACACCATGAGTCTCGACAATCTCACCCCCGGCATCAAGGCCTCCGTCCTGGCCGAAGCCCTGCCCTATATCAAGCGTTTCCACGGCAAGACCATCGTCGTCAAATACGGCGGCAATGCGATGACTGACGAGCATCTCAAAAACTGCTTCGCCAGAGATGTCGTGCTGCTTGAGCTGGTCGGTTTCAACATTGTTGTGGTGCACGGTGGCGGCCCCCAAATCGAGAGCCTGCTGGCGCGTGTCGGCAAAAAAGGGGAGTTCATCCAGGGTATGCGCGTGACCGATGCTGAGACCATGGAACTGGTTGAAATGGTTCTGGGTGGGCAGGTCAATAAAGACATCGTCAACCTCATCAACCAGCATGGCGGCAAGGCGGTTGGACTGACCGGCAAGGATGGCAACTTTATCCGTGCCAAAAAATTGATGCTGGATGACAAAGACAACCCCGGCGACCTGATCGACGTCGGCCAGGTCGGCCAAATTACCCAGATTGATCCTTCGCTGATCGACCACCTCGACAAAGGCGCTTTCATCCCGGTCATCGCTCCAATTGGCGTCGGGAAGGATGGAGAAACATATAACATCAACGCCGACGTCGTCGCTGGCAAAATCGCTGAAGTGCTGAAAGCTGAAAAACTAGTCCTGCTGACCAACACGCCGGGCGTGCTCGACAAGGCCGGCAACCTAATCACCGGCATCACGCCCAAGCAGATTGACGAAATGGTCGACGACGGCACCCTCTCCGGCGGCATGCTGCCCAAAATCGCCTCGGCGCTCGACGCTGCCCGCAATGGCGTCAAGGGCGTACATATCATTGATGGCCGTGTCGAACATGCGCTCTTGCTGGAAATCCTCACCGATCACGGCGTCGGCACGATGATCAAATCGCACTGATGGGCAATCCGGGACGCGTTTGGCTGTTCGACCTAGACAACACCCTGCACAACGCGACCCCACACATTTTTCCCCACATCAACCGCTCGATGCGCGAATACATCGAGCGGCACTTGGGGCTATCCTCGGATCAGGCCACCCGCATCCGCCAGGATTACTGGGAGCGTTATGGTGCAACGCTTCTTGGCCTCATGCGCCACCATGGCACCGACCCGCGACATTTTTTGTGGGAAACCCACCAGTTCAAAGACCTCGAACGCATGGTGGTTTTCGAAAAGCCAATCATCCACATGCTGCGCCGGCTCAAAGGGAGAAAAATCATCTTCTCGAACGCGCCGCGCCATTACACCGAAGCGGTGCTGGCCATTACCGGCTTGGGCGCCTGTTTTGATGCGATTTACTCGGTAGAAGACGTCAACTTTCAACCCAAACCCATGCTGGCCGGCTTTCGCGCCTTGCTGCACGCCGAGCATTTAAATCCGCGCAACTGCATCATGGTGGAAGACAGTCTTCCCAATCTGCTCAGCGCCAAAAAACTCGGGATGAAAACTGTGTGGGTAAGTGCTGGCTATCGCCAATCGCCTTACGTGGACGTCAAAATAAGCTCAGTCCTCGAATTGCCAAAACGTTACGGTCGACTATAATTTTTGAATGATTTTTCGGGGGAGAGAAGCATGGCGGTCAAACCGGGCGAGCGTCGCCTGCAAATTTTGCAAACCCTGGCCAGCATGCTTGAAACCCCAAAAGGCGAAAAAATCACCACCGCCGCGCTCGCCGCCAAGCTTGATTGTTCAGAAGCCGCGCTATACCGACACTTTGCCAGCAAGGCGCAGATGTACGATGCGCTGATCGAATTCATCGAACAAAGCCTGTTTGGCGTCATCAACCAAATCACCTCGGAAGAAATCGAAGGGCTGAAGCAAGTCGAACAAATCGTCGGCCTGCTACTACGTTTTGCCCAGAAAAATCGCGGCATGACCCGCGTTCTGATTGGCGCTGCGCTGGTCAATGAAAACGAGCGCCTGCAAACCCGCATCAATGCGCTGCTCGACAAAGTAGAAGCGGCGCTCAAACAAGCGCTACGTATTGCCGCAACGCAAGAAAATCTCAAGCCGGATGCTGACTTTGGCGCCCTCGCCAATCTGCTGCGCTGCTATGCCGTCGGCCGCTGGGAACAATATGCCCGCAGCGGCTTCGTCCGCGAACCACTGGCCCAGTGGCAACAACAATGGCCAATGCTTTACTTTGCCTGCCTGTCGCAATCCGGTACGCCAGGCAGCGCCAAGCCAGCCTAGCCCTTCAAATACTCGGCGGCATCCAGCGCAAAGTAAGTCAGGATGCCGTCAGCCCCAGCTCGCTTGAAAGCCAGCAAACTTTCCAGCACACAAGCCTTCTCATCCAGCCAGCCGTTCTGCGCCGCTGCCTTGAGCATCGCGTACTCGCCGCTGACCTGATAGGCATAAGTCGGCACCTTGAACTCATCCTTGACGCGCCGAACGATATCCAGATACGGCATACCCGGCTTGACCATGACCATGTCCGCGCCCTCGGCCAAATCCAGCGCCACCTCTTTCAACGCCTCATCGGTATTGGCCGGGTCCATCTGGTAAGTGTATTTGTTGCCCTTGCCGAGATTGCCCGCCGAACCCACCGCATCGCGGAAAGGGCCGTAAAAGGCTGAGGCATATTTGGCCGAATAGGCCAGAATCTGCGTGTAAATTTGCCCGGCCTGATTCAATTCCGCGCGAATGCGGCCAATGCGCCCATCCATCATGTCCGATGGGGCCACCACATCCGCCCCGGCCTGCGCGTGGCACAGCGCCTGTTTGGCCAGCACCTCAAGGGTTTCATCGTTCAAAACATAGCCGGTATCGTCTATCAATCCATCCTGACCGTGGCAGGTATAAGGATCGAGCGCCACATCGGTAATCACCCCCAACTGCGGGAATTCACGCTTCAGCGCCTGGACCACGCGCGGCACCAAACCCTGATCATTGAACGCCTCTTCCGCCCCCAACGTCTTCAAGGAAGCATCCACCACAGGGAACAAGGCGATCGCCGGAATACCCAAGGTGGCAGCGCGCTCAGCCGTTTTCAGCAAAATATCCAGCGACTGACGCTCGACGCCCGGCATTGAAGCAACCTTTTCAATCCGCCCGGCGCCCTCAAGCACAAAAACCGGGTAAATAAAGTCGTCGACCGTAAGCACTGACTCGCGCATCAAGCGGCGGGAAAAATCATCGCGGCGCATACGGCGCATGCGAGTTCCAGGAAAATTACCGTTGGCAGTCATTTCTCAACCTCGATTCATTCAAAAAAATTTTACTCAGCGCAGAACTTTTTTCAACGCCTCACGTCTGAATCAACAGATGGCACGCGCTGTCTCCCGCTTCACCTCCCTGAGCGGGTGCCTTGACCAATTCAAGGCCCTTTTGCCCCCGGACTCCCCTTGTCCGGGGGCGTTTTATTTTGTGCCTGCTTCATTTCAATTTCCAGCCAGTCGGCGAGAACGCCTTCGCATTCCTCGACCCCCGTCTTTTTAAGACTGGAAAACAATTGCACCGTATAAAGCTCAGCGTCACCCCAGGTCGCCACCTCAGCCTTGACCGAGCGCAAGGTCTTGGTCTGCTCCTGGCGACTCAACTTGTCAGCCTTGGAAAGCAGGATATGAATCGGCCTAGCGGTTGGGCGAAACCAGTCGAGCAAGCGCAAATCCAGATCGGTCATTGGCCGCCGGATATCCATGATCACCACCAGACCAGCCAACTGTTCGCGCTTACTCAAATAGGGGCCAATCAAGCCCTCCCATTGCGAGCGAATAGCCTCGGGCGCCTTGGCAAAACCATAGCCGGGCAAATCGACAAAATATTTGCCGGGCACCAAGGTAAAGTAATTGAGATGCTGCGTCCGGCCCGGTGTCTTGCTGACATAAGCCAGCCGCACCCTCCCGGCCAGGGTGTTGATTGCGGAAGATTTCCCGGCATTGGAACGGCCGGCAAAGGCCACCTCACGAACCGAATCCTGTGGCATGTCGCGCAAATTGGCGACCGTCGTTAAAAAAACAGCCTGTTGAAACAGTGGCATAAAAAACTCGGTAGATCAGACAAGGTGACTAGGAACTAATATAGAATAACAGGTTTGATACTTCCGTTCCGGCCAAAGCGCCATTAAACGCGTACAAGGAGCTTCGCAATGATTCGCACCACGGCAATGGCAATCCTTTTTGCCTCCAGTTTTATCGCCCACGCATCCGATGCACCCAAGGTCAAGGCTGATCCTGCCAAAGGCAAAGTCATCGCCGAGACCGTCTGCATCGCCTGCCACGGCGCGGATGGCAACAGTGCCGCCTCCGCCAACCCGCATCTGGCCGGCCAAGTCGAACAATACCTTTACAAACAGCTAAAAAACTTCAAGGCTGAAGAGGGCAAGCCGGCCGTTCGCGATAACGCCATTATGGGCGGCATGGTCGCAGGGCTCTCCGATGAAGACATGAAGAATCTTGCCGCCTGGTTTGCTTCCCAAAAGGCGGTTCCAGCCAAGGCAACCGATGAGTCGAAAATTGAGATGGGCCAAAAGCTTTGGCGTCAGGGTGACTTCAAGAAAGGTATTCCAGCCTGTGCTGGTTGCCATGGCCCATCAGGTGCTGGACTTCCGGCACAATATCCCAAACTGGCTGGTCAGTTCCCGGAATACACCGAAGCCCAATTAAAATCTTTCCGCCTCGAAGAGCGTAGCAATGATCCGGAAAAAATGATGCGCATGATCGCTGCCAAGCTTTCCGATGTTGAGATCAAGGCAGTTTCTGATTACGCAGCAGGCCTGCGTTAAGCGTAGATCATTTCAAAAGGCAGCTTCGGCTGCCTTTTTTGTTTTTGCCACTTGGCATCAACTCTGCGCAGAGCTAGACTGAATCGCAATATCGCACGACCCGCCCAACAGGAGCCCTCACATGAAAACTCTCAAACAGATGCTGGCTGCAAAAACCCGTCAGCTAGCCGTTGTTGCCCCCAGTGATTCCGTCTTCCACGCGCTCAACGTCATGGCTGCCAATGATGTGGGTGCCCTGCTGGTACTCGACGGCGAACAGTTGGTTGGTGTTTTTTCTGAGCGTGACTACGCGCGCAAAATCATCCTCCAAGGCAAAACCTCAAAGGAAACCCAGGTTCGCGAAATCATGAGCGACAAAGTGGCTTACGTTCCCCCTTCTGCCAGCCTGGACGAATGCCGTGCGCTGATGACAGAAAAGCACTTTCGCCACCTTCCCGTCATGGAAGAAGACGGAACCGTTGTCGGTTTGATTTCGATTGGTGACCTGGTCAAGGAAACTATCAGCAGCCAACAGTTCCTGATTGCCGAATTGGAACGCTACATCGCCAGTTAAGATGGCGGCGCCCAACAATCACTTTCGTATTCTGGAAGATATCGCCCGCGACCTCTCGGGCGATGTTAATTTTCCGACTTGCATGGATGCAGCGATCCTTGTCCGCAACACCTTGCGCGATCCGTACGCCAGCCTGAGCCGCGTCGTACAAGTGATTGGTGTTGAGCCCTTGATTTCCAGCCGACTATTAAAACTGGCCAATTCGGTCGCCTACAATCCGTCGGGCAAAACAGTGACTGAGCTTGAAGCCGCCATCAGCCGTCTCGGTTTTGAGGCGGTGCGCACCACCTCGCTGGCAGTTGCCATGGATCAATTGCTCAAATCACGCAACAGCTCAAGCTTTGAAAGTATTTCTCACCAGGCATGGGAACACTCGCTGCGCGTTGCTGCCATCGCTCGCGTGCTCGCCAGGCGCATCGGACGAATCAACCCGGACGAAGCCATGCTCGCCGGCTTGGTGCACGATATCGGGATTTTTTACCTGCTCTACCGGGCCGCTGAATACCCCGAATATCGCCAAAACCAGGCCGATGTTCTGGAATTGATCAGTGGCTGGCACGAGGGAATCGGCGAGAGCTTGTTGCACATTCTGGGACTCCCTGAACGCATCGTCGATGCGGTGCGTGATCACGATCAACCGCAGAGCGTGGAAACCCCCTGCACTGTGCGTGACGTGCTGTATTTCGCCAATTTGCTCGCCGGATGCGATGACAAATGGCTTCCCTCCGTCGCCGATGAGCAACAGATTGCAGCACGAAACGCCGACCGTGAGCGTTATATCGATCTCGTTGCAGAAGCTGAAGACGACATCGCCGAGTTACACGCAGCACTCGCGCTCTGACGCCTGATCGCCGACTGAAATGGCCAATCAACGCCCCTTGCCACAAGTCACACTACTGAAAGCCGCTCTCTTTGCCCTGGCGCTCCTGCCCTTTGTTCGGCTGGCAATGCTTACGGTCAACAGCGATTTCGGGCCGGATTTTATTGAATTCACCCAGCGCTGGACCGGCACCTGGACGCTAACCCTGCTCCTGCTCACACTCTGCATCTCACCCCTGCGCGCCTATACCGAATGGCATTGGCTGCTGCGTCTGCGCCGGATGCTGGGCTTATTCACCTTCTTCTACGCCACGCTCCACTTTTTGTCGTTTATCGGGCTAGACAATCAGTTTGTCCTGTACGACATCGCCCGCGACATTTTCAAGCGCCCGTTCGTTACCGTCGGTTTTGCCGCATTTCTCTTGCTCATTCCGCTGGCGCTGACCTCCAACCAATACGCCGTTCGGCGCCTTGGCGGGCGACGTTGGCAAGAACTTCACCGCAACATTTATCCAGCCGGAATACTCGGCTGCCTGCATTATTTTTGGTTAGCCAAATTTGAAGCCTTGCTCTGGCCGCTGGCCTACTCAATCGCTTTAGGCCTGTTGCTCGCCTGGCGCATTCGTGAGCGTAAACGTAAGGCGATACCGATGCCGCCTGACACTACGCCCAGCATCAAACCGCTGCGTTTTTACAAGCAAAAACCGCCGGGCTAATCGCCCTAAAGGCTTTTTGGCGGCTGCGTGTCAAAACGGACAATCGCCCGCCCATCCGCCATTTTGTTGGGTGCCACTTTCCAGGCGTGACCATAAATCACCTCGAAGCTCGCTGGCAATTTATCCGCCTCACGCAGCGCCTCATAGCCCGCCCGCGCCTTGCGCCATGCCGCCTGACCGGTCAAACCATGACGCCGCGCCTTCATCGCACAGCTTGAACCCGCCGCGCGCAATTCACGCAGCAAGTCATCAACGCTGTCATAAGTCAGCGTGATCACTTCCATATCCATCACTGGATCAGCGAAGCCACAGCCAATTAGCATGTCGCCGAGGTCGTGCATATCAATAAAGCGTTGCGTATGGGCGTAGCCATCCGAAAAACTGCTGCGTAATTCCTTCAGCGTATCCGGCCCCAGTGTCGAGAACATCAACAAGCCGCCCACATCGAGCACGCGATGCGCCTCAGCCAGCGCCGGCAGTGGGTCATCAAGCCAATGCAGCAACAAATTTGACCAAATTAAATCCGTTGACCGTGAGGCCAGCGGCAAACGCGCTGCATCAGCCGCCACCGGTAGCGGCCCGTTATTCGCACCGAGTCCGATCCAGCGCTGCCAAGCCGGGCGCACCGACTGCATTCCCACCAACATGCCCGGTACCAGATCGAGGGCAATTTGCTGCGCCGCCGGGTAACGCTGCGCCAGCGCACTTAAACTGCCGCCACGACTACAACCCAGATCGAGTACGCGCTTGGCCTCAACGCGCACATAATCGAGGCGCTCCTGCATCCGCTGGTCAATTTCCCGCGCAAAAAAATCACCCTCGCCGTAACGCCCGGCAGCCCGCTCAAAAGCGCGCGCTACCTGCGGGCGATCAACAAACGCGGGGGCTACCTTACTCAAACTGCCTTCAGCCCCAAACGGGCAAACAAGGCTTCATCGCGTTCAATATCCGGATTGCCGGTAGTCAGCAAGCGCTCACCATAAAACATCGAGTTAGCCCCGGCAAAAAAGCACATCGCCTGTAATTCGTCGCTCATTTCCTGACGCCCGGCAGACAATCGAACCCACGAAGCCGGCATGGTGATGCGCGCCGCCGCAATGGTGCGGACAAACTCAAAAGGGTCCAGGCGCGCGTTATCCGCCATCGGCGTCCCCGGAATCGGCACCAGATTATTGATCGGCACCGACTCAGGTGGCTTCGGCAGGTTCGCCAGTTGGACAATCAAAGCCGCCCGATTTTTGCGCGATTCGCCCATGCCGATAATGCCGCCGGAACACACGTTAATCCCCGCCTCGCGCACCTGATCCAGCGTATCCAGCCGGTCATCATGGGTGTGCGTCTTGATCACCTGGCCGTAAAAATCCTTGTCCGTATCCAGATTGTGGTTGTAATAATCCAGCCCGGCATCCTTCAACTTCTCGGCCTGCCCATCCTTGAGCATGCCCAGCGTCACGCAAGTCTGCATACCCAGCGCCTTGACCTCGCGCACCATCGCCAGCACATGATCGAGATCGCTATCCTTTGGCCCCTTCCAGGCTGCGCCCATACAAAAACGCGATGCGCCCTTGTCCTTGGCCAGTTGCGCCGCCGCCACCACCTCATTGAGCGGCATCAAACGCTCGCGCTCGGTATCCGTGTCGTAACGCGCTGACTGCGAGCAATAACTGCAATCCTCCGAACAACCGCCAGTTTTGACTGACAGCAAAGAAGAACGCTGCACCGCGTTCGGATCAAAATGCGCGCGATGCACGCCCTGCGCCTGCCACAGCAAATCCATCAGCGGCATGTCGTACAAGGCCAAAACCTCGTCGAGCGCCCAGCGGCGCAGCGTTGCAGGTGTGGAGGGAGCGGCTTGAGTGAGCGGGCTGGCAAGTTGCATGGAAAACCTTCTCTAAAAATCAGGTAAATTGTCTGAATCGACTCGCGAAAACGCCATAATTATAAATTACGAAGGCCATCGCCGAATGCTTTCCATTTTACCCCAGCCGTTAAAACACACACTCAAGCACCTCAGCCAAACGCTGCTCCCCGGCAGTTGCCTGCTTTGCGGCGCCGATAGCGGCACCCAGCTTTTATGCGCCGGCTGCAACGCCGACCTGCCCCCGGCGCAGCAACAGCGCTGCCCGCAATGCGGCGAACAAACCACCCACAGCGAACGCTGCGGCGCCTGCCTCAAAGACCCACCCGCCTTTGCCCACACCACAGCTATTTTTAGCTACGAATTCCCCGTTGACCGTATCATTCACGCCTTCAAATACGGTCACCAGCTCGCCATCGCCGATTGGGCCGCCGAAATCATGGCCCAAGCACTGACCGGGCAACAATTCGACCTAATCATCCCGCTGCCACTGCACCCCGACCGCCTGCGCCAACGCGGCTTTAACCAATCCGCCGAAATTGCCCGCCGCTTAAGTAAAAAACTGGGGCTAGCGCTTGATTGCACCAGTTTGATCCGCACCCGCGCCACCACCCCGCAAGCCGAACTCGCTTTAAAAGAACGCGCCGGCAATGTTCGCGGCGCCTTCGAATGTCAGCGTGACATCAGCGGCCTGCACCTCTTGCTCATCGATGACGTCATGACCACCGGCGCCACCCTGCGCGAAGCCGCCAGAATCCTTAAACTGCACGGCGCGGCCCAGATTGACATCGCCGTCATCGCCCGCGCCCTCAAACATTGAGCAAAACCACATGATCGCCGTCATCCTCTACCAACCCGAAATTCCGCCCAACACCGGCAACGTCATCCGCCTCTGCGCCAACACCGGCGCTGAACTTCACCTCATCGAACCGCTCGGCTTCAACTTCAACGATAAAGCCCTGCGCCGCGCCGGGCTCGATTATCACGACACCGCCCGCATCATCCGCCATCCAAACTGGGCAGCCTGCAAACAAGCGCTAAGCGGACGCCGACTATTCGCCATCACCACCAAAGGCAGCGCCAGTCCCTACAGTGAGAAATTGACCGAAAACGACGTTTTCGTCTTTGGCCGCGAAACCAGCGGCCTACCGGCTGAAGTCATGGCCGAATTTACGCCACAACAACGCCTGCGCCTGCCCATGCTGCCCGACCAACGCAGCCTAAATTTGAGCAATGCCGTCGCGGTAACGGTCTATGAGGCGTGGCGGCAATGTGGGTTTATGGAAAACATCCGTTAGACTCAAACTCTTTGTAATAACGGGACTACCCCATGACTCAAACAGAATTTCTCAAATGGGAAGAAGCTCAGCCAACAAGAAATGAGTTTTTTGCTGGCAAAATCATCCCAAGAGCCGATTCCCGGCGAATTCACGTCGAGGCGATGGGAAATATTCTCGTTTTACTCAAAACCAAACTGCGCGGCACACCCTGCCAAATCTTCGCAGTGGGTATGCGCCTCCAAGCCGCCTAAAACATCTTCTATCCAGACATCTTCATCACCTGCAACCCCGAAGACCTAAAAGCCGACTTCGTCATGCGCCACCCGCGCGTGATCATCGAAATTCTCTCGCCCACGACAGCGGCCTTCGATCGTGGCGACAAATTCGCCGCTTACCGCCAAATTGAAAGCCTGCAGGAATATGTGTTGGTAGACCCAGACACGCAGCACATCGACGTTTACCGCCGCATGCCGGAAAACGACTGGCTACTCGCCGCCAGCGAAGCCTCTTACGGTCTACGCCTAAAAAGCCTCGATTTTCACGCCACCCTTGCCGAAGTCTTTGAAGACCTTGAGGCTTAAAGAGCCGCAGCTACACTAAATTCCGGCACGCCGGAATCCTCGTAAATATCATTCAGCGCCAAGGTCAAGCCAATACTCGGCAGCGTAATTGACTCACCAGCCGCCGCAATATCCTGCATCCAGCCACCCTCATGGCGACGAAACACCTCAACCCACTGCCGCTCCTGATCAACCAGCACATACTCCTGCAAACTGCTCAATTGGCGATAAGCAAACCACTTCTCCCGCCGGTCGACCTTCTCCGTACTCGGTGAAAGCACCTCAATAACAATCGTTGGCGCGCTGACGAAATTTTGCGGCGAGTCAGCCCCCAACTCATCCGCAGCACAAGTAACCACCACATCGGGGTAATAATAAGAATTAGCCGCCAACACCTGAACCTTCATATCCGAAGCCCAGGTACGACAAGGCTTACCTCGCAAATGAGAGCGCAAGGCCAACGCCAGATTCAGCGCCAGAGTGCCGTGCGCCTTTGAAGCACCAGCCATGGCGAAAATCTCACCATTCACATACTCGTGCCGTGAGCCCGGCAAATCTTCCCCAGCCAGATAATCAGCCACAGTCAAATAAGCAAGTTGAGCGGTTCCCATCAAAGCACTCCAAACAATAAGTCAAAACTCAGTCTACCGCCGAACCTCGGTCTGTCAACGCAACAAGCGCAAACCCTCCACCTGTTGCACCAGCGCAACACGCCGTCGATAAACAACAAGCAGAGCACAAAGATTCATTGCCCAGCCCAGCCCTCCTTGCGACAATCCTTTTCAACTTCTCAGTCCGAGAGGTAAAGCTTAATCAAGTCGCAAGATGAGATTAAAAACTAACCACTAAGGAGATTTTCAAGATGCAAAAGAAAATTATCGCCCTGGCCGTTGCTGGTCTGGCTTCTACCGCTGCTTTCGCACAATCCAACGTCACCATCTACGGTATCGTTGATGCAGGCTACCTGTACTCCACCGTTAGCGGCAGCACCGCTTCCAGCCATCAAATCATGTCAGGCGGCCTGTCCTCCTCACGTATTGGTTTCAAAGGCACTGAAGACCTGGGCAATGGCCTGAAGGGCGTTTTCGGCCTTGAGTACGGTCTCTCCACGGATGTGGTTGGCGCAGCTGGCGGCATCAATAATGCTCGTCAGAATTATGTCGGTCTGTCAGGTGGTTTCGGTACCGTTCTTATCGGTGGCCTGCAGACCCCGGCCAAGGCACTGAGCGACAAATATGATGCAATGGGTCAGTCGATCTTCAGCGTTAGCCGCACTCTGGGTGATGCCTCAGTTGCTTTCGGCACCGCAGCCGGTACCGGTGTGTTCAATGTTAACTCGATCAACACCGTCTCACGTCTGAACAACGCAGTTGCCTACGTTTCCCCGAACTTCAGCGGTTTGACCGCTTCTGTTTACGGTAGCTTCGGCGGCGTTAGCGGCGACAACGTCAACACCAAGACCGCTGATCAAGAAGGCGTGCTTGGCGTAACGGTTGAATACGCAAATGGCCCGTTCGGCATTGCTGGTGTCTATCACAACCTGAGCAACATTGGCAATCCGCTAAACGGCGCCACAGAGTTCTCAGCTGACGAATACGCAATTTTGGGTTCTTTTGATCTGAAATTTGTCAAGATTTCTGGTTCTTATCAAATGTCCAGCGTCGACAACGCTACCGTTGCCGCCGGCCTCAGAAAAGATCAGGATGACCAGATGTGGCAAATTGGCGCTACCGTACCAGTCGGCAAGGGCACCATCCACGTATCTTACGGTCAAGCTTATGACGACGCAGCTGACAACATGGATAACGAGTCCATTGGCCTGATGTACACCCACGGCCTCAGCAAGCGCACCACCGCTTACGCTGGCATGAACTACGTCACCAACGATTCCAAGTCCAGCTTGGGTAACGTTGCCGGCGTTGGCTCCAAGGCTGACGAAAGCGCCACCATCTACGGTCTTGGCGTTCGCCACATGTTCTAATCTGACTTAGGTCAGGTTGGTCAAAAAAAGGGTGCTTCGGCACCCTTTTTGTTTTTCCGCTGCATACCCACACTTCACTTTTCGGCTGCCCAGATTTCAGAGCGCGGCTTTGTTCAACTTTTACGCCCCTCATATGCTACGATTAATCACATGAGCTCAATCACCTTTGATACCCATAAGTTTGTTCTAAAACTCCAAGAAGCCGGTTTCGACCAAAGGCAAGCCGAAGGTCTTACCGAGGCTATGCGTGCAGCCATCGAAGCGTCTGAACTTGTCACCAAAAAAGACTTGCAAATAGAACTTGCGCCGCTCAAGGCCGATTTGAATTTAATCAAATGGATGATGGGCGCTCTCATCGCCATTGCAATCGCCAATTTTTCAAAACAGTTTTTCTGAAAAAGCCGCTTACGACGCTTGGTATCTTGCCGAAATCGACAAGGGGCTGGAGGATATTGAAGCGGACAGGGTACTATCGGACGAACAAGTAAGCCGCCAAGTATTTCAACTGAACTATTTCTTCGGGCGCCCGGTTTTTATCCGTTCTATTTCACCCATGGCAGCTTGTAGTTCCACATCATTCAATGCCATCAGTAGCGCAATCCCGCCACGAATGATTTCACTCTTTTTTGCGGGTTGACCGAGCGCCAACAAGCGCCGTTTGAGTGAGGCAATAGCGGCATATTCATGCTCAGGCATGGCAAAGCCATCCCGTATCAGTTTGGACTTTTTGCCTTTGCCCGGTTTATCGGCGGCCTGCACAAGGAGCGCAGAAACCGGCGGGGGTGGGATTTGAACGGCCTGTGCCTTGCTCAAAGCCTCTGACAATGCCTGTTTATTTTTGGCATTTATCGCTTCCAACGCTGTATCCACCCGCTTGACCGGCCTGGCTCTGGCAGGTGTTGGAGCTTGCCCATCCAAGCCTGCCTTTTTTGCCGTAACCATTTGTGCTCTCCCTTAAAAACGGTGTGTCGAGTTTAATGAGTTTCGCTCCCGAGATAATTAAAGTTTTTTGACAGTACAATCCTGAAAATTTTACTCAAGGGAGAAGGCAATGACGCAAGATGAACTAAAACAAGCAGTCGCTCAGGCTGCAGCTGACTACGTTTCTGCCAATGCACCGGCAGACTGCATCATTGGCGTTGGCACTGGCTCTACTGCCAATTATTTCATCGATGCGCTGGCGCCCCTCAAAGCCAGATATCGGGGTGCCGTTGCCAGTTCAGAAGCCACCCGCCAGCGTCTGGAAGCCCACGGTATTACCGTCTTTGATCTGAATGACGTTGATCAGATTCCGCTATACGTTGATGGTGCCGATGAAATCGACCATGGTTTGAATATGATCAAGGGTGGCGGCGGCGCGCTAACCCGGGAAAAAATTGTTGCTGCGGTGGCGCAAACTTTCGTTTGCATCGCCGATGGCTCCAAGTGGGTGGACACCATGGGGCAGTTCCCGCTGCCCGTCGAAGTCATTCCCATGTCACGCGCTTACGTTGCCCGTGAACTCGCCAAACTTGGCGGTACGCCAGTACTGCGAGAAGGCTTCCTGACCGACAATGGCAATCTGATTCTGGACGTCAAAGGCTTGCGCATCAGCGATCCCAAAGGCCTTGAGACGCAGGTGAATCAAATTACCGGGGTAGTAACCAATGGGCTTTTTGCCCTGCGTCCGGCCAATATACTGTTGCTCGGAACAGCGGATGGCGTGCGCACCATCGGCTGAAAATAATGAGAAATTTCAGCCCGTTTTCAGCGTTGACCGTAACTGCGCACGATTGAATGAGGGCGAAGCGTAAAAAGGCTTCGCCCTCATTTTTTTCAGGCACTCGGCGGCACGTAGCCCTGAATTTGATCGGCGCCATCACCAAAGAAGTGTTTTTCAACCTGCTCGGCGAGATATTTGCGATGCTTGGCATCCACCAGATTGAGGCGGTTTTCGTTGATCAACATTGTCTGCATCTTGATCCACTGCGCCCAGGCTTCTTTTGAAACATTTTCAAAAATACGCTGACCAAGCGCACCGGGGTAAGGTGGAAAATCAAGCCCTTCAGCCTCACGACCCAATTTGATGCAATTAACACTGCGTGCCATTTAAAACTCCGTTATAAATAATTGACAGACCGGATTATAAGGTCTCGAACACTATCTTTGAATTGCCCAGCAAGCCTTGGGTGCAATCGAAACACCTCTCAAGAAAGCAAGCGACCAATGGCCTTCCCTGATTTTTTCTCCGACATTCCACCCATCACCTTACGTGATCCGCTGGCCGAGTTGCTTGGTGCAGCGGAAGGCGGGTTGATCGAATATCACTTTGCCGACGCGGTCAAACTGGCCGGCCATTCCTGCCCGACGGTGGCCGGTGCCTGGTTGATGACGGTGCGTGCCCTGCGCGCACTTTATGGCGACGAAATTCCCGAACGCGGCAATATTGCCGTGGCCATGCCAGAAGCTCTCAGCGACGGCGTGGCCGGGGTTATCGCCAGTATCGCCAGCTTATTGACCGGTGCAGCGGGAGATGGCGGCTTCAAAGGCTTGGCTGGGCAGTACAGCCGGCGCAATTTGCTGCATTTTGAGGCAACGGGCGCCGCTGGGCTGGCCTTTACCCGGCTCGACACCAAGCTTACGGTCGACTGCGTTTTGCAGCTGAATTTTGTCCCGGCTGATCCGCGCATGGGGCACTTGCTGCCCCGTATTTTGCAGGGCAATGCCACGTCAGAGGAGACCCGCCTCTTCGGGCAACTTTGGCAGGATCGCGTCCGGCGAATCCTGATCGACCATGGCGACGACCCGGCGTTGGTCGTTCTGCGCTAACTTTCATGGCGAGAGGCAACTCCGCATCATGAAATATGCCACACCCCACTCTCTCGGCCTCTCTCCTGCGAGGGGAGAGAGGAGACAGGCAACTTCCCTCTCCCCTCGCGGGAGAGGGATTGAGGGAGAGGGGGCGGTATTTCACGCTAATGCAGCCACAACACCCGTCAAGGGAATCTACAGCTTGGCAGCCATCGTCTGCAAGGCGTCGAGACGACCCAGCAACTCGTCCAGTACAGCCATCCCTTGTGTCAGCTCCTCAACATTCGACAGACTCTGATTAACTTGGGCGTGTTCGCGCTCAGCATCCGTATTCATTTGGCGGATCTGTTCCGAGGCCGCCTCACTGGTATCGATCAGTTTATTGATGGCCGTCAGTGTTTCTTGAGCGATCCCGCGAATTTTGCTAATGGTAGCCACCGCTTCGCAAATACTGGACGCAGTTTCATCCGCTTGCTTCTTGGCTGACTGTGCCAGCTTGCGAACTTCATCGGCAACAACCGCAAAACCACGGCCAGCCTCGCCAGCACGAGCTGCCTCAATGGCGGCATTGAGCGCCAGCAAATTGGTCTGGTCGGCAATGGCGCTGATGCCGCCGGTAATTGAGCCAATCGCCTTGGAGAGGCGCTCCAGATCATCGAGTCCGGCACCAAGGCTGGCTTGAGAATCCTGTGAGCTCTTGGCCGATTCGCCGACCGAATCCATCAAGCTCATGGCTTGGGAGAGTGTCGTTGCCTGCTGACGAAATCCACTAGCCAGCGATGGCAGTTGGTCGATCACCGGCTGAACCGAACGCTCGTAACTGACAACACGATCAACCATGCCGCGCTGAATACCATTGAGTGTTATCCAACGCTGCAATGCGCGTTGGGCGTAATGCATTGAAAACGCAGCATAGTTGACCGGAAATGCGCTCATGAACGGGTCACTGTAAGTGGCTGAATGACGGAAAAAAACCAACGCAGAAAGGGTCTGGTTAATGGGAATACCGAGAATTTCTCCAAAGGTCGAAAACCCTGCCGCCGGTGTCTCGGCAAAGAAGGCGGCACGCCCAAGCACTGCCGTATTGCCAACGCGGCGCAAGACACAATCATTGAGCAACATGGCCTGCGGCGCGCCCTTGCCACTGAGGAACTGTTGCCAGTCACGCTGGGTGGTCGATACGAAATCTGTCACCTTGAGCAGGTGCAGCGTATCGCCGAACTCGATGTCGCAAAAGAACGCCGTTTTATCTGCCCCCAGCGAAGCGACTGAACGAATGAACATTTCACCATCGACCGAGACCGCAAAGGTATGAGTTGCCAATTGCTTCTCAACCTCGTGCTCGGTGCAGCGAAAATGCGCGGCAAGTGCGCTTAGAAAACCGATGGTCCGACCATCTTCGGAAAATACACTGCTCACTGTGCGAGCCAGCGGATCAGCCTCGGCAATCAACCAGCTCTTGCCAGCCGGTACGAAATTCTGTGACTTGAACGGGGAAAAACGAATATCGGGTTTAACCTTGCAAAAAATCAGCATGGCCCGCCCGGTCAGCATCCTTTGTCCGTCGTGCATGTAAGTGCCTGAAAAATCGAGCTTGCCGCCGGCAGAACCACCAATCGCCAGACAAGGAAAGCGCTTGCTCTCATACCAGGCTCGCATCAGAAAGCCTTCAGAGGCCGACAGGCCGTCGCAAAAAATAAGGGCGAACGTATCCTGAGCGCTGACTGGAAAAGAGGGATTGACGCTCTTCAACTCTCGGGAAATTCGCTCTACGCGCTCGCCGACACTGGCGCCCTGGCCTATCTTGAGGTCAATGGAAAAAACTTCACAACGTTCGACGATCTCATCTGAAAGCCACAAAAAACTGCCTTCTCGATCATGGGCCTCAGAGCCGCAATAGGTGCTTTCGCCTCCGCTACACAATGCGCCGTTGGACGACAGTGCTGCGAAAACCGTTCGTCCAGAAGATGACGAAGTCACAGCGCGCGCCAGTCCTTCGGCTACCCCCTGAAAAGCTGCATGCGGTGGAACAAAACCGACAAACAGTCCGCCAGCGGACTCTGGCAAGCCAAGTACCTGGCGATTGACGGGTAGCCGGTCAGCGTTAAAACGGCCATGCAAGGCTAACGCGCCGGAACTTGCTGAATGGGCTGAAGCGCCGGATTTGGTAGTACCGGACTTGAAAAATGAGAACATCGGTCTCTCTCCTGACATATCACAACAGTGCTTTGCACGATATTTCGTGGATATTACAGCAGGACTTTAGCGAAAAACGACTGATGTTTGGGGTTGTCATTCAGTCCTGACCGGGCAGACTCAAGCCACCGGCTCAACCGGGTGCTGCTTTCACGCTTGGTATTTTCA
>JAQTZQ010000065.1 GCA_028687645.1 Rhodocyclaceae bacterium
GCTCATTGAATTGCCTCGTGGAAAAGGGAAACGCGGGAAAATTGAAGCTTCTTGAAAGCTGATACCCGGATTCGAGGTGGGCATCAGAGAATGTGATGAGATGCTAGCGAAAAAGATGGGCTTAGGGAAGAGTTAGCGGCTCGGTTTGAGCAAATTTGCCAGTTCGACTGCGGTTTTTATCTGCATTTTGTCGAAAAGATTGGCTCGATGCACCTCGACGGTGCGCATGCTGATGTTCAACTCGTCGGCGATGATCTTGTTCAGTTTGCCGGCGAGAACCAGGTCCATGATTTGGCGTTCCCGATTGGTCAGGCTCTCCAGGCGCCGATTGACCGAGTCCTGCGTTGCACTGTTGGCGCGCTGTAAAGTATTGAGCGCGATGGCTTCTGTAACTCGGGTGGCCAGGGCATTGTCGTTGAGTGGCTTTTCAAAGAAGTCGAATGCACCTTTTTTCAATGTGGCAACCGCTAAAGGTACGTCACCGTGTCCAGTCAGAAAGATGACGGGTAAGGTTGAGTCGAGTGAGCATAAGCGGTCAAAGCAATCCAGTCCGCTCATGCCGGTCATCCGCATATCGAGCACGACACAACCGCTCAGGGCTGGCGTCCACATGGCGAGAAAATTTTCCGCCGAGTCGTAAGTGGCGCTCGTTATGCCGCGCGAATTCAGAAGCCAGGCCAAGGCGTCGCGAATCGCTTCGTCATCATCGACAATATGGGCTTGCGGTTGGCTCATTCAGTCTCCAGTGGCAGGGTGAAAACAAATATCGTACCGCTCCCCGAGGTGCTCCGAGGATTTTCTTCAACCCATAGCCGACCCCGATGGAATTCGATAATTGAGCGGCAGATTGAAAGGCCGACGCCCATGCCTTCTGGCTTGGTGGTGAAAAATGCAGTGAATAATTTCCCCTGGATATCCGGGCTGATACCGCAACCCTGATCGCTCACGCTAACGCGCATTTCACTCTTGCCCAGTGCTATCGAGATGCAGAGCAGGCGGTCAGCAACTGCAATATTCGCCATCGCCTCCATGCCATTCCGTATCAGGTTGAGCAGAACCTGCTCCAGCATCAGGCGGTCAGCAGGGATGAGGGGTAGCGGAGGGATTTCGCACGCGATGCGTATCCGTTGTTTGCGCGCATCGGCTTCGGTAAAGCCGAGGCAATCCTCAAGCACTTCGGCAAATGAGCACGGGGCGCGCTTGGGCTCGCTTTTGCGGACAAAGTCGTGCACGCGACGGATGATTTTGCCGGCGCGTTGCGCTTGGATGCTGATTTTTTCCAGGGCCGGACGGATATCTTGCGTCTGGCCATTGGGGCTTTCGAGCAGATTCAGGCAACCGGCGTTGTAACTGGCAATTGCTGATAGTGGCTGGTTCAGTTCATGTGCCAGCGTCGAGGCCATTTCACCCAAGGTGACAAGCCGGGCGGTAAATTGCAGTTGTTCCTGCTGCTGTCTGGCCAGTTCTTCGGCGCGTTTCCGTTCGGTAACGTCGAGTACGGAGGCCATCCAGCCAGTATGTTGGCCTTTGCCATCAATCAATCTGGCTTCGTAGATCAGTGCATTGAAGCGCTCGCCATTGTGGCGCTGGAAGGTGATTTCAAAGCCATCGCGGGGTGCCTTGCCGGCCAGCACAGCCGCGTGCAAGGCATAGGTTTCGTCAATTTGCTCCGGCACCCAGTAAGGCATGGGTGGCGTCTTGCCTACCAGATCAATGCTCTGAAAACCAGTCATTTTGCAGAAGGCGGGGTTAACGTAAATGATTCGTCCATCAAGATCGCGGGCACGCATACCGACGGTGAGCGAGTTTTCCATCGCAGTACGAAATGCGTGCTCGGCGCGCAGTGCCTCTTCGGCCTGTGAGCGCTTTTTTATCAGGTCGCGAACCAGCCAAAGGCTCCACAGTGTTGCCGCAGCAATCATGATGATGACAAGCGTCAGCAAGCGCTGCAGTGAGTTGTCGGTGTCCTTGTAGTTGGTGATGCGCAAGGTCATACCATAGCCTGGAGGGTCGAAGGGGACTTCGTAACTTTGGTTGCGGTCACCTTCAATATTGCTTTTTGTTGCATATTGAATATCGTTGTCGTCAGTGATGATGACGCGGTATTTTTCAGTGAACCACCAAGGTACCAACTTGGCGAGAAATTGATCGAGTGGGTAGACGGCAGCTAGCATTCCGATCAATTGCCGCTCAGCAAAAATCGGCACCATCACCTCAATAAATGCCTGGTTGCCCTCAAGAAAAAAGGGCTGGCTGTAAATTACCTTGCCTAGCCGGCTGGCCAGTTCAAAGGCTTTTTCGGTAACCAGCGGGCCGAAGGCTTCAATTTCGTCATCGGGTGGCCGGGTTGTCGGCAAGGCATCGACGACTTTGCGGTTTTTGTCGAACCAGATGATTTGTGAGATCTCGGAATTGTTTTTGAGCTGGTGGGCGGCTCGCAGGCGAAATATTTTTTCTGGATCTGGCCGGTTACTGAGATCGGCTGCCAACTGTTGTAACTGCTCTTCGTTGCGGCTGAGATTGAAACGCAGGTTCTGTTCCAGCCAAAGTACATCCTTGATCAATGCTGCGCGCTCTTGTTCTGCTTCGTTCCGGTTGAGTAGCCAGAGGAATGTGAGCAGCGCGATTAATAACAGCACAATACCAACCTTCGGCAGGGCAAGCAGCCAGCCCATACGGCGTGAGTTGTTGGGCATCATTGGTAGCATTTGATCCATGATGGAAATAGTACCTCAGGTTTTTTGTCGATTGCCGGGCAACGAATATTGTGGATATCCACAATGTTCAAGAGTTAGCTCTTTCGTAATAATTTCACCCAGTCGCAATCCAGTTCCCCGCGACTTAACTTCTGGAGGAGAAAAAATGAAAGTTTCCAAGCTGCTGGTTGGTCTGTTTGCTGGCGTCATGTCGCTTGCTGCCTATGCCCAAGAGCCCATCGTCATCAAGTTTAGTCATGTGGTTTCTGTCGATACACCCAAGGGCAAGGCGGCTGAATATTTTGCCAAGAAGGCGTCTGAACTGACCGCTGGCAAGGTCAAGGTTGAGGTTTATGCCAACTCCACCTTGTACAAGGACAAGGAAGAAATGGAAGCGCTGCAACTGGGTGCTGTCCAGATGCTGGCGCCGTCATTGGCCAAGTTTGGCCCGTTAGGTGTCAAGGGCTTTGAGGTGTTTGACTTGCCCTACATCTTTGATGGCTATGCTGATCTTCATAAAATAACGACCGGGCCGGTTGGCAAGAGTCTGCTGGCAAAGCTTGAGCCCAAGGGGATTCAGGGTTTGGCATTTTGGGATAACGGCTTCAAGTCATTTTCGGCCAATACGCCGCTCAAAACACCTGCTGATTACAAGGGCTTGAAGATGCGTATCCAGTCTTCGAAGGTGCTGGAGCAGCAAATTCGTTCGATTGGTGGCTTGCCACAGATGATGGCCTTCTCCGAGGTTTATCAGGCACTGCAAACTGGTGTGGTCGATGGCACGGAAAACCCGATTTCCAATCTTTATACCCAGAAAATGCATGAGGTTCAAAAACACCTGACCCTGACCGAGCATGGTTATCTTGGTTATGCCGTGATTGTTAACAAAAAATTCTGGAATGGTTTGCCGGCTGATATTCGCAAGCAGCTCGATGACGCCATGGTTCAGGCCACCACATACGCGAACGAGATTGCCAAGGCCGAAAACGACAGCGCCCTGGAGAAAGTCAAGCAGAGTGGCAAGACGACGATCCACACGCCGACCAAGGAAGAGCGTCTGGCGTTGAAAAAAGCCTTGGTGCCCGTGCATAGCAAGATGGAAGACCGGATTGGCAAGGACGTCATTCAAAGCGTCTATCAAGAGACTGGCTTCGACCCCAGCAAGCTGTAATTTACAGGTATGAAAATGCCCGCTGTTGTGCTTTTGGCCACAGCGGGCATTTTTTTGAGGAGACGGTAATGGGAAAAATAATTGATCGACTGGAAGAGCTGATCGTCGCCACGCTGATGGCCATTGCGACTATCGTTATTTTCATTTCAGTGGTGCACCGCTACGCTTCCGGTTTTGCCATTCCTGGTCTTCAGGACTGGCTGCTCAGTCTCGATTTGGGCTGGGCACAGGAATTCTGCATCATTCTTTTTGTCTGGATGGCGAAGTTTGGCGCAGCTTATGGCGTGCGCACCGGCATCCATGTAGGTGTTGATATCGTTATCAACAAACTCAAAGACAAGCCTCGCACCGCGATGATTCATCTGGGGTTGGCCTGCGGGGTGTTGTTCTCGCTGATTATTGGCATTTTTGGCGCCACCTTCATTTGGGAAAACGGCATGGCCTATGCGACGTTGAGCGCTTTTGGCATGGAAACCGGTGATCACTTCGAGGGGCCAACGACGCCCGACCTTGAGTGGCCAACCTGGATGGTTTACGCCGCCGTGCCGCTTGGTTCATTCCTCATGCTCTACCGCTTTATTCAAGTGATGATCAAGTTTGCCAGCACTGGTGAATTGCCTTCTCATGACCATGGTCACGTTGAAGGGCTGGAAGAGGGCGAAGTGTTGACGCTGGGCGAAACCATCGAGATTGCCGAACAGCGCGAACACGCCCATGCAGGCATGAGCGAGAAGGATTGGGAGAAAACCCATCATGCCGATGACCACAACAAGCAGGAGAAATAAGCCATGAGCGCATTGATAATTTTTGGCCTGCTGCTCACCCTGATGGTGGTCGGCATGCCGGTGGGCGTTGCCTTGGGTCTGACCGTCCTTGGTTTCATGATTACGTTCACCGACACGCCTGCCGCCTCGGTGGCACTCAAGATGTTTACCGGTATTGAAAAGTTCGAAATCATGGCGATTCCGTTCTTTATTCTGGCGGGTAATTTCCTGACTCACGGCGGTGTGGCGCGGCGCATGATCAATTTTGCCTCAGCCATGGTCGGGCACATGACGGGTGGTCTTGGCATGTCGGCAGTGCTGGCCTGCGCGTTGTTTGCGGCGGTTTCCGGTTCTTCACCAGCGACCGTGGTGGCGATTGGTTCGATCCTCATTCCGGCCATGTTGAAGCAGGGCTTCCCGCTGCGCTTTGCCGCCGGTGTGGTCGCCTCGGCGGGCGGGTTGGGTATTTTGATCCCGCCATCCATTGTCATGGTGATGTATGCCGTGACCACCAACTCCTCGGTTGGCGCGTTGTTTATGGCCGGTGTTGTGCCTGGTCTGATGCTGGCGCTCGTGCTTGGTGTCACTACTTGGTGGCAGGCGCGCAAAGGGGATTACCCACGTTTGCCTAAAGCCAGTTGGGCGGAGCGCTGGGGCTCATTCCGTAAAGCCTTTTGGGGTTTGATGCTGATCGTTGTTGTTATGGGCGGAATTTACTCGGGGATGTTTACACCGACTGAAGCGGCTGCGATGTCTGCGGTCTACGCCTTTATCATTGCGGTTTTTGTCTACAAGGATCTCACCTTCAAGCAGATCCCCAAGGTTTTGCTCGACTCTGCCAACATGAGCTCGATGCTGCTGTTTATTATTGCCAGCGCCATTTTGTTCAGCTTCATCCTGACCTCCGAGCAAATTCCACAAGGAATTGCTGACTGGATGGTGGGCATGGGTATGGGCAAGATCGGCTTCCTGATCATGGTCAATATCCTGCTGCTGGTGGCCGGTAACTTTATGGAGCCGTCGTCGATTATTCTGATCCTTGCTCCGATTCTCTTCCCGGTGGCAGTGGCGTTGGGGATTGATCCCGTGCATTTCGGCATCATCATCACGGTCAACATGGAAATCGGCATGATTACGCCGCCCGTCGGGCTTAACCTCTTCGTCGCCAGCGGTATTACCCGTGCTGGTATGACTGAGATGACGATGGCTGTCCTGCCCTGGTTGTACGCCATGCTCGCCTTCCTGATTCTGATTACCTACGTGCCGGAAATCTCACTCTGGCTGCCCAGGACGCTTGGCATGATGTAAGCAGGTTGCAATAACTAAAAGCCGTGCCCGGATGATTCCCGGCACGGCTTTTTAATTGCCTGCTTGTGATCGACACCAAACTGCCGATTAATGGAAAAATTATTGCGCCTTTGCAAGGCGGTCGTCGGCCTGTGGCACAATCCGGCCTCCCGTTGGTGTATCAGAAACTCATGAAATTTGCTCTCTATCTCATTGCCTTCGTCATCGCCGCCCTGATCATTCCGTTTTTTATACCCAGCGGTGGTCAGCAGGAAGGTGTTGATCCCAACAGCAACCTGCCGTGGCAAATTACCGTGGACGGCCAGGGAGGTAGTGAAATTTTTGGTTTAAAGCCAGGCGTCAGTACACTGGCTGAGGTACGTCAGCGCTTTGGTCCAGAACTGGAGGTGGCGATTGTTGCCGAGCCGGAAGAAATTGGCACGCTGGAGGGGTATTACGCTTCGGTTTCGCTGGGTTTTGTCATGGCCAAGATGGTTGTTACGGTCAACGCCACAAATGAGCTGATTTCTTCAATGCGTGAGCGGGCTTTGAAAGCCCAGCACATGGAGAGCACGACGCGCAAAATTACACTGAATGCAGAAGATTTGGCTGCGGCTGACTCGTTAGCGGTAAAGGCAATCAGTGTTATCCCGACGGTCAATATCGATGAGGCAACGGTCATCCAGCGTTTTGGTCAACCTGGCGAACGGGTGGTACTTTCAGAAAAACGTGTCCATCTGCTTTACCCGCAACAAGGGCTCGACGTTATGGTTGCCAGCGACGGCAAGGAGTTGTTGCAATATGTGGCGCCGCGCGATTTTGCCAGCCTGCGCGAGCCGCTGCGGGCGGCGCTGGCTGCGCAGCCGGCGAGCCCTGGGCAGTAGCACCAAAAACAACGTCGTTGACTGTCGTTACACAAAACTCACCTGGCATCGTAGATTTTTCGCACATGCGCCATTCTCTCGACGAAATCCCGCAAACGCCGCCTACCCAAACAGAGGGTTTTGACGCCAGGTTCGCCGTCACACTTTTTGCCGATGAGCCCGTCCAACATCGTGATTTGGCCGACGCCTTGACAAACTTGCTCGTTTTTTCTGGTTGACCGCAATCCGTTACTTTAAAAAGCGCGCCCGGCCAGTTTTTGGTTGGCCGGGCGTTGCAGGTTTCTCTGACGATGGTTTGTGGCCATTCAGGTAAATGGGTTGCTGTCTTCCCCTTTTTGCAGCTCCAGGAAACCGCTGGTGCTGCGAAATCTTTATTCTCGCGCCAGAATCCAGGCGATTGCGGCCGTCAGGTCATCGTCGCTGATCTTGTCCGCCGGGTGGGCGAGCATCGGGACTTGGCCCCAGTTGCCGCTGCCGCCGTTGCGGACTTTATCGAAAAGCTGGGCCGGTGCCTTGGCATCGCCTTTGTACTTCGCGGCTACCTCCTTGTAGGCCGGGCCGACGCGTTTGGCGTCAACGGCATGGCAGGCCACGCAGCGGGCTTTTTTGACGATGGCTTCGCCGTCAGCAGCATGGCCGGTGGTGGCGTTGATGAAAAGGGCGGCTGCGAGCAGAGGCAGCAGCAGGGTGGTGCGCAGTTGCTTGTTCATATAAAAATTCCTTGGATTAAACGAGGCCAGCCGCCTGCAATTCAGCCCATTCGGCATCGGTGAACAGCCGCGAACGGGTGTGGAATGCTTTGCCGGTGTTGCCTTCGAGCGAGAAGGTGCCGCCCGATCCGTCGATGACGTCGATGATCAGTTGCGTGTGCTTCCAGTATTCGTATTGCGAGGCGCCGATGTAGAAAGGCACGCCGCCGATGTCGCCGAGATGGACGTCGTAGGGGCCGATGGTGAGGTCGGTGGGTAGATAGCAGTTGGCGGCGCTGTTGTCACAACAACCGCCAGACTGATGGAACATGAGTGCCGGGCCATATTGCTGTTTGAGTTGCGCAATCAGTTCGAGCGTTGCTGGTGTACAAATGACACGGTCGACCATGTTTTTCTCCTAAAAAAGGGGGGCGGTTGCCCGCCCCCTTAAATTGCCCGCATCTTGGGCCAATGGAGGAGATGCTCGGTTCATTCCAACTCAGACCAACCGTGACATTGTCGATGTCGCGTCACGATTGATCTGCGCATGGAATTAGAAGAAGCCCAGCTTGCTTTCGCTGTAGGAAACCAAGACGCACTTCAACTGCTGGTAGTGGTCGAGAATAACCTTGTGGGTTTCGCGACCGATACCGGATTCCTTGTAGCCGCCAAAGGAGGCGTGCGCCGGGTAGGCGTGGTAGCAGTTGGTCCACACGCGACCGGCCTTGATGGCGCGACCCATGCGGTAGGCAACGTTGCCGTTGCGGCTCCAGACGCCGGCGCCGAGGCCGTACAGGGTGTCGTTGGCGATTTCGAGGGCTTCGGCTTCATCCTTGAAGGTGGTGACAGCAAGCACTGGTCCAAAAATTTCTTCCTGGAAAATGCGCATCTTGTTGTGGCCTTTGAACAAGGTCGGCTGGATGTAGTAACCGCCGGCCAGGTCGCCTTCGAGTTCGGCGCGGGCGCCGCCGATCAGCAGTTCGGCGCCTTCCTGCTTGCCAACTTCGAGGTAGGACTGGATCTTGGTCATCTGCTCTTGCGATGCCTGGGCACCCATCATGCAGTCGGTGTCGAGCGGGTTGCCTTGCTTGATGGCAGCAACACGCTTCAGAACGCGTTCCATGAATTTGTCGTAGATGGATTCCTGAATCAGGGCGCGGCTCGGGCAGGTACACACTTCGCCCTGGTTGAAGGCGAACAGCACCATACCTTCGATGGCCTTGTCGAGGAAGCCGTCATCCTTGTCCATGACGTCGGCGAAGAAGATGTTCGGCGACTTGCCGCCCAGTTCCAGCGTCGCCGGGATCAGGTTGTTGGCGGCGGCTTGAGCGATCACGCGGCCAGTCGAGGTGGAGCCGGTGAAGGCAATCTTGGCGATACGCTTGCTGCTGGCGAGCGGCATGCCGGCTTCGCGGCCATAACCGTTGACGATGTTCAGCACGCCCGGCGGCAACAGATCGGCGATCACTTCAGCCAGGATCAAAATGGAGATCGGGGTCGATTCAGCCGGCTTCAGGACGACGCAGTTGCCAGCGGCAATGGCGGGAGCCAGTTTCCAGGCTGCCATCAGAATCGGGAAGTTCCAGGGGATGATCTGGCCGACGACGCCAAGCGGCTCGTGGAAATGGTGGGCGACGGTGTTTTCGTCCAGATCGCTCATCGTGCCTTCCTGCGAACGCAGGCAGCCGGCGAAGTAACGGAAATGGTCGATGGTGAGCGGAATGTCGGCGTTCAGCGTTTCGCGGATGGCCTTGCCGTTATCGACGGTCTCGGCGTACGCCAGGGTTTCGAGGTTGGCTTCGAGGCGGTCGGCAATTTTCAGCAGAACATTGGAGCGCTCGGCAGCCGGGGTCTTGCCCCAGGCATCAGCAGCAGCGTGAGCGGCGTCAAGCGCCAGCTCGATGTCTTCGGCGGTAGAGCGAGCAACCTTGGTGTAAACCTTGCCGGTCGTCGGGGTGATTACATCGAAGTATTCACCCTTGGTCGGGGCAACCCACTGGCCGCCGATGAAGTTGTTGTACTGGGCCTTGTAGGCGATCTGGGCACCAGCGGCGCCGGGGGCTGCGTAAATGGTCATACTTGTCTCCAGTGTTCTTGAATAAAGTTGCGAATGGGTTAAGGGAGTCGGTGCTTGTTCACCACCGTGTCTCGTGCTTGATAATTCGCACACTGCGTGCCAGATGATCCCGACTCAAGTGAGTTTGCATTTATTTTCAGATAAACAATGAGTTAGGTAAGTATTACTGGATTGTTTCAAGTCTCACCAAGCGGTTGCTTGCGTGGATATGGAGCAGGTGTGGCATTTTTGAGCAAGGCTGCGCTGCGCAATGTTTTGGGCAGGTGTGGACAAAAAAACTGGCCATGGAGGCCAGTTTGTTACGGTCAACCCGATTATTGGGTTGAAATTGCGTTAAAAATTTGAACCAGTTGCCTGCGCTGTTGGTGAAAGGCTTGGCGAGCAGCCCTATCTTGTATTCGAGTCGCCAGGTTATGGCTACACATCGGCCTCGACCAGCCCGCCATCCCGCTCCATCCATGCGCGCCGTCCAGCTGCTTCGCCTTTGCCCATGAGCAGGGTGAACGTGGCGGTCATTTGCTTGATGGTCTCGCGGCTGGCCTGAAAGGGTACCAGGCGGCGGGTGTCGGGGCAGAGGGTGGTTTCCCAAAGTTGGTCGGGGTTCATTTCGCCCAAACCCTTGAAGCGAGAGACGGTGATCTTGTTTTCCGAAACTCCTTCATCGGCCAGCTTTTGTCGCGTCTGCTCCTTTTCAGCCTCGTCGAGGCAATAAATCTTGCGCGTGTGGCCGCGTGCTTCAACATCGACACGGAACAGCGGCGGTTGGGCGACGTGGATGTGGCCGCGTTCAACCAGCGCCGGAAAATGCTTTAGGAATAAGGTGAACAACAGTACCTGGATGTGCGAGCCATCGACGTCCGCATCGGACATGACGATGATGCGACCATAGCGCAGGCCTGAAATATCAATGCTGTCCATCTGTTCGATGCCATGTGGGTCGACGCCGATGGCCACGGAAATATCGTGCACTTCGTTGTTTTTGAAGAGCTGGTCGCGGTCAACTTCCCATGTGTTGAGCACTTTGCCGCGTAGTGGCAAAACTGCTTGGGTTTCCTTGTCTCGGCCCTGTTTGGCTGAACCGCCGGCGGAATCGCCTTCGACGAGAAAAACTTCGTTGCGACTGAGGTCTTCGGATTCGCAGTCGGTCAGTTTGCCGGGCAGGGTGGCGATGCCGGAAGTCTTTTTCTTTTCCACCTTCTGGGTGGATTTCATCCGGTTCTGAGCTGCTTTGACCGCCAGCTCAGCGATCTTCTTGCCAAAATCAGCGTGGCTATTGAGCCATAGCTCGAATGGGTCGCGCACCATTTGCGAGACCAATTTGTAGGCGTCCCGGCTGGTCAGCTTTTCTTTGGTCTGCCCTTGGAATTGGGGGTCGAGCACCTTGGCCGAGAGCAGGTAAGTCATGCGCCCACAAACATCTTCCTGTGCCAGTTTGATTTTTGCCGGAAGGAGGGCGTGATGATCGGCAAACGACTTGATCGCCTCAAAGACACCGGCTTTTAATCCAGCTTCGTGCGTGCCGCCATCGAGCGTCGGGATCAGGTTAACGTAGGACTCCGGTTTGCCGCCGCCTTCCTCGAACCAGGCGAGTGCCCAGGTGGCACCTTCTCCGATCGCAAAGCCATTGGCCAGATCGACGTATTTCTCGCTGACGAAGATCGGCGCCACTGGCTCGCCGATCATCATTTCGGCCAGATAGTCAGCCATGCCATTCTGGTAACACCAGGTTTTTTTGATCGGGTTGCCAGAATCGCCCTCAATTTCGAGGTCGACCGTGACATTGGGCATCAGTACGGCTTTGGAGCGCAGCAGGTGCTCCAGTTGCGCCAGATTGATTTTTGGCGAGTCAAAATACTTGGGGTCGGGCTGGATGCGTACGGTGGTGCCGGTGTTGCGCTGGCCGCAGTCACCGATACGGGTCAGTGGTTCGGTGACAAAGCCGGCACCAAAGGCAATGTGATGAATGCCGCCGCCACGCTTGATCTCGACTTCAAGCCGGATCGACAGCGCATTGGTGACCGAAACGCCGACGCCGTGCAGGCCGCCGGAGAAGCGGTAGGCGTTGCCGGCCTCCTTCTTGTTGAATTTGCCACCGGCGTGCAGTTTGCAGAAGACCAACTCGACCGCTGGCCGGCCCTCTTCCGGGTGGATTTCAACCGGGATGCCGCGCCCGTTGTCGGAAACTTCGATGACGCCATCAGCGCGCACCACTACCCCGATCTTTTTGGCGTAACCGGCCAGCGCTTCATCAGCGGCGTTGTCGATCACCTCCTGCACGATATGCGTTGGGCAGGTTGTCCTGGTATACATCCCAGGGCGTTCCTTGACGGGTTCAAGGTCTTTCAGGACGCGGATGGAGGAGGCGGAGTATTCAGACATGGGATTCAAAAAAATGGGGTGATTTTGGTCGTTGACCGTGACAAGTTGATGGCGCGGCGCATTTTACCGTTTTGGTGCGCTGCTGATGGCGTCAATCATCGCCTGAACTGCACGCATCTGGACGCCGCCGCGCGTGTGATAGTCGCTGCCCGTATAGCCCCACCAATCCCAGCAGCCCTTGGGGTTGAGGATCAGTTTCGTCGAGCCAAAAGCCAGGCCGGCGCGGGCTGCTGTTTGCGGGTAGATAACGATGATGCGGTTGCTCGCGGCCCAACCGTTATAGCCGGCACCCTCGATAAAGCGGCGGCCAACTTCGCGGGCATTCTGACGGCAGCCATGAAAAGCCACATGTACTTTGCAAGCTCCCTCATGGCAGGTTTTGGGGATAAACGCGTAGCCTTCTTCTGCCATGCTGGCGTCGATTGCTGAGCCTTTGATGTAAGGGCGTTGGTCGAAAGCGATGATTTCACCCGCTGGCACGCTGGCGGCAGGCTGGAGTGGGCCGAGCAGATGCGTTAATAACTGCCCGGCAGCGTCAATATCCCGACAGCGATTGATGAAGGGGGGCGTACTGGTGTCGCAGGCGTTGGCCTTTGCGTCATTGACCGAGAGCATCGCATGACCGGCCTCTGGTACTTTGACGTAGCGCACCGCATCTTCGGGCAGCAGTTGGTGGTAAAAAGCAGCCAGACTGTCCATCACGGCGGGAGCCACGGTCTTGTCCTGTCCTCCGGAGAGCAGCCAGACACGATCGTCGCTCAAAAATTTGATCGCATCAATCTTGCCAGCCTCGGCCAGTTGGGTGATGGTTGTTAGTGTTTCCTTAGGGGTTGGTGGCGCTTCCTTGGCGCTTGGCGCCATGCAATTTGCCAACGCCCGGCCAACGCTTCCGGCGGCGCAGAAGTAAGGGCCGCCGGCCAAAACGCCCACACCGCTTACCTGCTGTGAATACGCTACCTGAAATTGCACTGCCATGTAGCCACCGGACGAAATGCCGGATACCGTGATATTGCTTGCATTTGCAGCCAGACCAGGCAAAGGGGGCGCCGCTGACGCTGTGCCAGCGCTCAGAAGCAAGGTGTACAGCGCAATGCGGCGAAGCAAAATGTGGCGTTTCATACCCTGACCGATCAATTTAGCGGTCTGCAGAATAGCAGAGGCCTGACTTTCTTCTTTAGAATTGGCGCTTTATTACCTACGGATTTTTCCTATGGCCGGAGCCAGCCTGCTTGCCCTGATTGACGATATCGCCTCGGTTTTGGATGATGTGGCGGTAATGACCAAGGTCGCTGCCAAGAAAACAGCGGGGGTACTTGGTGATGACCTGGCGCTGAATGCCCAGCAGGTTTCCGGAGTCCGTGCCGAACGCGAGCTACCTGTCGTTTGGGCTGTGGCCCTTGGGTCGCTCAAGAACAAACTGATTTTGGTACCGGCAGCATTGGCCATTAGTGCCTTCATCCCCGAGGCGGTAACGCCCTTGCTGATGCTCGGCGGACTTTATCTGTGCCTTGAGGGAGTCGAAAAACTGGCCCATAAGTGGCTGCATAGTGCCGATGAAGATGCCCGGCATCATGCTGAGGAACTGGCGGCGGTGGCTGATGAGTCGGTCGATCTGGCGACTTTTGAAGCCGACAAGATCAAGGGTGCGATCCGCACCGATTTTGTGCTTTCAGCAGAAATCATAGTGATTGCCCTCGGTACTGTGGCTGACAAGCCTTTTTCATCGCAACTCGCCGTATTGAGCGGGATTGGATTGATCATGACAGTGGGGGTTTACGGCATTGTTGCCGGCATCGTCAAAATGGATGATCTTGGGCTTTATTTGCTGCAAAAAGCCAATGCGTTAGCCAAGTTCATTGGTAAAGGCTTGCTGTTGGCTGCACCGAAGCTGATGAAAGCGCTGACCGTCATTGGTACGGCGGCCATGTTTATGGTCGGCGGCGGGATTCTGACTCATGGTGTTCCGATTGTGCACCACAGCATTGCAGATATTGCCGATAGCGCCGGTGCGCTGGCTGGGGTGGGTGGTGTGCTCAAGGCATTGACCCCGGTTACGCTCGACGCATTTTTTGGGATAGTCTGTGGTGCCCTCGTATTACTGGTGATCAAGATTTTTTCGGCAGCTCGAAGGGCAGTTCGCTAATGGTGTTTTGGTCGCGAGACGAGACTTGGTGGCCGTCACATAATCTTAATGTTGCGCTGCAGCAAAAAGTGTTGACATCATGGTTTTGCTGGGTACAATAAGAGTCATGTTGCAGTGCAGCAAAAAATTTCAACCATGATTCAATCACTCTTCAGGAGAAACCACCATGAATACACCCCAAGATTTCGCCAAAGCCGGTATCGATTCCGTTTCCTTTTTCGGTAACACTGCCCTTGATGGTATCGAGCGCGTTGCCGCCCTCAATCTGAGTGCTGCTCGTTCCTTCGTTGAAGCCACCTTCTCCAACCTGTCCGCACTGATGGGCGCCAAGGATGTTCAATCACTGGTCAGCATGCAGAAAGAACTCGCTGCACCGACCATCGAACAAGGCATGGCTTACTCACGTAACGTTTATGCGATTGCTACCGAGACCAAAGATAAAATGGCCAAGGAAGTTGAAGCTCAGGTTGCTACCGCCAAGGCCAATGTTGAAGGCCTGGTCGAAAAGACCCTGGCTGCTGCACCGGCTGGTTCTGAAGCCGCTGTTGCTGCTGTCAAGTCTGCCATCAAGACCGCCAACGAAGCTTACGAAGGTCTGAACAAGGCTGCCAAGCAAGCTACTGAAGTTGCCCAGGCCAGCGTAGTCGCTACCGTTGAAGCCACCAAGGCTGCTGCACCGAAGGCTGTCAAAAAAGCCGCCTAATCGCTTTCAGGCGAACAGCAAAAAAGCCAGCGCTAGTCGCTGGCTTTTTTGCGTCCTGAATTTTGACAAGGGGGTGCGTAGGTCGGGCTGAAGCTACAGATCGGCGGCCTGCAGCATGAAGACGAACTGATCACCAGCACTGGTTTCGAGCCAAGTGAACGGTAGGTTGGGGTAAGCAGCTTCAAGTGCGTCACGGTTGTGGCCGATCTCGACAATCAGCAGGCCGTCATCCGTCAAATGCTGGCGTGCCTCACGCAAAATGATGTGGGTGAAATCCAGCCCATCTTCACCTGAACCGAGCGCCATCTCGGGTTCGTGCAGGTATTCCGGTGGCAGCGTGTTGACCGATTCGGCATTGACATAAGGCGGATTGCTGATGATCAGGTCGTAGCGCTTGCCCTGCAACTTGCTGAAGGCATCGGATTGAATCAGTTTGATGCGATCATCGAGTTCATATTCGCTCACATTGCGCTCGGCGACAAAAAGTGCGTCATTTGAGAGGTCGACCGCATCAATTTGCGCTTCCGGGAAGGCGAGGGCGGTCAGGATAGCCAGGCAGCCAGAGCCGGTGCACAAATCAAGCGCCGAATGAATCGCCCAGGGGTCTTCCACCCACGGGGTGAGTTGTTCTTCGAGCAATTCGGCAATGAATGAACGCGGCACGATGACGCGATCGTCGACATAAAAACGGTGTTCAGCGAGCCAGGCTTCGTTGGTCAGGTAGGCGGCTGGCAGGCGTTCTTCGCAGCGGCGACTGTAGATGTCGAGCAGCATTTTGCGCTCGCCGGGCAGCAAACGGGCATCGAGGAAAGGTTCGAGGCGGTCAAGCGGCAGGCTGAGCGTGTGCAGCGTTAGATAAACCGCTTCATCCCAGGCGTTGTCGCTGCCGTGGCCAAAGAACAGGCGGGCGGCGGTGAAACGACTGACGGCATAGCGCAAGTGGTCGCGTACCGTGATCAGGTCGCTGGTGTTTTCTGGGGTCATGAGCGGAGCAGGGTGCCGAGTATGTGAAGGTAGATGGCTGAGAGCTTGGGCAGGCTGTCGACGGCGATACATTCGTCGATCTTGTGGCTGGTTGCGTTGACCGGGCCAATTTCCAGCAGTTGCTGGCAAATATCGGCGATGAAGCGGCCATCCGAGGTGCCGCCGGTGGTCGAAAGCTCGGTTTCAATGCCGCAAATGTCGTGAATCGCAACTGCGGCGGCATCGGCCAGCGGGCCGCGTCCGGTCAGGAAGGGGCGGGCACCCAGCGTCCAGTCGATGTCGTAATCCAGCCCATGCTTGTCAAGAATGGCGATCAGGCGTTGTTGCAGGCCTTCGACCGTGCTGGCGGTGGAAAAACGAAAGTTGAACTTGATTTCGACACTGCCGGGGATGACATTGGTCGCGCCGGTGCCGCCGTGAATATTGGAAATTTGCCAGGTAGTTGGCGGGAAATATTCGTTGCCCTTGTCCCACTCAATTGAGGTCAGTTCGGCAATTGCCGGTGCGGCGAGGTGAATCGGGTTTTTGCCGAGGTGGGGATAGGCGATGTGGCACTGTATGCCCTTGACCGTCAGCTTGCCGGAGAGCGAGCCACGGCGGCCATTCTTGATCATGTCACCGAGCGTATTGACCGAAGTCGGTTCGCCGATGATGCAGTAATCGAGTGTTTCACCACGCGCCTTGAGCGCTTCGACGACGGCGATGGTGCCATCGGTGGCGTCGCCTTCCTCATCCGAGGTAAGCAGGAAGGCGATTGAGCCGGGATGCTCGGGATAGTCTGCGATAAAGGCTTCGGTTGCGGTCAACGCTGCTGCCAGCGAAGATTTCATGTCGGCTGCACCGCGCCCGTAGAGCATGTCTCCACGGATTTCCGGAGCGAAGGGGGGCGATGTCCACTTTTCCAGCGGGCCGGTTGGTACGACGTCGGTATGGCCGGCGAAGACAAATAACGGCTTGGTGTTGCCGCGCCGCGCCCAAAGATTGGTGACGCCGTTACGATTGATGTATTCGCAGTGAAAGCCGAGGATTTCCAGGCGCTTGACAAAGATATCGCAGCAACCGGCGTCGTCGGGCGTTACCGAGGGGCGCGCCATGATTTGGCGAGCTAGTTCCAGAGTTGAATCAAGCATTTTTGATCAGCTTTCGTTACTGTCGCCGAGGCTGAGCGAGAATTCCTTGAATGAGGAACCGGCTTCGTTGGTGCTGTCAAAGTTCAAGCTCAGGTCTATTTTGTTCTCTTCCTTGGCGGACATGGCGTTGGCGTCCGAATTGTTGATCAGCCAGGAGAGGTTGGTTGGTGAGTCGGCATTGGCCAGGGCTTCATCAAGTGTGATGACGCCATCGTGATAGAGGCGGAACAGATCCTGTTCGAAGGTTTGTGAACCGGGTGCCATGGATTGCTCCATGGCGTCCTTGATCGCCTGGATTTCTCCGCGTTCGATCAAGTCAGCAACATGCCGGGTATTGAGCATGACTTCACAAGTTGGCGCTCTTTTGCCATCGGGCTTTTTGACCAGGCGCTGAGAAATAACTGCCCGCAGCGCGACAGCGAGATCAAGAAAGAGTGCCGGACGATTCTCGATAGGGAAGAAACTGATGATCCGGTTAAGTGCGTGGTAACTGTTGTTGGCGTGCAGCGTGGCCAGGCAAAGGTGACCCGTTTGGGCGTAAGCAATCGCTGCCTGCATGGTTTCCTTGTCGCGAATTTCACCGATCAGGATACAGTCAGGTGCTTGGCGCATCGCATTTTTGAGGGCCGATTGCCAGTCGACCGTATCCATACCGATTTCTCGTTGGTTAACGATGGACTTTTTGTGTTTGAAGAGGAATTCAATCGGATCTTCAACTGTCAGGATATGGCCCGAGCGGTTGCTGTTGCGGTGATCCAGCATCGAAGCGATGGTCGTTGATTTACCCGAGCCGGTGGCACCAACAATCAGGATCAGGCCGCGCTTTTCCATCACCAGGTCACTGAGCACCGGGGGCATGCCCAAGCCTCCCAATTCCGGAATGTTGCCCAAAATAAAGCGCACGACAATGCCGACGGTACCGCGCTGCCTGAAAATATTGACCCGGAAATTACCGACTTGAGGTACGCCAAATGAGAGATTCATCTCATTGCTTACCTCAAAAGCCTTGGTTTGTTCCGGCGACATCAGTTCCTGAGCGATCTTGTCGATCATGTCCGGCAGCATGACCTGCTGGTTGACCGGCAGCGTATTGCCCTGAATCTTGATATGGATTGGCGCGCCTGCAGATATAAAAATATCTGATGCCTGCTTTTCCGACATCAGGAGGAACAGTTTATCGAGGATCATTGCAAGACCTCCGGGTCTTTAATCGAGAGTTAGGCGCGCAGCAACTCGTTAATACTGGTTTTGGAGCGTGTTTGGGCGTCGACTTTCTTCACAATAATGGCAGCGTAGAGACTGTAGGCACCATTGGCTTTGGGCAAGGTACCGCTAATAACAACCGAGCCTGGTGGTACGCGACCATAAGAAACTTCCCCGGTTTCGCGGTCGTAGATAGGCGTGCTTTGGCCGATATAAACGCCCATCGACAGCACAGAATTCTCACCGATGATGACGCCTTCGACGACTTCCGAACGGGCACCGATGAAGCAGTTGTCTTCGATGATGGTCGGGTTAGCCTGCAACGGCTCAAGAACGCCGCCGATACCGACGCCACCAGAGAGGTGCACATTTTTGCCGATTTGCGCGCAAGAGCCGACGGTGACCCAAGTGTCGACCATGGTGGCTTCATCAACATAAGCACCAATATTGACGAAAGATGGCATCAGAACGGCATTTGTAGCAACAAAAGAACCTTTGCGAACGATGGTGCCAGGAACAACACGGAAGCCACCTTGACGGAACTGTTCTTCAGTCCAGCCCTGAAACTTGGTGTCAACCTTGTCGTAAAAGCGAATGTCGCCTGCTTCCTGAACCCGATTGTCGCGGATGCGGAAGGAAAGCAAAACGGCCTTTTTGATCCATTGGTGCGTTACCCAGTCGCCGGCAATTTTTTCGGCTACGCGCAGTTTTCCGGCGTCCAGATCGGCGATCACCGATTCGATGAGTGCGATTGTGTCAGCAGGGGATTGCGGGGAAAGCTCGGTACGGCGTTCCCACAGTTGGTCGATAGTGCTTTCTAGCGGATGGCTCATGCTGGTCTCCAAAAATTAAAGTTGTTTTGCAAACTGTTGAATACGGTGGGTTGCCTCAAGACATTCATCCAGCGTTGCAACCAGGGCGATACGAATAAAATTTTTACCCGGATTGACGCCACGCACGTCGCGGGCGAGAAAACTGCCGGGCAAAACGACCACATTATAGTGTTCGAGCAGACCGCGGGCGAAGTCGGTGTCGGCGATTGGCGTCTTTGCCCACAGGTAAAAACTGGCATCCGGCATGGCGGTGCCAAGCACTTCAGCGATCAACGGGGTACAGGCGGCGAATTTTTCGCGGTACTGATTGCGGTTGTCGAGCACATGCGCTTCGTCATTCCAGGCGGCGATTGATGCCGTCTGCACCGGCGGTGCCATGGCGCAGCCGTGATAGGTGCGATAGAGCAGGAAATTCTTGATGATTTTGGCGTCACCGGCAGCAAAACCGGAGCGCATGCCCGGCACGTTGGAGCGCTTGGACAGGCTGGACAGCATGATCAACCGCTCGTTGCTGCGCCCGAGAAGTTTTGCCGCCTGCAAGCCACCAATCGGCGGGTTGGCTTCGTCAAAGTAAATTTCGGAATAACACTCGTCTGAGGCGATGGTGAAGCCGTATTTATCTGAAAGGGCGAACAGGGTTTTCCAGTCTTCGAGCGACAGTATCTTGCCGGTCGGGTTGCCCGGTGAGCAGACGTAGAACAATTGGACACGCGCCCATTCTTCTGCCGACAGGCTAGCGTAATCAAAGGCGAAGTTGTCATCCGGCAGGGTGTTCAGAAAGCGCGGTTCGGCACCCGCCAGGTAGGCGGCGCCTTCATAGATCTGATAAAACGGATTGGGGCTGACGACCAGGGGCACATAGCCACGGCTGGCATCGATCACCGTTTGGGCCAATGAAAAAAGTGCCTCTCTTGAGCCGTTGACCGGAAGAATCTCGGTCTCAGTGTTCAAATCCAGCCCATAACGGCGCTGACACCAGTTTGCGATGGCCTGGCGCAAGGCCAGTACACCTTGAGTCGTTGGGTAATTGGCCAAACCCTTGAGCCCGTTGGCCAGCGCTTCCATGATGAAGCCGGGCGTGGCGTGTTGTGGCTCGCCAATCGAGAGTTTGATCTCTTTGTATTGTGGGTTGGGCGTTACGCCGGCAAACAGGGCGCGCAGCTTTTCAAAGGGGTAGGGCTGGAGTTGGGAGAGATGCGGATTCACGGCGGCGTCGAATGTGGTGTAAAAATCAGATTTTATACGGGTAACGTAGTTGGTCAGGCGTTTTCTTCCCATTTGACTAGCCGAGCAAAATTACCCTCTTTGACGGTTGTAAGTCTTTTGTCGGCTTAGTCTGGTCTGGTTGAATATTTGAAAGATTTGACGCTGTCTCCCCTTGGGTTGCGGAAAAAATCAGAACGAAGCCATAAGATTAAGCAAAATTTGCGGCGTAAGAAACAGGATGCGGACGCCGCAGTTCATTGATTATTATTATTTTGTGTGAGGGTGCATTGCCTTCGAGGTATTTTTCTGTCATTTTGGCTATTTGTTCAGGACGAAAGCTTGTTTAAGTCGTGTAGCCCCTATTCCTGATTTAGGAAAATTTTATTGTGAAAAGGTGGGCTCTTGATCTGGTGCGGCTTTCCGAGGGGTGCTAGAATGCCGTTCTCGTGTCGGGGCGTAGCGCAGTCTGGTAGCGCATCTGCTTTGGGAGCAGAGGGTCGTGAGTTCGAATCCCACCGCCCCGACCAACCTTCCCAGATTCACCCTCAGGTGCCCGTAGCTCAACTGGATAGAGCAGCTGCCTTCTAAGCAGCAGGTCGGGGGTTCGAGTCCCTCCGGGCACACCAGT
>JAQTZQ010000066.1 GCA_028687645.1 Rhodocyclaceae bacterium
TGTCAGATGACGAAATTGCCGGAATGCTTCAAGACTCGATGGCGCATGCCAAGGATGATGCCATCCAGCGCGCCTTGAAAGAGGCGGTAGTCGAAGGCCAGCGCATGATCGAAGCGACTGAAGCCGCGATGAAGGAAGACCCGCATCTGCTCAGTGCGGCAGAAACGGAAAAAATTACTGCCACGATTGCCAAGCTGGCCGCGTCGATGAAAGGCGAGAATCGCCGATTAATCAACTTGGCGATGGACGACTTGGGTTTTGAGACGCAGGAATTTGCCCATCGCCGTATGGATCAGAGCATCAAGAAAGTGTTGTCGGGCCGCAAGGTTGATGACATCAAGATGGGAGAAGACGCATGACACAATTGATCGTTTTGCCGCACGTTGAGAACTGCCCCGATGGCGCCGTGATTGAGGCGGAGGAGGGCAAGTCGATTTGCGAAAACTTGCTGGCCAACGGCATCGAACTCGATCACGCTTGCGAAATGTCCTGCGCTTGTACCACCTGCCACGTTATCGTGCGCGAGGGGTTTGAGTCGCTGGGCGAAGCCGAAGAGATCGAAGAGGATTTGCTCGACAAAGCCTGGGGATTGGAGCCTAATTCCCGTCTCGGCTGTCAGGCATTGGTACGGTCAACGCCCTTAGTGGTCGAAATTCCCAAGTACAGCATCAACATGGCGAAGGAAGGACACCGCAAATGAAATGGACCGACATCAACGACATCGCCATTGAATTGAGCGATGCGCATCCCGAGATTGACCCGCTGAAAATCAACTTTGTCGATCTGCGCAATTGGGTCATGGCTTTACCTGACTTTAACGATGACCCCAAGCATTGCGGCGAGAAAATTCTGGAGGCGATCCAGCAAGCCTGGATCGACGAACTCGCATGAAGCCGCGTGACTTTGGTGGCGGTGGCCAGCTTAATGTCCTCGGCGGACCCTTACAGTCGTGCAGCGAAGCGCCAATGACCGGCTTTTTTCGCGATGGCTGTTGCAATAGCTCAGAAGAAGATCTCGGCAGTCACACCGTTTGCGTGGTGTTAACCGCAGAGTTTCTTGAGTTTTCAAAGGCGCGGGGCAATGATTTGATGACACCGCGCCCGGAATTTGATTTCCCTGGCCTCAAGCCGGGCGAGCGCTGGTGTCTCTGCGCCGCCCGCTGGCTAGAAGCTTTCCGTGCCGACAAAGCTCCCAAGGTGATCCTCAATGCCACCAATCAGATGGCACTGGAGACAGTGCCTCTGGAGGCGCTCAAGCAGCATGCGCTGGATCTGCATTAAGTCCGGATTTGATGTTAAATTAGACGTCGATTAGCATATCTGTTTTCTATCGAAAGCGCTTCATGGACACGATTTACAGCAACAGAACCGTCAGCGTTACCGATCTAAAACGGAATTTTGCCAGCATTATCAAAGAAGCCGAAAATAGTCCTGTAGCTATTCTCAATCACAATCGGCCGGAAGCTTATTTGCTGCCCGCTGCATATTACGAGCGCTTGATGTCGCATCTGGAAGACCTTGAAGACGCAAAATTGGTTCAGGAACGAACCAATGGGCCTTTCGTCGAGGTTAGTCTGGATGAGCTATAAGCTCCGCTTCCACGCGCAGGCTCTGGAAGAGTGGAATAGGCTGGACAACAGCATACGAGAACCGCTCAAGAAGAAACTTGCTGAACGACTGGAAAACCCGCACGTGCCAACGGCGGCACTTGCGGGAATGCCTGACTGCTACAAGATCAAACTGTTGCGTGTTGGATACCGGCTGGTTTGCCGGGTTGAAAATGAGCTTGTTCTGGTTACCGTAATTGCCATCGGTAAACGAGACAAGTTGAAGGTTTACGATACAGCCAAATCGAGATTTTGACCGTTTAGAGAGTCTGCTAAATCTTGATTTCCAACAGGCTATCATCCCAGCTGTCGTGTTTTTCATAGCCCAGCAAATTGGTGATAGTCGCTGCGATGTTTGATAAGCCGGCGGTCTCGGTTTGCTTCAGCGCCAGTTTTCCACCCGACACATTATCGTAAAGAATCAGCGGCACCGGGTTGAGGGTGTGCGCGGTTTTGGCCTTGAAAGAACCATCCGGGTTGGTTGCCGGCTGCTTGGTCTTTTTGTCGATCTCGAACATTTCATCTGCATTGCCATGGTCAGCGGTGATCAAGGCGACCCCGCCCATGGCATCGATGACGGGCAGAAGGCGCGCCAATTGCAGGTCTAGGGCTTCAATCGAAATCGTCGCGGCGCGGAAGTTGCCGGTGTGGCCGACCATGTCGCCATTGGCGAAATTGCAGCGCAGGGTTTTATATTGGCCGCTTTGCAGGGCGGCAATCATCGCATCGGCGATTTCAGCAGCCTTCATCCAAGGTCGTTGCTCGAAAGGCACGACGTCGCTTTGCACTTCCTGATAGGTTTCGCCTTCAAACTTGCCCGAGCGGTTGCCGTTCCAGAAGTAGGTGACGTGGCCGAATTTTTGCGTTTCCGAGCAGGCAAATTGCGTGATGCCAGCTTTTGAAAACCATTCGCCCATGGTGTTCTTGATTGCCGGCGGGGCGACCAGAAAGCGTTTGGGGAGTTTGAGGTCGCCGTCGTATTGCAGCATGCCGGCGTAGGTGACTTTGGGCAGGCGAACGCGGTCGAACTTGTCGAAACTGGCCTCTTCAAAGGCGCGGGTAATTTCGATAGCGCGGTCGCCACGGAAGTTGAAGAAGACCACCGAATCGCCATCTTCAATCGTGCCAACCGGCTTGCCATCAGCCGCGATGACAAAAGGCGGCAAATCCTGGTCGATGGTTTTAGGAAATTGCTCGCGTAGCGCGTTGACCGCCACCGAAGCGCTGGAAAACTGTGGCCCGAGACCGAGGACGTGGGTTTGCCAGCCTTTGTCGACCATGCGCCAGTTGGCGTCGTAACGATCCATGGTGATGTTCTGACGACCACCGCCGGAGGCGATTTGCGCATCAAAACCGTCGCTGCTGATTTCACCCAGAAAAGCTTCAAAGGGCAAAAGGTAGTCGAGGGCGCTGGTTTCCGGCACGTCGCGGCCATCGAGCAGGGCGTGGATACGCATGGCTTTGAGGCCATCGGCCTTGGCCTGGACAATCATCGCTTTGAGGTGATCGATATGGCTATGCACATTGCCGTCAGAAAACAGGCCGATGAAGTGAGCCACGCCGCGCCCGGCTTTGGCGCCAGCAATGATCTGCTGCCATGCCTCACCTTGCCAGATGGCGCCGGTGGCAATCGCATCGGATACCAGCGCCGCACCCTGGCTATAAACCTGCCCGGCGCCGATGGCGTTGTGGCCCACCTCTGAATTTCCCATGTCCTCATCGGACGGCATGCCGACCGCTGTGCCATGGGCGCGCAGGCTGATGTTGGAATAGTGGGCAAACAGATGGTCCAGGGTTGGTTTTTGAGCGGCGGCAATGGCGCTGCCGACCTCGGTTTTGGGCAAGCCATAGCCATCCATGACGATGATGACTACCGGGCCTTTAACGCCCTCAAAGGTTGAAATTTTCTGCAACATGATTGGCTTTCCAGCGGAGATGAATAAACGGCGGTCAGTATCGGTGGCCGCCCTGCGTGTGTCAATTCTTGGGCATAGCCAGCGGCAACCAGAGGCGGAAGCAGCTTCCCTTACCGGGTTCGCTGGTCACCGTCATGCGCCCGCCGTGCTTTTTGACGATGATGTCGTAAGAGATCGAAAGCCCCAGCCCGGTGCCTTTGCCGACCGGTTTGGTGGTGAAAAAAGGCTCAAAAATTCGCTGCTTCACCTCAGCACTCATGCCCGATCCAGTGTCTTCCACCTCAAACCAGACTTGCCCGTTCTCCGCCCCGGAGCGAACAAAAATCTTGCCCTGCTGCGGGATGGCCTGCGCCGCATTGACCAAGAGGTTCATGAACACCTGATTAATCTGCGCCGGAACACAATCGACGTGCGGGATTTCACCCAGTTCGCGGATCACTTCGGCCTTGTATTTCAGCTCGTTCCAGACCACGTTCAAGGTGCTTTCCAGCGCGGCATTGAGATCGGCTTCCTGGTGCTCAGCTTGGTCAACGTGCGAAAAATCCTTGAGGTCATGGACGATTTTGGTCACCCGGCTCAAACCGTCCTGCGATTCTTTCAGCAGGGAAGGCAAGTCTTCGCGGAGGAATTCAAGGTCTGCATCCTGTCGCGCTTCGGCAATTTGCTCAGGATCGTTACTTTCATAAGCATTTATTACGGTCAACAGCTTATCTGCGTAGATTTTTAAGGAGCCGAGATTGGAATTCACAAAGCCGACCGGATTGTTGATTTCGTGCGCAACGCCCGCCGCCAACTGGCCGATGGCGGCCATTTTTTCCGATTGCAGCAACTGGTTGTGGGCTTCTTCCAATTTCTTGATCAGCTTGGCCTGTTCCGCCCGGGTTGCTTCCAAGCCAGCGTTGGCCGCCTGAAGATCAGCGGTTCGTTCACTGACCCGCGCTTCGAGCAGGTCACGCGATTCACGCAGCGCGTCTTCGGCGCGTTTGGCGGCGGTGATGTCGTTGAAGCCAAAAACCCGACCCACAATGCGCTCGCCGAGATATTGCGGGCGCGATTTGCACTCGAAAAAGCACCCATCCTTGAGACGCAAAATTGCTTCGTTATCTTCACTGCTGAGTACCGCGGCCAGACTTGCCCGGAGAGACGCTTCTTCGTCCACCTGGCTGGTCATCAAATCCAGAATCCCGGCATCATTACGCGCCAGCAGCATCGCTTCAGGAATCCCCCACATGGTGCTCAGCAGACGATTCATGCTGGCGATACGGCCCTGCCAGTCGATTACCAGAATGCCGTTACCGGTCGCTTCCAGCGTTGCCCGGAGTTGCGAAAGGGTATGCTCCAGTGCATCTTCGACGCGCCGCTTATTCTCGATTTCCTTGGCCTGAATGAGTAATAACGGGCCGTCAGGTTTGTCGATCAACTGAATGCTTTTGGTTACGGCCAGCATCGACGCATCACTGCATTGATACAAGCCTTCCTGATTTTCAATTGGCGAGGTTTGCCCGTTGCGCACATCTTCCCAATAAAAAACGTCTGGTAACGAACTTTCAATGTCAGTGATCGTCATCCCGAGCAAAGTCTCGCGGGAATAGCCCAGGGTTTGCGCCGCGACTTGATTGGCCATGACAATCTGCAAGCTCGCTGGCTCAACCAGCAACATCATGCAGGGGCAGCGATCCATCATCAACTGTTCAAGGCTGCTCATGGTGATGCCTTTTCCTGTCCATGTTGAGCCGCATCAAAGTAATAACTGACGCGTTTACGCGGGCTGAGATAGTTGTAAATTTCCAGCGGCACCTGAGCCGGGCGGATCGCCTTGGAAATGTTCAGATCAGTTTCTTCGGCCATATCAACCAGCATCGCTTCATCCTTGGGAATCGACGCATCGTAGATAACGATCATCGGTTTCATCGGTTTTTGGGTGTTGACCGTAGCCACCATGCCGATATCACCATTGGACAGTTGAAGGATGGTTCCCGGCGGATAAACCCCCAGGCAGCGGATAAACACCTGCAACAGCTTGGGGTCGAACTTGCTACGCAGTTTGGCAAACATCACGGATAGTGCCTCATGCGGGGTCAGCGCATTGGCGATATTGAGCGGGTTACACAACTCATCATAGTGGTTGGCCAACGCCACAATACGCGACAGCAAGCCAATCGATTCACCCTTGAGTTTTTGCGGGTAACCGCTGCCATCATAAAACTCGTGGTGTTCCTGAATAATCCTCAGCACCGGCGCAGAAAAATGCAGATGCTTGCCAATCTCAACACCATACTGGCAATGCATTTCATACAAATGCTGCTCGGCCTGTGTCAGCGGCTCCAGCTTCAGCAAAATTTTATTGGGGATTTCCTTGCGCCCGATATCATGAAATAGCGCCCCCATGCCCAGCGTGCCGACTACTTCTTGCGGTAGCTTGATGTCACGCGCCACCATCATCGAGAGCATGGTTACATTCAACGAATGAAAATACAGCTCCTCGCTCCCGGTTTTGTCGCCCATCACATGCAGGGCAAGTTCGGGGGCGCAGAGGATGGAGTCGGCGATTTGATCAACCAGCACCGTCGCCTGATGAACGGTTTCAGCCGGGTTGGCGTAAATGTTTTTTTCTACCTCGCGCACCGTTTTGGCGGTGTTTACAAAAGCGTGTTCAATACGCGCAGCGGCTTCACGCTGCACCTTGATTCGTTCGATCATCACGCGTTTTGCCTCCAGCGCCTTGGCGATAAACGGGCTGGGCTCAACGCTGACCGGCGCTTCCGGTTTGGGGCTGGACGGCGGGGTGTCAAGATCACTGAGCGCCGGGTTGTAACGCACTGATTTCAAACCCAGCCCGCGAATCAGCTTGATCTGCTCCTCGGTCTTGATTTTGAAATGCCCAAACGGGAAGGGATGCTCAAACCAGCGCATCTCAAGATCGATGTAAATACCGATTTTGAGTTGATCAATAGGGATTTTAGGCAGGTCTGACATTCGCTTAATTGCTTCCCAAGGCCTTGAGTGGTAACCAGAGGCGGAAGCAAGTGCCTTTGCCAGGCTCACTTTTTACATCCATCCGTCCGCCATGTTTTTTGACAATGATGTCGTAAGAAATCGACAACCCCAGGCCGGTACCCTGGCCGACCGGTTTGGTGGTGAAAAAAGGCTCAAAAATCCGCTGCTGAATTTCCGGGCTCATGCCTTTGCCGGTATCTTCAATTTCAAACCAGACATGATCGTTTTCCTTGCCGGAGCGGACAAAAATCTTCCCCCGTTCAGGAATCGCCTGCGCTGCATTGACCAGCAAGTTCATAAAAACCTGATTGATCTGTGCCGGCACACAATCCACCGGTGGAATAACGCTGAGTTCTCGTACCACGTCGGCCTTGTACTTGATCTCATTGACGGCTACGTTCAAGGTGCTTTCCAGCGCAGCATTGAGGTCGGCCAACTGGTGCTCGGCCTGATCGACGCGCGAAAAGTCTTTCAGATCCTGAACAATTTTGGTCACCCGGTTCAAGCCATCTTGTGATTCCGCCAAAAGCGAAGGCAGGTCTTCACGCAGGAAATCGAGGTCGGCTTTGTCGCGAGCACGGCTGATTTGTGCCGAATCACCGCTTTCGTAGGCACTTATTACGGTCAACAGCGTTTCGACGTAAGTTTTTAGCGAACCCAGATTCGAGTTAACAAAGCCCACCGGATTGTTGATTTCATGCGCAACGCCGGCCGCCAGTTGGCCAATGGCGGCCATTTTTTCCGATTGCAGCAACTGCTGCTGGGCTTCCTCAATTTTTGATAGCAGCATCTCCAACTCGCGCCGGTCATCCTCCAGCACGGCATTGGCCGAGGCCAGTTCAGAAGTCCGTGTTGCAACCAGGCCTTCAAGCTGATTTTGGTATTGAAGTAAATCTTCTTCGGCGCGATGCCGATCGGTCACGTCTTGCAATGTCTCTATGGCACCGACCAAATTACCGTCAGCGTCGCGCAGCGGTGCTGCCGTAAAAAATAGCCAGCGCCCGCCATTCCCAAGCCGAGGAAAGTAACTTTCTGCTTCAAAAGCGCCGGAAATGGTTTGAGAGCGCCGAAACAAGCCGTGGTAATAATTTTCAAGTTGATCGTCGAGGCTACCATTGACGATCAGGTCTGCCAGCGTTGGGCGTGGCGTGTTGTAAAAAGGCGACCATTGCAAATCGCTCCCGATCATTTCAAGACTCGGCTTTCCGCTGATCGCGGCGCAGGCACGGTTCCAGTGCGTGATGCGATGCTGGGCGTTGATCACAAAAGTTGGCACCGGGTCACCATCAATGATCTGCGCGAGAAAAAGCGTCATGTGCCTTTTGGCCGCTTCATTGCGCTTGTGCTCCGATTCCAGCAGTTTTTTCTGGGTAATCGCGATCTGCGCCAGAGCCGTATTCAAACGCTCCTGCTCCTGAAGTAGCGAGACATTGGTTTTGCTCAGTTCCTTGGTTCGTTCTGTAACCTGGCTCTCCAGGCTTTCATTCAGTTTCTGCAGACTGTCGTTGCGCACTGCAATCAAGCGATACAGCGATTTCATGGCATCCAGCAGGCTGGACGTGGTGGGGTCGTCAGCGCGTCTTTTTTCTTCCAGATAGGCCGCTTCGGCTGATTCACCCGCGCGAATTTTGCGGATCTGGCGCGCCATGGCCTGATCGATACCCAAAATATGGTGCGCCAGCCAACTGGTCAAAAAGCGCAACAAGTCTTCGGTGCCCGAGTTTGCGCCAAAGGCAACGCTGGAGAATTCACGCATTTTGACTACTTGGCTGGCAAACTCCCGATGCACCTCAATGTGCGCAGCGACAAAACGCGGGTCGCAACCCGAGTCGGTCATCAATGCTTCTTCATGGCGAAAATGAACCACTGCATAATCAACCAATTGGGCGAGGATGTCGTCAATCTCAGCCGCTGGCGTTTGATTCGAGACCTGTGCCACCACTTTATTGATGATGCGCACCAGATTTTGGTGCTCGCTATCGACGAGATCCTCGCCGGTCATATAGCGCTCGTCCCAGACAAATGCATCCATGACTAATCCTCTTTGCTGAAAGGCATAAAACCGCTACGACCCGGTTTGAAATTCAGGATCAATCACCACCGAGCCATCCGGCCCCCAATTCACCTCGGTAATCCCCGGCTCTATGCGCTCCAGTCGTTCGGCTTCGACCTGTTCCGGCGAGACATCTCCCATTTCCAGGCGTACCAGATTGGCCAGTTGGCGGTTTTCCAAAAGCAGATCGCGATGCGCCAGCGCTTGGCCGATGGCCGACATCAAATCGTAGTCATTCCATGGCTTGCCGATAAAGCGTTCGATCCCGACCTCGTTGACCGCACGGACCAGCGCGTTAAGGTCGGCGTAACCGGAGAGAATCAGGCGCGCGGCGTCAGGCTGGATTTCTTTGGCGGCTTTGAGAAACTCGATGCCGTCCATCACCGGCATGCGGTAGTCGCTCATGAAGAGGTCGAATTCTTCATGGCGCGCCGCTTCGAGCGCGGCTTGCGGCGTGCTGAAAGCGCTGACGTCGAGGCTGAATGTCTGATTGCCATAAACGCACGGGGCCAGACGCAATACGCGTTGCAGGGATTTGAGGATGGATTCCTCGTCATCAACGATCAGGATGCGGCTCATTTTTCCTCCTGGCGAATATAGAGCGTCAGATTTTGCTGCTCGGCCTGTTCCATCTTGACCAGCTGGGCAATGATTTCAGCACTCAGCACGCTACCTTTGGCCAGCAGCATGTAGCCATCAGCATGGGGCAGGTCACGGGTTAACAGCATGCCCGGCTTGAGGTGCATGGTGCGCAGCGGGACTTCAATCGGGCCGGTTTTTTGCGTTTCAGAAATCAGCTTCAAAAAGGTGTCGACCGCAACAGGATCGTAACGCTTGCCGCGATTCTCAATCAAAAAGCTCATCGCCTCGGCGGGTTTGAGCGGACGCTGCACCAACGTGCCGATTTGCAATGAGTCATACTCATTGACCACTTGCAAAATCCGGCTGCCCTGCGGGATGGCGATGCCGGCCAAACGATCCGGGTAACCCGTACCATCAAAACATTCGTGATGATGGCGTACCAGCAAAGCAGCATCCTTGAGGCGATCAACACCCATCAGAATATTTTGGCCAATAATCGGGTGCTTCATCACCATCGCTCGATGTTCGGCGCTCAGCGTATTAAATGCCTTGCCGAGCAGTTCATCCGGCAGGCCGAGCTTGCCGATGTCGTGCAAAAGGCCGGCCAGCATGATGTTTTGCACTTCGTTATCGCTCAGCCCCATGCGGCTTGCCACTGTGCGCGCATGTTCCGCCACCCGTCTACCATGGCCCGCCATCTGACTGCCCACCGGCCCACTACGCAACTCGATGACGCCGGCAAAAACCTGAACACTGGAGAGAAATGACTTTTTCAGCTCACCATGCGACTGCTGGACAATCTTGAGCGCCTTATGCAACTCAGCGGTGCGCTCCGCTACTTTTTGCTCAAGGCTGGCGTTGAGCGTTTTGAGTTCTTCATTTTGCGCCTGGGCGAGTGCAGTCAGGCGCTGATTTTCCAGCTTCAGGTTCTGGCGTTCGATGGCTTCACGAACGACCGTCACAATCTCGTTGTCGTCCCACGGTTTGGAAATGTAACGGTAAATTTCGCCCTGATTGATCGCCGCTACTGTCGAGGTCATGTCGGCGTAACCTGTGAGCAAAATGCGCATGACCTCAGGCCGGCGGGCGCGAACCTCCTTGAGGAAAGCCGCACCGTCCATTTCCGGCATGCGCATGTCGGAAATCACCAGATCAATGTGCTCTTTTTCCAGAACCTCCAGCCCGGCCGCGCCGCCTTCGGCGATAAAAATCCGGTAGCCGTGCGGGCGAAACAGCCGGCGCAGGGATGAAAGAATACCCGGCTCGTCATCGACAAAAAGCAGGGTAGGGGAGGCGGTGGCCTCACTCATGATGCGTTCTCCAAATCTTGTGGTTGAGCGCCCGGATGGATGGGTAAAACAACCCGGAAGCAAGTGCCTTTGCCCGGCTCGCTATCCACCGTGATTGATCCTTGATGGCGCTGAATAATGCTGTAAGACAGTGACAAGCCCAGGCCCGTCCCTTTACCCACCGGCTTGGTGGTGAAGAAAGGCTCAAAAATACGATTGATGTGTTCCGGCGCGACGCCCTTGCCGGTGTCGCTAATCTCGACGCAGACCTGATCGCTACCCTGGCGATAAGTACGGATGGTGATGGTGCCTTGCTTTTCAATGGCGTGGCCGGCGTTGACCAGCAAATTCATGAAGACCTGATTGATTTGCGAAATCAAACAATTCACCAGCGGCAGGTCGCCATATTCCTTGACTACCTTGCACTTGTACTTGAGTTCATTCCAGACAATATTCAGCGTCGAATCGAGACCTTGATGCAGGTCGGACTCCTGCCATTCCTGTTCGCCCACGCGCGAGAAACTCTTGAGGTCCTGAACAATCTTGCGCACGCGGCCCAGACCCTCTTTGGATTCGCCCAGCAGGCTGAAAATATCTTCTTTCAAATAGGCGTAGTCGCAGTCTTCCATCAAGCGGCGCACGGCTTCAACAGCTTTACCCGAGGCCTCGGCCTCTTTCTCGTAGGCGGCGATGATTGCCATCAAGTCACGCAAATAGCCGTCCAGCGTGCCGAGGTTGGAGTGCACAAAGCCGATCGGGTTGTTCAACTCATGCGCCACACCCGCCGCCAGTTGGCCAATGGAGGCCATTTTTTCCGATTGCAATAACTGGTTGTTGGCTTCTTCCAGGCGCTTGTTGAGCGTTTGCTGCTGAGCCAGGGTTTCCGCCAGCTTCAATTGCTGGATTTTGCGCTCGGTGATGTCGGTAATCACGCCATCGAAAAACTCCGGTTTGCCGGCAGCGTCACGATGCACAATCGTACGGTCAACCACCCAAATGACCCGATTTTCTTGGGTCAGTAGCCGATATTCCTGCTCGTAACCGGGTAAGCCGGCCTCAGTTTTGCGCGTCACTTCGTCGATGATGCGTACCAGGTCATCCGGATGCACCAGTTCGGCGTAAGGCGGGCGACCGGCTTTCAGATCATCGACGCGATAACCCCATTGCGCCACATTGTCAGAAACAAACACCACCGGCCAGCCCTCGCTCGCCGCCCAGCGGAAGCACACCACCGGGCTGGCGTTAACTACCTGTGTTGCCACCCGCAGCGCATTTTCAATCCGCCGCCGCTGCACGATGCGCCAGGTTTCGTTGCCGATCAGCTGGACGGTTTCAACGTCATAGTCAGTATATTCAACCGCCTTGTTGCCCACGCCAGTCATCATCCGCACCAGGCCGGATTCCATCACCGGAATGCTGAGCAGGCGGATCAGTTGCGAATGGCCGGCGGGTAAACCGTGTTTATTGGGCGCCGTGGCGTAATCGTTAATCACGACTGGCCGCCGCTCGCGTGCTGCATTAGCCCAAATGCCGGCCTGGCTGATCGGGTAATGCTGGTCAAAAGCGGCGGTGCAATATTTGGCCAAAGTGTTGGCCGACCAGGCCACCAGTTCAATCGACTCGCCATCGTCGTTGACGAAGTGGATAAAGCCGATGACGCTGTGGGTCAATTCTTCTGCCCGCTCCAGCGCGAATTGCATGAAATCGTGCTCCGAGAGGTGTTCAGCTTGACCCGGCAATTCCAGCAACACCGCCGAGCGGCGAATCTGCTGGGCGAGGTGGGTTTCTGCCCGATGCCGTTCAGTCACTTCAAGGGTAATACTGCCCAGATCCGCTGAGCCATCAGGGCGTGGAATGGCGAATTTGGTGCTTTCGTAAAAACGCCGATCAGCCTCTTGGGCAATCACTTCACTGGCGCCGCTCTGGATGATTCGCGCTTCATCGGCAGATAAGTTTTGTGAATCCGGCTCGGGCTGGGGCTTAAAACCTCGGCTGGCAATCAGCAGCTTGCCTTCGGCATCTTTGACGTAAGCCGTGCCCGGTAGGTGGTCAAGAAAGCGTTGCAGGGTATCGACCGAGGCGCTCCAGGCTTGCTCGGCCAGCACCCAGTTACTGATGTCCTCGACGGCTGCGACCAAAAAATCAAGGCTGCCATCGGCTTTGCGTATCGCGCGCGCTGAAACGGCGGCGTGGATGATGCTGCCATCCTTGGCGATGTAGCGTTTTTCCTGCGAGTAACCTTGGGTTTTTCCACTCAGGGCGGCATCAAAATAGCGTTGGGTGCTGGCTTGATCATCCGGATGGGTCAGGTCTATCAGGGTTTTTTGGCGCATTTCTTCATCGCTGTAACCCAGTATCCGGCATAAAGCCGGGTTGGCCGAGAGCCATTTTTGCTCTGCTGAAACCGTCCCGACGCCCACCATGGCGTAATCAAAAATGGCGCGAAAACGTTGGTCACTTTTGAACTGCTGCGCCCGCGCCCGCTGGTGGCCAAGAATACCAATCCCCAAAAACAGCAAAATCAAAGCGGGCAGGATGAAATACTGAAAAATATTCGCTTTGATCAAGCCTGACGTTTCGTTTGGTGACAGGTGCGAAACCACCATCCAGTGATAGGTTGACGCTGGCTTGTCTGGCGTCGCATTGATGGCGGCAACCGGCGCCGCAAAATTTGCGCCAAATTCGTCTGACGAGCAGCGCAGCGGGTAAATGCGCTCGAAAGTCCACAGCCCATTGTGATCTGAAAACTGCCCTTTTTCTGGTTGGCCCTGCATTTTTGCCCAGCTATCCGGGAAGCGACGAGCGAGATTTTGCGCCGCATCGCGACTTTGCAAATCCCAAGTGTCCGCCGCGTTGGGTGAATAGAGCCAGAAGCCATCGCTATTGAGCAGCGACAAATGGCGGTTTGCCAACTGCCCATCACCGGCAAAGTAGCGCAAGATGTTGTCGGCTGAATAATTGATCAGGATCATGCCCTGCTTGACGCCGTGTTGATCGGCCACCGGCATGGCAAAGCGCAAGACAGATTTGGGCTTGTTTTCCGGGTTGACCGTAAGCTCCAGATCGAACGGGGATAAATAGATGCTGGCCGCTGGCAAGCGCATTGCTGCATTGAAGTAATAACGGTCGGCGATGTTTTTCAGTTGATCGCGCGCCAGCAAGGCCACGTCATCCCCCACGCGCCCGGCGCTAACCAGCTCCTGACCGCTGGCATTGACCCAGCGCACCCGACTGTAAAACGCCTGCGCCCGCAACAGGCTGAGGGCGTTGGTCTCAAGCCGGAAAATCTCCGGTGAGTCTGGATCATTGACCAGTTTTTGCAGTGCGTAATGTTCTTTCAAAAAGCGCAGGTCACCGACAATGGATTGCATGTGGCGCAAGAGTGCGGCGCCGCGCAGGCTGACCTGCAGTGCTTCTTGATGTTTCAACTGACTGAGCATTTGCGCTTCTTGGCTCTGCTTGAGCACCCATGTGCTAAACAGCACCAAAAGTGCCGCCGGTAAAAAAAGCTTGAGGAAGGAGCGGAAGAGTTGACTAGGCATCTGGCGCCACGAGCTTGGCTTCTTTGGCCATGCGGAAGGCTTCGCGAATCTGCTCGCGTAGCAGGTCGTCGTCCCACGGCTTGGTCAGGAACTTGTAAATGGCCCCGCGATTGATGGCGCCGGTGACCGAGTCAAGATCGGTATAACCGGTCAACACAATGCGAATTGTTTCCGGATAAAGCTGGCGCACGCGGGCGAGAAATTCAGTGCCGGACATCTCCGGCATGCGCTGGTCGGAGAGGATGACCTGGACTTTGTGCCGGGCGAGAAAATCAAACGCCTCGGTCGGCGTATTGGCTGCCAGAATCTGGTAACCCTCACGGCGCAGCAGGCGGGTGAGGGAGGTCAAAATATTCGGCTCGTCGTCGAGCAGTAGCAGGGTTTGCTTGCCTTCCTGCAAGGGCTCGGGTATTGCCAGGCGCTTGTTGCCGACCAATAAATGCTCAAACTCATGCGCTGGCAATGGCCGGCTGAACAAGTAACCCTGCATTGAATCGCAGCGTCGACTGCGTAAAAAACTGGCCTGCGCTTCGGTTTCAACGCCTTCGGCCAGCACCGTCAGGTTCAGGCTGCGCGCCATGACGATGGCAGCGGTGGCAATCGCCGCATTGACCGGGTTTTCGGTAATGTCACGGACAAAGCCCTGGTCAATCTTGATCTTGTCGAAGGGAAAGCGCGAGACGTAAGCCAGCGAGGAGTAGCCGGTGCCAAAGTCGTCGAGCGAGAGCTTGGCACCCAGCGCCTTGAGCGCGCGGCATTGGGCAATGGCTTCTTCAACGTCATCGATAAAGGCGCTTTCGGTGATTTCCAGCTCCAGCGCTTCTGCTGGCAAACCGCTATCAGCCAACGCTGCTGCGACTTGCGTGGTGAGATTGGATTGGCGGAACTGGCGGGTAGATAGATTCACCGCGACGCGCAAATTGCTAAAGCCGAGATTCAGCCATTGCCGCGTTTGCTGGCAAGCGGTGCGCAAAACCCACTCGCCGATAGGCAAAATCAGCCCGGTTTCTTCGGCAATCGGGATGAATTCAAGCGGCGAAATGGCGCCAAAGGTCGGATTGTTCCAGCGCAGCAAGGCTTCCATGCCGATCAGGTTGCCGCTTTCGAGGCTGATTTGCGGCTGGTAATAAACCGTCAGTTCGTCTTGTTGCAAGGCTTCGCGCAAGGCTGCCTCAAGCCCGAGGCGACGTTCGGCATCGGCATCCATCTCCGGCGAGTAAAAGCGGAAGGTGTTGCGCCCGGCCTTTTTGGCCCGCAGAAGTGCGGCATCGGCACTTTTGATCAACGTATCTACCTCGTCACCATTACGCGGCGAGGCGCTAATGCCAATGCTGGCGGTGAGAACAATGGCTTGCCCGTTGATGGAAAACGGCACCGCAATGGCGTCGAGCATGCGCTGGGCGAGGCCGATGACATCGCGCTCGTGGCTGAGGTTGGCCATGACAAAGCCAAATTCATTGCCGGAACGGCGGCCTATGGTGTCGCCTTCACGTACTTGCAAATTGAGCCGGCGCGCGACTTCAACGAGAATTTGATCGCCAACCGGCGGGCCCAGCGTGTCGTTGAGGAATCTGAAACGATCAAGATCAAGCAGGATCAGCGCGGTTTCACGGTTGTAGCGGCGAGCGTTGATCAAGGCCTGCGCCAGCCGATCAGTGAACAGGTTGCGGTTGGGCAGGTTGGTCAGCGGGTCGAAGCTGGAGAGGTATTGAATGCGCTCGGCGGCGGCTTCACGCTCGGAGAGATCGCTGAAAATTCCGACGTAATGGGTGAGTTGACCGCCCGCATTTTTAACCGCCGAGATGCTCAACCATTCACGGATCAGTTCGCCATCCTTGCGCCGGTTGGTAATTTCGCCCTGCCAGTTGCCGTGGTGGGAAACGGTTTCCCACATGTCGTGATAAAACTCACTGCCATGCACCCCGGAACGCAGCAGGCGCGGATTTTTGCCGACAGCCTCGCGAGCGTCGTAGCCGGTCACCTTGGTAAATGACTGATTGGTCAGCAGGATGTTGCCCTGCGGGTCGGTGATGCAGATGCCGTCGCTGATGCCGGTGAACACCACGGAAGAAAGCAGGCGTTCCTCCTCCTTGGCTTTACGCTCGCTGATGTCGGCCACCGTACCGATAACCAGCAGCGGACTGCCATCGGCGGCGCGGCTGAGGATACGCCCGCGAATTTCGGCCCACACCCAATGACCGTCCTGATGCTGCATGCGGATTTCATTGATATGGATTTCATCCGCACCAGAGTTCAGCGCGTCTTCGAACTTGTGGCGATCTTCCGGATGCGCCAGATCATGCGTGGCGTTGGGTGAGTTTGGTACCGGGCGGCCAAGTATCTGGCAAATACTCTCGCTCCAGGTGCATTTGCCGGTGCTGTGATCGTTCTCCCAAATGCCAAAGCCAGTGGTCGATAGCGCCATTTGCAAGCGGGCGCCGAGTTGCTGGTTTTCTGCAACGCGACGCGAGACCTCCTGCTCCAGCCAGTCTCTTTGCCCAGCCAGCAGGTCACGCGATTTTTTGAGTTCAAGTTGGGCCAAAACCCGCGCCCGCAAAACTGCCGGGTTGATCGGTTTGGTGATGTAATCGACCGCACCTTCCGCCAGCCCGATTTCTTCATCGTGCGTGCTGTCCAGCGCGGTGACGAAAATGACCGGAATATCGCGGGTGGTGCTTTGGGCACGCAGTGTTTTGAGTACCTGGTGCCCATCCATGCCCGGCATCATGATATCGAGCAACACCAGATCGGGGAGCGGGGCCAGGCTGGCAAAACGAATCGCCGTCGGGCCGTTGGCCGCGACGCGAACGTCAATACCCAAACTGCTGACCATTTCGGCAAGGGTGCTCAGGTTCTCCGGCACATCATCAACAACCAGAACGATGGATCTGGTACTCGCTTGCTTACCTTGATCAGAATGCATCATATTTTTGCTCTCCCCAACCATTTACTGCATATGCGCTAGTTTCACCCGTCGTTACGTGTCAGACAAGGGATTACGGGCGTTGTGGAGAAATATTTCAGCGCAGCCGGTCCTGGATTTTCTCCAGCAAGGGCAGCGCGGCATCAAAATTGAAGCGGTTGATTTGCAGCCGCATTTGCGCACACTCGGCAGGGAAGTCCGCTTGCAGGCTCGGGCTCAAGGCATCAAACAGATGGCTGGCCTGAATGCTGCCGGTGCTTAGTAGTTCGGCCAGTGTGCTCAGTTGCTCACTCATGGCCTGGGTGCTGAGTGACGGTGCTGGAGTAACGCCGGATGCTTCAACAACCTTCCGGGGCGTTGCCTCGGAGCGCGGGAGATATTTGGCCAGTAGTGCGAATAGTGCCTCGGGCCTGACGGGTTTGGGCAAAAAATCCACCATGCCCACGTTGCGATATTCTGCTTGTTCATTGGCGAAAACGTTGGCTGTCATCGCCACAATCGGTACGCTCGCGCCGTGGGGCAGGGCGCGAATCTGGCGGGTGGCATCGACGCCATCCAGCACCGGCATCTGGATATCCATCAGCACCAGATCAAATTTATCGCTATTAAAGCAGTTGACCGCAACCAACCCGTTTTCAGCCATGACAACCTCGGCACCGGTTGCGCGCAGCATTTCACTGGCAATTTCACGGTTGATGGGGTCATCTTCAGCAACCAGAATGCGCCCTTTGAGCTGATTTTTTTCAAGATGAGTCGGCTCGGGCGTCGGCGGCGGTGCCTCGCTGGCGACGCCAAAACGGGCGGTGATCCAGAAGCGGCTGCCGATGCCCGGCGTGCTCTCAACGCCGATCTTGCCGCCCATCAACTCGGCCAGGTGGCGGGCAATCGCCAGCCCCAAGCCACTGCCGCCAAAGTACCGGGTGGTAGAACTGTCGAGTTGCTCAAAGGCGTTGAACAGGCGTTGTGTTTGTTCCGTTGCAATACCAATACCGCTATCGGTGACTGAGAAACGGCAGGTAATTTCGTCACCGTCACGGCCCAGATCTTCGCCTGTGAATGAGATAAAGCCTTGCTCGGTGAATTTAATGGCATTGCTGGCCAAGTTGAGCAGCACCTGGTGCAAGCGAGTTTTGTCGCCAAAAACAAACGCCGGCAAGTCACCCGTGTTGATCTCCAGACGCAGCCCTTTGCCCGCCACCTGGTCACGAATCAGGGCACCAATGTTTTCCAGCACCTCGGCGGGTGAGAAGGCGTAGCGTTCCAGCACCATTTTCCCGGCTTCGATTTTGGACAGGTCGAGAATGTCGTTGATGATGTGCAGCAAATGCTCGGCAGCGCTGGCTATTTTGTTGAGCTTTTCTATTTGATCGGGTTTGAGCTCGCTTTGGCGCAGCAGGTAATTGAGCCCGATGATGGCGTTCATCGGGGTGCGGATTTCGTGGCTCATATTGGCAAGAAAATCGGATTTTGCCCGATTGGCGTTGTCCGCCCTGAGCTTGGCCATGCTCAACTCGTTGGTGCGCAGCTCAACCAGTCTTTCGAGATGCTGGCGATGATTGAGCAGCTCAATTTCGTTGCGCCGCTGTTCGGTAATGTCTTCCTTGACCGCCACGTAATGCGTTACCTGCCCACTGCTGTCGCGCACCGGCGAGATGGTCGCCAACTCCAGAAAGCGCGAGCCATCCTTGCGTTGATTGATAAATTCGCCACGCCAGACATGACCGGCGGCCAGTGTCGGCCACAGCGTGTCGTAGGTTGCCGCTGGCGTTTCGCCGGAATGCAGAATGCGTGGATTTTGACCGATAGCCTCCTCGGCACTGTAACCACTGGCCTCGCTAAAGGCTTGGTTGACGAAAATGATTTGGGCATCGAGATCGGTAATGACAATACTGGCCGGGCTTTGCTCAACGGCGGTCGACAGCCGGCGCATGCTTTCTTCGGCGACGGCCAGTTTGTGGTTGAGTTCAATGACCTCCTGAAGCTGGGCTTCACGGTCACGTTCAGCGTGTTTGCGCTGGGTAACATCCATGGTGATGCCACCCAGGTGGCGGTGGCCGCTGCCATCGTCGATGACAAACTTGGTCGATTCGTAATCCCGACCATTGAAACTTTCCTCAATCACCACCGTGTTGCCGTGCTCCAACACTTTGCGGTCGTCTTCAATAATTTTCTCGCCGAATTCGCCGGGGAAGAATTCGGCGCTGGTTTTACCGATCATGCTTGCCGGGTTGATCCCCAGCAGGGTTTCAAACGCCCGGTTGGCCATCAAGGTTCGTGAATCGGCATCCTTGACGTAGGCGGTGCCCGGTAGATGGTCGATGAAGCGTTGCAAGACCAGCAATGAGCGCTGCCGCTCTTTTTCTTTTTGCTGAATCTGCTGGTCGAATGCCGATTGTCGGCGCTGGTAAAAAAACAAGGCCAGTGCTGAAAGCAAGCTGATGACGAAAAAGATCAGGGCGCGGATTTTGGCTTGTGCTTGCCAGGGGCTGAAAACCTCATCGTAATGGCGCGCCGCAGTCACAAACAGCGGCTTGGTCATGTTTAACGCGGGTGGCTGCACGGTACGGATCGAGATCAGACGCTGGGTACCGGCAATCGATGAGGTGCCGGTGATAAAACTGGCGAGCTGACCACTACTTTTGTGGCGTTCAAAAAGTGAATTTGGCTTGGCAACAGAAAACCCCGGCGGGACATCTTTGTGCTCAGGGATCAAGGTCAAAATCTCACCGACATCATGAATGATGGCCAAGGTGGTCTCGTTTCCCGCGTGGATGGATTTAAGTAGCAGCGCGGCGTTTTCGCTATCAACCGTTGCGGTCACTACACCGGCAAATTCACCACTCGGCCCGACTACCATGCGCCCCAAGGTCAAGGTATATGCCCCCAAGGCGGTGACAAAAGGTTGGCTGACGTAAAGTGCATCAGCATTGGGTTGCTGGCGGATGCTCTGAAAATACTCGCGCTGAGCAAAGTTCTGGCCAAGTAGTTCAGGGCGATTGCAGGCAATGATGTTGCCTTCCACATCAAACAGTGCCAAGGTGCGAACGCCTTCGAGCGCTTGCGCCAGTGTCGCCAATTCACGTCTGACCAGCACCGGGCCGTTGTTGTGCTTTAGTTCCGTCGGCGCCGTGTAGCGCAGATTTTTGAGGACGATATTGATCGACTTGATCCAGCGCTCCAACTCTTCGACCACCACCAGGCTGTGATTTTCAAGCCGGTTTTTGGCCTCGGCTTCGATGTGCTGAAGGGTTTGGAACTGGTCATAACCCATTTGCCCGCCGAGCAGCAGAAGGGTGGCAATGAGCAATATCCACTGAGCCGGGTAATGCCGTTTTGGCGCTGTTACCAGCACCGCCTCGGTGACGCCGGATGACAACGCTTTCATTGGCCAGCGGTGCTGCGATCCGCCACCGGCAGATATTTACCCAGCAGCACGTATAAAGCATCAGGATCGACCGGCTTGGCTAAAAAGCCATTCATCCCGGCATCCAGACATGCTTGCTGGTCGGCGGCGAAGACATTGGCAGTCAAGGCGATGATCGGAACCCCGGCACCATGCGGCAGGGCGCGTATTTGGCGGGTTGCGCCCAGGCCATCCAGAACCGGCATCTGAACATCCATCAGCACCAGATCAAATTTTGACTGTTTAAAGCAGTTGACCGCAAGCTCCCCGTTTTCGGCCTGTACGACCTCAACGCCGGCGGCAGTCAGCAGATATTCCCCGATTTCACGATTGATCGGTTCGTCCTC
>JAQTZQ010000067.1 GCA_028687645.1 Rhodocyclaceae bacterium
AGCGCAGCTTGAGGTGATAGAACAGCAGGTCGATGAAGAATTCGTCACCGCCAACATCGAGTAGCACCTGCCTGCCGACAAACGCAAAACCTGCACCCAACTCAAGCAGGAATTCGGTAACGTGCGTAACCAGCGCTTTTTCGATTTCGCGCTCCTGCGCCTCATCGGTCAGACCGAGAAAATCGAAACGATAAGGGTCTTTCAGCGACTCACGAGCCAGATCAGAATTCGGTTTGGGCAAGGTGGCGGGGAAATTGGAGACGGCTGTACCGCTACGCTCCAGCAGGCGGGTTTCGATCTGCATCACCAGAATATTGCGTGACCAGTTATGTTCAATGGCCTTGGCGGCATACCAGCGACGAGTTCCCGAGCCGGGCAATTTATCCAGCAGCGCCAACTGGTGATACCAGGGCAATTGTGCAAGCACCGCTTGCACAAAATCCTGATCCGGCCACGCCTCGGCAAAAGCGCGCATGTACTTCAGGTTGCGCGGTGAAAACCCCTTCATATCTGGAAAAGCCAGGCGCAAATCTTCGGCCAGCCGTTCGATTACCTTAGCGCCCCAGCCCTGTTCCGCCTGCCGCGTCAGAATATCCTGCCCGATCTGCCAATAAAGCAGCACCAATTCCCGGTTGACCGCGAGCGTTGCCCGCTGCTGAGCCGTATGGATGCGGGTTTTAAGATCGCTCAGCCAATCGGCGTAACCGCTCGGCGGTTCGATCAGGCGGATGGGCTTTTCGCTCATGATTGGCCAGTCTGCGGGGCACTTTCGGCATCGTGCCAATTCAGCCATAGCAAGCCCGGCACACGAGAAAATTCACGCACATTACGCGTCACCAGCGTGCCCTGATAACGCAATGCCGTCGCCGCGATCAAAGTATCGTGTGGGCCGATGGGGGTGCCCTTTGCCTCCAGTTCGACACGGAGTCGAGCCGCTTGGGCGGCACATTCACTGTCAAATGGCAAAAGCTGCATCGGGCGCAGTAATTGCGCCAATGCAGCCAAACGTGGCATCGCCGCTACCTCTGGCAAACGTAGCAACCCGTAGCGCAACTCATACTCAACAATGGCCGGCACGCCAAGATCGGCAGGCCGCAGGGAGTGAAGGCGCGGCACCACCAGCGGGTCACCACGGAAGTAATAGCTGATGGTGTTGCTGTCGAGAATCAACATGGTCAGCAATCAAAAACCCAAGCGGGGTAAATCGGCGGGTTGGGAGGATTGGTTTTCTTCGGCCAAGGGAAAATCGGGAAATGCCCCTGCCAAGGCCAGGCAATCCTGCGGCCATTCATGCGCGGCATATTTGCGGATAATTTCGGCCACCCAACGGCTTTTCGACAAACCATTCGCCTGTGCGGCCTGCTCGACCAACGCCTGCGTGGCATCGTCCAGATACAAGGTGATTTGTGACATGGCAGCGGCTCCTATAAATTTGCTCAAGCAAGTATATTTCCAAGTATATTTTTAACCGGTCGCTCGTCAAGTAGGTCCGGTTTTAACCCGACACCCGACGTCGGGTTAAAACCCGACCTACGCGATTGTCTCGTCCAGCCAAACCGCATCCCATAACGGGTAGTCACCAACCCGTTCAACCAATTGGGCTCGTAGCGGATTCGCCACAATGTAGCGCGCCATTTTTCGCAAGTCCTCATCCTTACGCACTGCATGGTCAAAATAATTCGCCTGCCAAACCGCGTGCCCAATCGCGTGTGCTGAACGCCCCTTCAGCAAACGCACTGCATCGGACAGTTGGCCCTCATGCAACACCATCAACCAATGCAAATGATCTGGCATCACCACATAGCACAGCGTTTCGGCGCGTCTTTCTTCGTGCAAAACCATTAACTCCCGAACCACCTTGCGCCCGTTATCCAGTGAAGCAAAATACGGAGTTCGGCACTTGGTCACCGTTGTGATGTGATAGATCACACCCGGTAGCGAAGTGCGCCCTCGGCGCAGATCGTTATAGCTCAACGCCTTTCCATCAGCCCCGTAGGTCGGGTTTTAACCCGACAAAACGGGAGCAATGTCGGGTTGAAACCCGACCTACGACGGTGTTTTGGCGCATGCTTTGCGCCCCCTTGTCGCTTTTGATACGGGCTTGGCCGCTTCTGCCGTCATCTTGGTGTACAGCTCAAAGAGCTTTTCCAGGCGCTCGGTATCGTTTTTGAAGCGGCGACCGATGTAGATGCGCTCCAGCACTTCGTCGTTCTGCTCGTGGGCGTGGCGCAGGTTGTCCGGCATGGTGTCCGGGTCGTAGAGATCGGCGATGGTGGCGGGGAAATGGGCTTCGCGGGCGAGCAGGATGTTTTCGGCGCAGGCGGTCAGGTCGGCTTTGTTTTGTTCGGTGAGGAAAGGAACGGGGAAGGTGTTCCAGCCGAGGGTGTTGGAGTAGCGGTAGTCTGTTTTGATTTTCCCGCAAACAGTAGCGACCCAAACTAGGTGCATCTTAGATACAAGTACCGAAATTGACCAAAGCTGCGCATTGAAAACGCCGAAAGCCCCGTCTGCAACAATAGCACCCGTTTGATGAAGCGATATTGGCAGGTGTTCACGTCTTTCTGATGAATGGCGCGGAACCAGAATTACGCTTTCGTCACCGTGTTGTCGAACCTGCTGGAATGCATATGGCTTACTCGCGCCAGCAATTGTTAGGGCTTTTTTGCTTCCGCGCCGCATTTGCGCAACGCAATCCGTCCGTCCTTTTATAGAAGGAATGACCATTGCCTCAGTTGCTTTTTCGTCACAAATCCAAAGGCAATAGCGAAGACCACCTTGAATCGTATCTTGAGCGCCAATAAATGGCCTGATGAAACAAGCTGCGCGTGCATCCTGTTGCACCAATTGTTTTGCTTCATCCAAAGACAATATTAGGTGGCCACCATCTGCAGGTTTGTTGCCATTAGTCATTTCGGGCAAGCCTGACAACACGTCCGAACGTGCAGCTACCACCAAATCCCTGTAAGGAACCAAATAGGCATTGATGTTTTCCACATCACGCCTTTTGATTCCCTCATTCCCCAGGTCTTCGTATAAGACCGCTTTGTTGGCTGATTTATAGGCCAAGCCAATAATAACAACGGTTACACCTGCATTGTGCGCTGCCAAATTCGCCCACTTGAAGGACATAAAGGCGAAATTAATGCGGAGTTCTGTGCCCAAAATCAATGGCCACAAACGCGCAACCTGCTCTCCTTGGGTAATGGAATTGGTACTTACGAATGCACAGGATGCTTTGGTAGCTTTAACGTAGCGCGCAAATTGCATAAACCAGCCAGAAACGTAATCCAACGATTTCCAGCTATTCGTTTGAGTTGAAAAAAGCGCCTCCATATCCTGCTTTTGCAAAGCATTTTGCTCTGTACCACCCTTATACGGCGGATTCCCACAGATATACGTCTCACCGCCCTCGTTCTCGAAATGAATCTCCGACCGCTCCAGCGGCGTGCCAAACAAATCATCTGCCACCAATTTCACGCCCGTCCCCGTCGGCGGGCAGATGCTCAGCCAATCCAGCCGCAGCGCATTACCGCAAACAATCCAGTTCTGCGCATCGAGCGGCAGAAATTCGGCCAGTGCATCCTTCTGCCCGCGATACAGCACATCGCATTGAAACTCGGCAATGATCAGCGCCAATCGCGCTATCTCGGCGGGGAATTCGCGCAATTCAATGCCGCGAAAGTTGGTCAGCGGTATCTCGCTGCCCAAGTGAAGTTCACCCCGGCGGCGGTTGATTTCGGCTTCGATCTCGCGCATTTGTTTGTAGGCGATGACGAGAAAATTTCCGCTGCCACAGGCGGGATCAAACACACGAATGCGCGCCATGCGTTTGCGCAGGTTGAGCAGCATTCTTTCATTTTGGCCAGCTTTTGCCAGTTGACCGCGCAAGTCATCGAGAAACAGCGGGTTGAGGACTTTGAGGATGTTGGGCACGCTGGTGTAGTGCATGCCGAGTGCGCCGCGCTCTTCGTCATCGGCGACGGCCTGGATCATGCTGCCGAAGATGTCCGGGTTGATCTGCTTCCAGTTGAGGTTGCCGGCGTGGGTCAAATAGGTACGCGCCATGCGGGTAAAACGTGGCGTTTCGGTGCTGTCGGAGAAGAGTCCGCCGTTGACGTAGGGGAAACCGTTGGCCCAGTTGGGCAAACGCGGCTCGGCGCTGGCGCGTTCGGTCGGTTTGATATTCATGGCGCGGAAAATGGTGCAGAGCACTTCATGGGTGTTGCTGCCGTCGCGCTCGCTCATTTGCTCGACGGTTTGGGTGAACAGGCCGTCGCCACAAAAAATATCGGTGTCTTCGGCGAAGAAGCAGAAGACCAGCCGGGCCATGAAGTGGTTCATGTCGGCGCGGCGTTCGTCTTTGGCCCAATCGGGGTTTTCGCGCAGCAGCTCAAGGTAGAGTTTGTTCAGCCGGCCAGTGGCGCGTACATCAACCGGGTTGTCCTTGATTTCCTTGACGCTGGAGATGCCGGCCAGCGGCAGAAAGAAGCCGAAATGGTTGGGGAAATCCGGGTAGGCGCAGGCGATGGTTTCGCCGCTGTTGAGGTCTTCGGCTTCCAGTGTTTGCCCGTCGGTGGCGAGGATGAATTTGGCTTTGGCTTTGGCGGTCGACGGGCTGGTGCGCAGGGTTTTGAGGGTGTCGCCAACGGTGCCGGCGGTATTGTCTGGTTGGCACACAGCGATATGGATATTGGCGCGCTGGAGTATGCCGCCGGGCACATCGGAAGCGTTGTTATTGCCGGCTCGCAGGCGTTTTAGCGTGGTGTCCTTGTTGCCGAAGGCAGCGAGAAAGGCGAACGGGAATTCAGCCGCTATGAAGGGCTGCAGGGCGAGGTTCGATAGGGCTTCTTCGATTTCTACGGCGTTCATGGGGCGGCTTGCCTATTTTTTGCCGTAGGTAGCGTCGTGATCGGGCGCGATGGTGAGTAGGCGGATGAAGTCCTCGTCACGATGCGCGGTGGCCCGGCGTGCCTGAGTGATGCGCAGGGAGTAAATCGCATCAATACCCTTGGGAGGCTTGATGCTGGTGATTTTCTCCCACTTGAGACCTTGGTCTCGGTACAACTGGCTCCACGTCAGCTGGCGAATCTTGTTAAGTGTATCCAGTGTTGCGTGATGCTCGGGCTTTTGCAGCGTCAGCAGGTTATCCTGAAAGACCGGATTGTTCAGGTCGAGCCTGACCCTGGCGTTACTGCTCGCCATGATCAAGGCGATTCAGCGTGTCTTCAATCGTGGTATCCGATGCCGGATTTGCAATTGACCAGGCCATGGCTGCTTGCAACGCTGCTGCGGCTTGCGGTTCCTGCAGCCAGCGCTCATTGTCGGGTACGACTGTGGCTGTACGCACAAGCCAAACCCCCGGTTCGTGCTCTTCGACCAGTACTTGGCGCCCAGCATATTGCTTGCCCAGGGATATTTGTCCGTTAGCGCCGATTACCTTGACGGTGGTGGAGTGAACGGTAGCAACCATAATAGTCTCCAGTGTTAGTGCTGCACTAAATTATAGTTTTAGTGCGGGTATTGCTCAAGCTAAGGCGTGGCTTATGCCAATTCCCTCGATTATTTTCGTAGGCCGTTGTTTGCTGCCGCACCGGGTCGGAAATGTGCATAATCACGCCTTTCGTTCTCGCGCCAAGCGTCTAAAACTATGAAAGTGATCGGATTCGCCGGCTGGTCCGGTAGTGGCAAAACCATGCTGGTCGAGCGTGTGATTGGTTTGCTGGAAGCGCGCGGGCTGGTTGTTTCGCTGATCAAACACGCGCATCACGATGCTGAGGTTGATTACCCGGGCAAGGATACCTACCGCCTGCGGCAGGCCGGCTGCCGTGAGGTTTTATTGACCACGATGAACCGCTGGGCGCTGATGCACGAATTGCGCGGGCGGGCGGAAATGACGCTGGACGATGCGCTGAAGCAACTTTCGCCGTGCGATCTGGTGCTGGTTGAAGGCTTCAAACATGCGCCGATCCCCAAGATTGAAGTCTGGCGCACGGAAGTCGGCAAACCGCTGTTGTTCCCGGATGATTCGAACATTATTGCGGTTGCCAGCGATTCGGCGCTGGAAACGGATTTGCCGCAGATTGATCTTAACGATGCGGCGGCGGTGGCTGAATTTATCGTTGCGGCGAACGGCCTGGGCTAATCAAGCTGCTTCAAAGCGCCCGAGTTCTTCCCGCGTGTTGATGTTTTCAAAGGCGGCGGCCTGATCGTCGAAGGCGACTTCAGTTACTTTCAAGGTCGAATACCAGCGATCAATCTTGCGCCCACCGCTTTGCAAAAATTCGGTCAAATGCGGCAAAACCTCGCGTTTACACAGGCAAAACACCGGGTGCGGTTGATCGAAGGTGCGCGCTACGGCGAGATCGGCATTGGTTACGGTCAACGCCGAAAACAGGCGGAAAATTAAGTCCTCAGGCAGAAACGGCGAATCGCAGGGGGCGGTCGCCACCAGCGGCGTTTGCGCGGCTGAAAGTGCGGCATGCAGGCCGGCGAGCGGGCCGGCAAAATCGGGGATTTGATCAGGCACCACCGGGCAGCCAAACTCGGCGTAGCGCTCAAGGTTCTGGTTGGCGTTGATGATCAGGGCGCTGACCTGTGGTTGCAGGCGTTCAATGACCCAACGCACCATTGGCTGGCCGCGTAACTCCTGCAAACCCTTATCGACACCGCCCATGCGACGCCCCATGCCGCCGGCGAGAATGACGCCGGTGATGCGGTCGTTAGTTGCTGGTTCGCCAGTCATCATCTCGCTCATCGAATAAACCTTTCCTGGCCGCTGAACAGCAAATAATGCTTGCCCTGCGCGCGGCCGATCATTGTCATGCCTAGTTTGCTGGCGATTTCCCAACCCATTTGCGTCAAGCCGGAACGTGAAACAAGGAAGGGAATGCCCATTTGTGCCGTTTTGATCACCATCTCGGACGTCAGCCGGCCCGTGGTGTAAAAAATCTTGTCGCCACCGTCGAGGTCGTCCAGCCACATTTTGCCGGCGATGGCATCCACCGCGTTATGGCGGCCCACATCCTCGACAAACATCAAAATTTCGCTGCCCGGATTAAGGTTGGAGGCCAAGGCGCAGCCATGCACCGCGCCCGCCTGCTTGTAAATCGATTCGTGATGGCGCACCGCATCGAGCAGGCCGTAGAGGGTTTCCTGCGTTAGCGTGGCGCCCGTTGGTAGTTGCATCTTGTCGATTTCCGCCATCATGTCGCCAAAAATGGTGCCCTGACCGCAGCCCGTCGTTACCGTGCGCTTTTCCATCCGCTCCGGGGCGATGCCGCTACCCAGCCGCGTGACAACGGCCACCGCCTCGACTTCCCAATCGACCTGGACGCTAACAATGTCATCCAGAGAATTGATCAGGCGTTGGTTGCGCAGATAACCCAAAGTCAGCGCTTCAGGTGCGGCACCCAGCGTCATCAGCGTGACGATCTCTTGCTTGTCGACGTAAATCGTCAGCGGGTGCTCGCCGGCAATCGCTGTTGGCACGATGCCGCCATGTTCGTTGATGGCGTCAATCTCAAAAGTGAGCGGACGGGCGGCTTGGGTGAGGAGAGGGCGGGTCATTCGGCAAATTCTACACGCGGGAAATTTTTCAGCGCGCTGGTGATTGAGGACGCTTCGCGTCTAAACTTTAAGAAAATGCTTCCCGAGGAATGGCTTTTGTCTCTCTTTGCCTTGTATTTTCCCTGTATGCACCGCTGTTTGAGCGCCTGTAAAAAATGAATTTCGGAAAATTGCCATGAAACACTTTCCTGTCGCCGTTGTGATGGAAAAAAAGCAGATCGACAACCGCTGGGCCAGCGAAACCTGGGAGGCGATAGGCGTGCTGCCGGCCTTTGACGCCGACCCCGAAGCGCCGCCACGACAGATTTTTGCCGACGAGCGGCGTCAGCATTTTCTCGCCGGGCATTTCCCGCTTGAACTGTTTCGCGACGAGGTTGATAACTATCACCTCAATCTACTTTCACCAGAGCCGCGTGTGTTTGTGCTGTGGCGGCTGATTGAAGACTTTGCCCTGCCGATCGAGGCGACGCTGAGTTACGGCGAGGCGGCGCGCTGGCTGGATTCCGGCGAGAACTGCGACGGCGTGCCGATGCCGCCGGAAATCGCCGACTGGCTGGGCGATTTCGTCAATACGCATTACAAGCCGGCGGTGCGTACCAAGATCAAACGCAATGACCCGCTGGGTCAGAAGGTTGCGCGATGAGCCGATTTCTTGAGCGTTGGTCACGCCTGAAAAAGGCTGCCGAAACGGCGTCGACCGCAGACGGCATTGATCCGCAGAAATTGCTCGCCGAACTCGGTCCAGACAGCGATTTCACGGTATTTCTCAAGGAAGAAGTGAGCGAAGCCGTGCGCCGGCAGGCGATGAAAACCCTGTTTGCTGATCCGCATTTCAATGTGATGGACGGGCTCGATATTTATATCGACGATTACTCGATCAGCGACCCGATTCCCGATGAAATGATGGCGACACTGCATCAGATGCGCAGCATTGTAGAAGAACCGCAGTCTGCCGAGCCCGCTGCCGAGTCCGCCGAAGTGCCGGCCGCAGCAAGCGCTGAGGCGGCTGAAAATGGCGACATTTTGTCCGCCGATGGACAAAATGTCCCACCGCTTGAGGCGGCTGGAAATTCACCATCCGTAAATCAATAACTTAGCAGTGGATTTTCCCGCTTAAAAGCTGGCTCGAAGTTTGCAAGGACAAGGAACTTTTTGAAAGGTTCCTGCCCTTGAGTACTTCGCCCTCTATTCGTTTTGTCCCTGCTGACAACGCCCCGGTTCTGGCGGCGTTTGCGGCTCTTGAAACTTTGCCTGCGACCGATCCGGTAGCGGCGGTGAGTATGAATGCCGATGGCCGTTTGCTGATTGTCGGCGAGGCCGAGGTGGCGTTCGGTTGGGCTGAGCGTCTGGCCGCGCAGCGGGAGGTGACGGTTTTTTCGCTGTCGGCAGCAAGTGCCACGACCATAGAAGCAACGGCTGGCCCCAGGGTCGACGCCGTTTTTGAGCCGGAATTTTTGATTGAACAGGGCAATTCGCCCACGCTGAGCGGCCATCTTGGCGCCTTTGAATTGCGTTGGAAAACCCCGACAGGCGAGCGGCAGGCAAGTTTTGATGCGGTGCTCGATCTCTCGCCGGAGGTCTTGCTCAAGCGCGTTGAATTGCCGCCGGGCTACGTCGCACCGGGGCGCGATCCACTGGATCAGGCGCTGGCGGTGATTGACCTGCTGGCTTTTGATGGCGAGTTTGAGAAGCCGCGCTATGTCGCGGTCAACGATAGGCTGTGCGCCCACAGTCGTTCGCAAAAAGCCGGTTGCAGTCAGTGTATTGAGGTTTGTTCAACGGCTGCAATCGTCAGTGCCGGTGACAAGATTGCGCTTGATCCCTACCTTTGCCAGGGCTGCGGCACCTGCACGACGGTTTGCCCGTCCGGTGCGCTGAGCTTCCAGTATCCGCGTGTCGCTGATCTTGGTCTGACGCTCAAGGCCCAGCTCAAAGCCTATCGTGACGCTGGCGGCACAGCGCCCTGCATCCTCTTCTATTCCGCCGCGTCGGGCCGCAAAGTTTTGCAGGCCATGCAGCGCACCGGTCAGGCTTTGCCGGCGCAAGTCATTCCCGTTGAAATCTGGAGTGCAGACGCCGTCGGGCTTGATCTCTTGCTCGGCAGCGTGGCGCTCGGCGCGGCACAGGTCGCCGTGCTCGGTGCCGGTTCGCACGATCTCGCACCAGCGCTGAAGCAGCTCAAGTTTGGCCAGGCGATCCTCAATGGGCTGGGTTATGCCGGCGAGTATCTGCGTGTGGTCGATAGCGAGCAGTCGAACTGGCTGCAAAGTTTCTCCAGCTGGACGCCGCCAGCCGCCATTGCACCGGCTGAATTCCGCCTGCTGGCCGACAAGCGCACAACGCTGGAATTCGTTATTGATCACCTGATCAAGCACGCCCCGCAAGCGCCTGAAGCCGTTGCGCTGCCGCTCGGCGCACCGTTTGGCGCGCTGACGGTGAGCGAGGCCTGCACGCTGTGCATGTCGTGCACCAGCGCTTGCCCGGCCAGCGCCTTGAAGGCGGCAGCCGATGCGCCGCGCCTCTCGTTTATTGAGCGCAATTGCCTGCAATGCGGCCTCTGCGTCAACACTTGCCCGGAAAACGCCATCACCCTGACACCGCGTTTGTTAGTCCAAAACCGTCGCCACGAGCGCGTTGTGCGCGAGGCGGAAGTCTTCTGCTGTAGCGCCTGCGGCAAGCCGATGGGGGCGGCGCCAGCGGTTAAAAACATGATTGCCAAGCTGACCGGACACAGCATGTTTGCCACACCGGAAGCCCTGGCGCGCCTGAGCATGTGCGGCGATTGCCGGGTCATTGATCTGATTAACAACGAAAAAAGCACCAAAGCCTGGGAGATGTCCGAATGAGCGCCGTCATGGAACGCGTGGTCGCAGCGCCGGTTTTGAGCGAAGAAGATCAGGCGCGCGCCGAGCATTACGCGGTGCTGTCGCGCTTGTTCGCCAGCCCGCCGGATGCCGAATTTTTGGCCAAGTTGCCGGCACTGGCCGCGACCTGGGGCAACTCGCAGAGCGACTTGGGGCGTGCCTGGCTGATGCTTGCCGACGCCGCGCGCAGCATCAACGCCGAGCAGCTTGAAGAGGAATTCACGCGCATTTTCCTGACCATTGGCCGCCCGGAAGTGATGTTGTTTGGTTCCTTCTACATCGCCGGCTTCATGATGGAAGAGCCGGTTGTCGAATTGCGTGCCGATCTGGCTGAACTGGGCTTGGGCCGACGTTTGGGGATTACCGAATCGGAAGATCATATCGCCGCCTTGAGCGATGTGATGCGTCATCTGATTGTCACCGGCCCAGATGCTGCGGGGCTGGCGCGGCAGAAGGCATTTTTTGAAGGCCATTTGGCGCCATGGATGGATAGCTTGGCCGATGCGCTGGAAGGCGCAGCGGATTCACCTTTTTACTCGCGTACCGCAATGCTGGTGCGCGCTTTTTTTGCCATCGAGCGCCTCGCGTTCGATATGGTGTGATTTGAGTTTTTGGAGGAGGGGCAAATGAACAATCAAGAAACCAATCTCAAGCGTCGTGGTTTTCTGTTCGCTGCGGGTGTTGGCGGTGCCGGCGCGGTGGCGGCTGTCGCTGTGGGTGTCGGCAAGGAAGCGGCCAAGCCGGTAACGACGGTCAAAGTTGAAGAAAAAACCAGCGGCTATGCTGAAACCCAGCATGTCAGTAACTATTACCGCACGGCGCGGGTCTGATCAGGAGACGACCGATGTTAGTTAAAAAAGGTAAATCCCGGACGCAGTACACGCCTGAAGCCGGTGTAATTTTGGCAGCAAATCCGGCGTCGAGCGCGACCGGCAGGAAGTCCCCGGAGGGGGCAATGAATGGTGTTTTGGCGACGACCATGGATCGCCGCACCTTCCTCAAGCGTTCCGGTCTGGTTGCCGGCGGTGGCGCACTGGCCACCCAGTTGCCCTACAACATGATCGGCTCCGCCGAGGCGGCCGATGTCGCCAAGGACAAGACTGGCGTTGAGGTCAAGCGCACCATTTGTACACACTGCTCAGTCGGTTGTGCCGTCGATGCCATCGTTGAAAACGGCGTCTGGGTGCGTCAGGAGCCGGTTTTTGATTCACCGATCAATCTCGGTGCGCATTGCGCCAAGGGCGCGTCGGTGCGCGAGCATGGCCACGGCGAGCATCGGCTGAAATATCCGATGAAGCTGGTCGATGGCAAGTACAAAAAAATCAGCTGGGATCAGGCGCTCACTGAAATCAGCGACAAGCTGCTGGCAATCCGCAAAGAAAGCGGCCCGGATGCGACTTACTGGGTTGGTTCCTCCAAGCAGAGCAATGAGCAGTCCTACATGTTCCGCAAGTTCGTGTCCTTCTTTGGCACCAACAACATGGATCACCAGGCGCGCGTCTGCCACTCAACTACGGTGGCTGGCGTTGCCAACACCTGGGGTTACGGGGCAATGACCAATTCGTACAACGACATGCAGTTTTCCAAGGCAGCGTTGTACATTGGTTCCAACGCCGCCGAAGCGCACCCGGTGTCGATGTTGCACATGCTGCATTCCAAGGAAAACGGCTGCAAGATGGCGGTCGTCGATCCACGTTTTACGCGTACGGCGGCCAAGGCCGATTACTACTCGCGCATTCGTTCCGGCACCGATATTCCCTTCATTTGGGGCATGCTTTATCACATCTTCAAGAACGGCTGGGAGGACAAGGAATACCTCAAGGCCCGCGTGCACGGCATCGAGAAGGTGAAAGAAGAAGTGATGAAGTGGACGCCGGACAAGGTCCAGGACGTCACCGGCATCCCGGAAGCCGAAGTGCTGCGCATTGCCGACATGCTGGCCAACAACAAGCCGTCCACCGTTGTCTGGTGTATGGGCCAGACCCAGCATACGGTTGGCAACGCCAACGTCCGCGCCATGTGCATCTTGCAACTGGTACTTGGCAACGTCGGTGTTTCCGGCGGCGGCACCAATATTTTCCGGGGTCACGATAACGTTCAGGGGGCAACCGACGTTGGCCCGAATCCGGATTCGCTACCTGGCTATTATGGGCTGGCTGCTGGTTCGTGGAAGCATTGGTGCGCAGTGTGGGGCGTTGATTACGAGTGGGTCAAAAAGCAGTTTGCCTCGCAAGTGATGATGGAAAAGTCCGGCATTACCGTCTCACGCTGGATCGATGGCGTGCTCGAAAAGAACGAGAACATCGATCAGGATTCGAATATCCGGGCTGTCGTTTATTGGGGCATGGCGCCCAACAGCCAGTCTCGCGGTCTGGAAATGGTCGAGGCCATGAAAAAGCTCGACCTGCTGGTGGTGGTCGATCCCTATCCCTCTGCGACGGCAGCGATGTCGGCGATGATGCGCAAGGACGGCGTTTACTTGTTGCCGGCCTGCACCCAGTTTGAAACGGTGGGTTCGGCGACCGCCTCCAACCGCTCAATTCAATGGCGCGAGAAGGTTATCGAGCCCTTGTTTGAATCCAAGCCTGACCACACCATCATGTACGCCTTTGCCAAGAAGTTTGGCTTCGAGAAGGAGTTCTGTAAAAACATCAAGATCGATAAAGACAAGCAAGGCTGGGACGAGCCCAATGTCGAGGATATCCTGCGGGAGATCAATCGCGGGGTATGGACGATCGGTTACACCGGTCAGTCACCGGAGCGCCTCAAACTGCACATGAAGAACATGCACACCTTCGATGTGAAAACGCTCAAGGCCAACGGCGGCCCTTGCGATGGTGAGTATTTCGGCTTGCCCTGGCCGTGCTTTGGTACGCCGGAGATGAAGCACCCTGGTACGCCTAATCTGTACGACACCTCAAAACACGTCATGGATGGCGGCGGTAATTTCCGCGCCAACTTCGGCGTCGAGCGTGACGGCGTTTCGTTGCTGGCGGAAGATGGTTCTGCCTCCAAGGGCGCTGATCTGCAAATGGGCTACCCGGAATTCGACCATGTGCTGCTCAAGAAGCTGGGCTGGTGGGACGATTTGACGGACGACGAGAAAAAACTCGCCGAAGGCAAAAACTGGAAGACCGACCGTTCCGGCGGCATCCAGCGGGTCGTCATGAAGGTTCATGGCTGCCATCCGTTTGGTAACGCCAAGGCGCGCGCCGTGGTCTGGAACTTCCCTGACCCGGTGCCGCTGCACCGTGAGCCGATGTATTCACCGCGTCCCGATCTGGTCGAAAAATACCCGCAAGGTGCCGACAAGAAGGTGTTCTGGCGCTTGCCCACCTTGTTCAAGTCGCTACAGGACAAGGTCAAGGATATTTCCAAGGAGTTCCCGATTGTCATGACATCTGGCCGCTTGGTCGAATACGAGGGCGGCGGCGAGGAAACCCGCTCCAATCCGTGGCTGGCCGAATTGCAGCAGGAAATGTTCGCCGAAGTGAATCCGAAGGACGCCAACAACGCTGGCGTCCGCAACGGCGAGTTCATGTGGGTCGAAACGCCGAGCAAGGGCCGGATGAAACTGCGCGCCCAGGTTACCGAGCGGGTCGCGCCGGGCACCGTCTTCCTGCCGTTCCACTTTTCCGGCTGGTGGCAGGGCAAGGACATGCTTGAGTTCTACCCGGAAGGTGCCGCGCCGATTGTGCGGGGCGAATCGGTTAACCAGGGCACGACCTATGGTTATGACTCGGTGACCATGATGCAGGAAACCAAAACTACCCTTTGCCGCGTCGTTCGCGCTTAAGCACGATGCGCACAACCGCCATGCCTTTGTCGACTTCGCCTTGCCGTGCTACTCGCACTGTCTGCGGCTTGTCTTCGCGGCCTGGCGGCGCTGCGCATCGCGCAAATATTTGATTGGAGAAAAATATGGCTCGCATGAAATTTCTCTGTGACGCGGAACGCTGCATTGAGTGCAACGGCTGTGTCACTGCCTGTAAAAACGAACACGAATTGCCGTGGGGGGTTAACCGCCGCCGCGTCGTGACCATCAATGACGGGGTGCCGGGTGAGAAGTCGATCTCGGTCTCCTGCATGCACTGTTCGGATGCGCCGTGCATGGCGGTGTGCCCGACCGACTGCTTCTACAAAACCGAAGAAGGTGTTGTGCTGCATAACAAGGATGCCTGCATCGGTTGTGGTTACTGCTTCTTCGCCTGCCCCTTCGGCGCCCCGCAGTTCCCCAACGGGCCGGCAGCCTTTGGTACGCGTGGCAAGATGGATAAATGTACTTTCTGTGCCGGTGGGCCGGAAGAGAATGGCTCAAAGGCCGAGTATGAGAAATACGGCAGTAATCGAATTTCTGAAGGCAAATTGCCGGCCTGTGCGGAGATGTGTGCTACCAAGGCTCTGCTGGCGGGTGACGCGCCGGTGATTTCTGACATTTTCCGCGACCGTGCATTGCGTCGCGGCAAAGCCGGAGACGCGGCGTGGGGTTGGACGACGGCTTACGGCAAACCGGAGCAAGCGGCACCGGTTGCCAAGGAGGGTGCAAAATGAAAAAAGCCCTCTTTTTGGCGTTGACCGTAACAGTCGGCCTGAGTCTCTCGGCGTGCGGGGAATACTCGCAAGTGGCTAGCTACAAGCCGGGTAATTACCAGGGCAAGTCGGATACCCGGCCTTGGGAAGGTGGCCAGTTTGCTGGCAACAAGCAGGCTTGGGAGGCTGCGCTGAACAGTCGCAATCAGACGCAAAACGAGTACAAGCGGACTCACTGAGGAGTTGACCATGACGACTTCAAATTTTGCTTCGCTACTCGGGCGCTGGTTGATCGCCATCTGCCTGATGCTGGCTTGGAGCCTGCCGCTGCGTGCAGCGGATGCCCCGGCAACGCAGACAAGTTCGCAAACGCAGGCCGAACGGCAGCAAACGCAGCCGGGTAATAATGCGCCGATGTGGCGTGAGGTGCGCCAGGACAAGGCGCATTTCACCAACAATCCGGGCAACGAGGCCGGTGTGCTGATTCAGTCCGGTGGCGACGCCTGGCGACATCTGCGCAATGGTTCGGTCACGCACTACGGTGGCTGGCTGGTGGTACTGGTGGCGGCGGCGATTCTGATCTTTTACATGATCAAGGGGCCGCTGACCAATCATGATCCGCTGACCGGCAAGCTGATCCAGCGATTTCCGCGTTATGAGCGTGTGGTGCACTGGATAACGGCGGGGACTTTCATTGTTTTGGCACTCACCGGGTTGGCAATTCTGTTCGGCAAACATGTTCTGATGCCGGTGATCGGTCACTCGATGTTTGGTTACCTGATGGTGCTCGGTAAAAACGTGCATAACTTCATCGGCCCGTTGTTTGCCTTCTCGACCCTGGCGATGATTTTGATCTGGGCACGTGATAACGTCTGGCAAAACATCGATGCGCTATGGATCAGCAAGGCAGGCGGTTTGTTGAGTGGCGAACATGTCCCGTCCGGGCGCTTCAATTTTGGTGAAAAGACCTGGTTCTGGTTTGGTGTCACCATTCTTGGCCTGACGGTCGCTGTTTCCGGCCTGATTCTCGACTTCCCGAATTTTGGGCAGGGTCGGGCTGACATGCAACTGGCCAGTCTGGTTCACGCTATTGCTGCCATCGCCATGCTGGTGCTTGCTTTTGGCCATATTTACATGGGCACCATCGGCGTTCATGGCGCCATGGATTCAATGAAAACTGGTTATGTTGATGAAACCTGGGCGCGCGAGCACCACGAGGAGTGGTACAAGGACGTCAAAGCCGGAAAATCCGGCCACCCACAAGGTTAATGGAGGAAATTAAGATGCAAATTAAAAAAATTGCCCTGATTCTGGCGTTGACCGTAACAACAGCCGGCGCCTGGGCCAAACTTCCGCCGCCATCGGAAGAGGCGGCGGCAAAAGCGGCTGAAGCCAAAGCCAAGGCAGCAGTGACGGCGAAGGCCGGGGCAGAACTATTGGCCAAGGCGCAAGACCGGGTTGCCCAAAAGTACATCAGCGATCAAAAAGCCAAGGGGATCACCGTTACCCCGACGCCGATTGCGCCACCCGCACCACCTGCGGCACCTGCTGCACCTGCGGCAACCCCGGCACCAACGCCAGCGAAGTAAGTTTCAAGGGGTTGAACCAAGGGCGGATTTATCCGCCCTTTTTTAATCGCCGAAATTGTCCGGCATCTGAATCGACACCACTTCGCCCGTTGCCGTTACCACGCCATCGACAATAACGCTCGATTCGATGACTACTTTGCGCCCCTTGATTTCTTTCACTCGCCCACGAATCTCCAGTTCCTTGCCCATCGGCGTCGGCTTGAGGTAGCTGACAAACAGCGAGCCGGTGACAAAACGCAGGGCGGGCAGGCTATCCATCTCTCGCCCCTGCGAGCGATACATCGCCGCTGCCGCCGTGCCGGTGCTGTGACAATCGATCAGCGAAGCCAGCAGGCCGCCATAAACAAAGCCTGGAATGGCGGTGTGGAACGGCTCCGGCATGAAGCGCGTGACGCTTTCATCGCCTTCCCAGAAAGTCTTGATCTGATGCCCGTGCTGATTAACGCTGCCGCAGCCGTAGCAATGGGCGAGGTTCTCCGGGTAATAATCCTGAAACGCTTTCATCCTGGCTCCTGAGTTTTTGCAGTAAATGACAGCTCCATGTTACTCATGGGCGGGGGCGGGAACCATTGCAGCGGGTGACAGTAATCCTGAGTTTTTCGCCAAAATTGGCGGAATGTAAAATACACTCCGCAACTTTTTTGAAATTCGTGACAACCAAATCCAATTTGGCGCGTTAGAGGTGCACGAAGTGTTGTTTAAATGGGGTATCGAAGTGCGTCGTTGGTTACTGGCAGCAGTCGCTGCATTCACATTTGGGGTTCATGCTGCCGATCAGGGCAGTGACTCCTTTGTTTCGTTCGCGCTACCTGAAGCGGACGGCGTCGTTATCACGGCGATACCGGCACCAACGTTGGTGTTGCAGATGGATTTGCGCGATGGCGCCGAGTTGCGCCCGATTAAACGCGCCAAATCCGCCAAAAAGTTGAAGCAGGCCAAATTGAAGGCTTTGGCGAAATCACTGCCAAAATCAATGTTGTCGCGTACCGAGCGCCATCAGATGGCCTTGATGGTGGCGGCCAAACCGCAAACGTCAGGGCATGCGGCGCTACTTCATTTGTTCGATGACGGCGACGCCGGTTCCGGCCCGGAAGATATCGATTTGCACCGCTTTTTCAGTCGTCCCCGGGTTGTTGAAATTGCCGAGCTGGAAGTTGGTGACAACGCCGACGATGAACTCTCGGACGCCATCAAACTGCGTTTGCTGATCGCTCGTACTCGTGCCGTCCAGGCGCACGAGAAAAAATTCTCCTGATTTGCCATAGGCGGGCTGGCTAATACCAACCCGCCTCGATACCGCCCAAGTAGCAGTGGTATCCTCGCAGCGTCCGCACTTTGCCGGATAAAACCGCTGCTAGCCCATGACCTCAACCTTGCTGGAAGCGCTCAGCCTGCTGGGTAGCTTTGATCACCGTTTGCTCGAAATTGTCGGACTTTCCCTGCGCGTCAGTTTGACGGCGCTGGCCATCGGTGCGCTGATCGGCCTGCCTTTTGGCGCCTGGCTGGCGGTCGCCAATTTCCCCGGGCGCGCGGTACTCAATGTGGCGCTCAACGCCCTGATGGGTTTACCTTCAGTCGTCGTCGGCGTGCTGGTTTATCTGGTTTTGTCACGCAGTGGGCCGCTGGGTAGCTACGGGCTGCTCTATTCGCCGAGCGCCATGATCATCGCCCAGAGCATGCTGGTGGTGCCCTTGATTGCTGCCGTCACGCGCCAGATTGTTGAAGATGTCTGGAAGGACTACGCCCAGGAGTTTTCGCTGATCGGCCTCAGCCGTTCGCAGTCGGTCATGCTATTGCTGGCTGATTGCCGTTTTTCCCTCACTGTCGCCGCGCTGGCCGGGTTGGGCCGGGCAATGTCGGAAGTCGGGGCGGTGATGATCGTCGGTGGCAATATCGACGGCTACACGCGGGTGATGACGACCGCCATCGCGCTGGAAACCAGCAAGGGTGATCTGGCGCTGTCGATTGCCCTCGGGCTGGTCTTGATGAGCCTGATTCTGGCCATCAATATCGCAATTTATAGCCTTCGCACCTGGGCCAGTCGGAGGTACGGCTGATGTTCCCGCTGCGTATCAATGGCCTGCGCTTTGCGCCGCCTGGGAGGGTGGTGCTGGATGGGCTCAATCTTGAATTGGGCGGCGAGGGCATCAGCCTCATTCTCGGCCCCAACGGCGTCGGTAAAACCTTGTTGCTGCGCCTGATCGCCGGCTTGCTGTCTCCGAGCGCCGGGCAACTCGACTGGGCCGGAAAAGCGCAGCCTGATGGCCGGCTGGCAATGGTTTTTCAGCAACCGATGATGTTGCGCCTCTCGGTCTTTGCCAATGTTGAATTTGCCCTGCGTCCGCAGGGATTCTCTGCTGCCGAACGGGCGGCACGGACGAATGAGGTCCTGGCGCGGGTCGGACTGGCGCAGCGCGCTGCGGATTGCGCCCGCTTGCTCTCTGGCGGCGAACGTCAGCGTCTGGCCCTAGCGCGCGCCTGGGCGATGCGTCCGCGCTTGCTGCTGCTCGATGAACCAACCGCCAGCCTGGACCCTTCGGCGACCGAGCAGGTCGAACGCATTATTCGTGAAGTGCGTACCGATGGCGCCAAGGTGCTGATGACGACCCATAATCTCGGTCAGGCCACGCGCCTGGCTGACGACATTATTTTTCTCGCTGAGGGCCGCGTGCAGGAACATGCGCCCGCCCAGCGCTTTTTTGCCCGTCCGCAATCACCGGCAGCGCGCGCTTTCCTGCAAGGTGAATTGCCGTGGCGTATTACTTTTGATCGCTGATTGATATTTCTGAGGTATCCCGATGACTGACTCGATGACAAATTCCATGACTGACTCCTGCGCTTCTCCCACCGCCGAAAACCGCTCACTTTCCGCTGCCGAGGCTCGCCAGCGCATGGTCGATGAAGTGATGCCGATTTCCGGTCACGAATTCCTCCCGGTTCGCGGCGCGCTGGGTCGCATTCTGGCGACTGACATCATCGCGCCTTACGATGTGCCAGCACATGACAACTCGGCGATGGACGGCTATGCGGTCAGTTTTGCCAGCTTGACGGCAGAGGCGCCTACCCAGCTCACCGTAGTCGGCACGGCCTTCGCCGGCAATGCTTTTTCCGGCATGGTGGGCAAGGGGCAGGCGGTGCGCATCATGACCGGCGCCGTGCTGCCGGCGGGGGCGGATTGTGTCGTCGTTCAGGAGGTGACGCAGGTCGAAGGCGGCACGGTGTGGATTCCTGCCGGCCAGCGCCTGGGCCAGAACACCCGGCGCGCCGGTGAAGATCTGGCGCACGGCCAGGTCGCTCTGGCAGCGGGTAAGCGTGTTGGCCCGGCAGAACTGGGTTTGATCGCCTCGCTAGGGATTGCTGAAGTGGATGTCAAACGCCGTCTGCGCGTGGCTTTTTTCTCGACCGGCGATGAGTTGGCGTCGATCGGCAAACCCCTCGCACCGGGCGAGGTTTACGACAGCAATCGTTACACCCTGCATGGTTTGCTGACCCGATTCGGTGCCGACATCATCGACATGGGTGTTGTCCCGGATCGCCCGGAAGCCCTGGAGGCGGCGCTTGCCGAGGCGGCCTTGGTGGCTGACGCGATTATCACCACCGGCGGGGTCTCGGTCGGCGAGGCCGATTTCGTCAAAGATATTCTGGCCAAGCTCGGGCAGGTCAAGTTCTGGAAGCTCAATATCAAGCCTGGGCGGCCCATGGCCTTCGGCAAGGTGGGCAACGCCTGGTTATTTGGTCTGCCGGGGAACCCGGTGGCAGTGATGGTCAGTTACACCCAGTTTGCGCTCGACGCGCTGCATCGTTTGTCCGGCCTCGACCCGTTGCCCGCGCGCCCGTTATTGACGGCGATTGCCGGGAATGCGATCAAAAAGCAGAAGGGCCGCCGCGAATACTTGCGTGGCCAGATTGTTACGGTCAACGGCCAATCGGTGGCAAAAATTATTGGCAATCAAGGCTCAGGCGTTTTGCGCTCAATGTCTGAAGCCAATTGTTTTATCGTTCTGCCGGAAGAGTGCGCCGGGGTTGAGGTCGGCGATAGCCTTCAGGTTGAGTTGTTCGAGGGGAT
>JAQTZQ010000246.1 GCA_028687645.1 Rhodocyclaceae bacterium
AGGAACAAGTCCGCAAGGCCTACCGCGTCGCCAACGATTTTTACGATGACATCATGGTCGAGAAGTTTCTCTCCGGCCACGACTGGCGCTTACTGGTCATCGGCGACAAACTGATCGCCGCCGCCCGACGCGACCCGCCACTGGTTATCGGTGATGGCACGCATACGGTTCGCGAATTGGTCGATATCGTCAACAGCGACCCGCGCCGCTCAGATGGTCACGCCACTTCGTTAACCAAAATACGTTTTGACGAAATCGCGCTGGGCCGTCTCGCCGAGCAGGGCTACACCGCCGACACTGTGCCGCCGCGCGGCGTCCGTGTCGTACTGCGCAACAATGCCAATCTATCGACCGGCGGCACTGCCACCGATGTCACTGACGACGTGCATCCCGACCTTGCTGCTGCTGCCGTTGCCGCCGCACAAACGGTGGGATTGGACATCTGCGGCATTGATGTGGTTTGCGACACCATGCACAAGCCGCTCGAAGAGCAAGGCGGCGGCATCGTCGAATGCAACGCCGCCCCCGGCCTGCGCATGCACCTCGACCCCTCGTTCGGCAAAGGCCGCGCGGTCGGTGAAGCGATTGTCGGCATGATGTTTCCGGACGGTGACAATGCCCGCATCCCGGTCGTCGCGATCGCCGGCACCAATGGCAAAACCACGACCAGCCGCCTGATTGGACGTATTTTTGAATCCAACAATCTGCGCGTTGGCATGACCAGCACCGATGGTGTGTACATCGAAGGCCGCCGCACCGATACCGGTGACTGCTCCGGCCCGAAGAGCGCACGCAATGTGCTGATGCACCCCGATGTCGATGCAGCGGTTTTTGAAACCGCGCGCGGAGGGGTTTTGCGTGAGGGTCTGGGCTTTGATGTCTGCGATGTGGCCGTCATTACCAACATCGGCATCGGCGATCACCTCGGACTCAATTTCATTACCACGGTCGAAGAGTTAGCGGTGGTCAAGCGCGTTATTGTTGAGAACGTTGCGCCGCATGGCACCGCCGTCCTCAACGCTGCCGACCCAACCGTTGCAGCCATGGCCTACCATTGCCACGGCGACATCATTTTCTTTGCCCGCAATCGCTCCCATCCGGTACTGGCCACCCATCGCGCCCAAGGCAAGCGTGTTGTTTATGTCGAGCGCGATTCCATTATTTTCAGCGAAGGGCGCAAAAAGCATCGCATCCCGCTGGCCAACGTTCCGCTCACCCGCAACGGCACCATCGGCTTTCAGACTGAAAATGCCATGGCCGCAGCAGCCACCGGCTGGGCGCTGGGCTACACCTGGGAAAGTATCGAATGGGCGCTAGCCAATTTCATCAGCGATGCCGCTACCGCACCGGGCCGCTTCAATGTCTTTGACTACAAAGGCGCCACGTTAATTGCTGACTACGGCCACAACCCGGATGCCATTCAAGCACTGGTCGGTGGTATCGAGAACATGCCGGCGGTCCGGCGTTCCGTCGTCATTAGCGGCGCAGGAGACCGGCGCGATGAAGACATCCGCCAGCAAACCGAAATCCTCGGCGATGCCTTTGATGATGTCATTCTCTATCAGGACGCCTGCCAGCGCGGGCGCGAAGATGGCGAGGTCATTGCGCTACTACGCCAAGGCTTGGTCAACGCCCGCCGTACCAAGCAGATTGACGCCATCACCGGTGAATTTGTCGCGATTGATGCCGCAATGGCAAGACTGCAACCGGGCGATCTGTGCCTGATTTTGATCGACCAGGTTGAGGAATCCTTGGCGCATATTGCCAAGCGGATTGCTGAAGCAGGCTGATTCATGTAATCGAAACCTCCCAAACTAGACTCACCATTCAAACAAAAAGGGACAGACGTCAGTTTTCCAAACTAGCGCAAAAATCATGAAGCGAAAAATCTACGTCGAAACGTCTGTCATCAGCTATCTGACGGCGCGTCCAAGCAAAACCATTGTCGGTGCGGCCCATCAGCAAATCACTCTGGCTTGGTGGGAGTCGCGCTCTGACTATGAGCTTCTTGTTTCTCAGTCGGTATGGCAGGAATGCGCCGCAGGTGATCCGGTGGCTGCGCAGAAAAGACTTGCGGCACTTGATGGGATACCCGTGCTCGCGGTAACACAAGACATGATTGACTTGGCCAAATCGCTTATTGCGCAAGACATCATCCCAGCTAAGGCGATTGAGGATGCGCTTCATATTGCTGTTTCAACACTGCATAACGTAGATTTTTTACTAACCTGGAATTGTCGCCACATTGCCAATCCAGTGATTCAGGAAAAAATTGCAGTACATCTTGAGCAACTCGGACTCTTCCTGCCCATCATATGCACCCCCGAAGAACTTCTTGGAGATAATGACAATGACTGACGAAATCATGATGGAAGTCCATGCTATCAAGGACGCGATTGGCGCTAAGTATGGCAACAATCTGGACAGTCTTTTTGAAGAGATACAGCTTGGCGAGGCTCGGCTGAAAGCAGCCGGCACCCAGGTTCTGCCCCCTCCCGCCAACCCAACAAATTTGCCCAACACGGCATTGCAGCGGATGCGCTTCGCTCACCGCTGATATTCAACCATGAAGTAGCTTTCCATTCGGGCTACTGCCGCTTCGAGTGCTTACCCGACAGGATTCGATTTCGCCGGTTTTTCCGTGTTGACCGTAACAACTCAGGCGCCGATTCTAAGCCCGGTCTTTTTGAGGATTTTGGTCGAGTAGAGAATGTCGTTCGCCCGACAGGCAGCACCGAGCAAAACACGGATTTCTTCCGCCTTGCTCGAACATTCGTCGCGCGAACTGCCATGCACCATGGCAAACAGGTTGTAGGGCCAGGCCGGCAAGGCGCGTGGGCGGCGGTAGCAATGGGTGACAAAGGGCAACGCACCAACCAGCGCACCCAGTTCATCAACCCGCTCATCGACCACATCCCATACCGTCATGCCATTTGCCGTCCAGCCGATGGCGTAATGATTGGGCACGGCGCCGATGCGGCGAATCATCCCGCTATCAAGCAAGCCTTGCAGGCGAGCCATGACAGCGGCTTCGGCAATCCCCAACTGCTCGGCAATCTGCGCGTAAGGACGCGGCACCAGCGGCAAGCCAGCCTGAGTCGCAACGATCAGGGCGCGATCAATTTGATCCATCAGATCCGCGCCTCCAGTTTCATTTCGACAAAATATTCCTGTTCCTTGGGAAAGGCATAGACCACCAAACCCGTGTTCCGCTCGATCAGCGCAATCGCTTTGGCGATGCCATCCTGAGTTTCGGTGGCCAGCACAAACCACATGTTGAGTGCGTGCTCGCGGCGATAGTTGTGCGCTACTTGCGGCAAGGCATTGACCAGCGCGGTGACTTCTTCATAGCGCTCCTCGGGTGCCGACAAAGCGGCCAGGACAAAGGCGCCGCCCATGCGTTCGACCTGAAACATCGGGCCGAAGCGCGTCAGTACTTTATCAGCCAGCAAGCGCTCAAGGCGTGCCAACAAATCACCTTCAGCGATGCCCAGTTGCTCGGCGACCTGAGCATAAGGCCGCTCGCAAAGCGGAAAGTCGCCCTGCATTTTGGCAATGATTTGGCGGTCGACCGTATCAATCTCACGCATAACGCGCGCCATTCTGTTTGAAACGGGTCAGCGAGAACAGCACATCATGCGCACAATCCTGCAAGGCGTGACGCTTGCGAATGTCTGAAATTACCCGCTCGACCTCGGCACGATCACGGCCATGGATCATACAAAAGAGGTTGTAACCCCAATCCGGCAAGCGGCGCGGGCGACGGTAGCAAAGGGTGACTTCGCACTCTTCCGCCAGCGCACGGCCCACTTCGCTAACCAGTTCATCGGGAATATCGTGAACCACCATGGCATTAGCCGTGTAGCCCAATTCGCGATGCCGAACGACAACGCCAAAACGCTTGATCGCGCCTTCTTCCAGCCAGCGCCCGATGCGCCCCAGCACATCCGATTCAGAAGCTCCGATACGCTCGGCGATCATCGCAAAGGGGCGAATAAAAAGTGGCAAACCTTCCTGCAATACGGACACCAGACGGCGTTCGGATTCTTCAATCGGCACCATCGGCATGACCGGGCGCGCCGCGGCGACATTGCGCGCTTTTCCACCGCTCAGCGAAAAACCCAGGTCAATATGAAATTCTTCAAGCAAAGGCAGCGGCAACAGCGGATACCCGGCCGCAGCCTGAATCGCCCCCAAAGTGGCTTGCAAACGCGCCTCGCTGGCCGCCGTAACGACAAACCACAGGTTGTAATGATGCTCACGCTCGTAGTTGTGATTCACCTCGGGGAAGCGGTTAACCGCCTCGGCCACCGCCGCCAGATGCTCCGCCGGCACGGCCATCGCGGCAAGGGTTGAAGCGCCAATCCGCTTGGGCGCAAAAACCGCCCCGACGCGAGAAATTTTGCCTTCGCGGCGCAGCTTTTCCAGTCCGCTGAGAACAACACGCTCACCCACACCCAAGCGTGCTGCCAACTCGGCAAAAGGTGCCGGGCAGAGCGGAAAATCGCGCTGAAACTCGTTAAGCAGGCGGAACTCGAAGGTTTCAGTCATCAGAAACCGATACGCGCAGCGCGTGAGGTAAAAAAGATGCCGGATGGGCTATTAGCAGCAATCTCGGCCTCTTTCGCAAACGTAGCGGTGTTGTAAATGACCACTTTGTTGTCGTCACGCGCCGAGAGCCAGACGCTTTCGCCGCGCGGTGCAAACTCCATGTGCAAGATACCCTTGCCCGG
>JAQTZQ010000247.1 GCA_028687645.1 Rhodocyclaceae bacterium
TCGCATCGCTTTGAACGCGGTGTTGATTTTGGTGGAACTCGCCGTGCTATCGAGCGCGCCACGCAACTGGTCATCGATATCTGTGGCGGTGCCGCCGGTCCGGTGACTGAGGCCAAGGCCGTGATGCCGGCACGCAACCCTGTGCGTCTGCGCACGGCGCGTGCCTGTGCGGTGATCGGCATGACTTTTTCTCCCGAGCAGATCGCTGCTTTGTTCAGTGGCCTCGGTTTGTCATTCGTCTGCGAAGGCGAGGATTTCCTGGTGACCCCGCCAACTTGGCGCTTCGACATCGAAATCGAGGAAGACCTGATCGAGGAAATCGCCCGTCTGCATGGCTATGACAATATTCCTGCCCCAGCGCCGCGCGGCAACCTGAAAATGATGGTGCAGCCGGAAGCGCAATCCCCGGCGGCGCGTATTCGCCATTTGCTGGTCGATCGTGGTTACCAGGAAGTGGTCAATTTCGCTTTCGTGGAAGAGGTCTGGGAAACTGATTTTGCCGCCAATAGCGACCTGATCCGCCTCGCCAACCCGATTGCCAGTCAAATGGCCGTCATGCGCTCGACACTATTTGGCGGCCTGATCGCTAATTTGCAGACCAATCTGAAGCGTAAACAAAACCGGGTGCGTTTGTTTGAAACTGGCCGCAGTTTTCATCGCAAAGCTGACGGTTTACCGGTCAGTGGTTTCCATCAGCCTTGGAAACTGGCTGGTTTGGCCTACGGTGCTGCCTTGCCGGAAGGTTGGGGCAGTGGTTCGCGCAAAGTCGATTTCTTCGACCTCAAAGGTGATCTGGAAGCACTTTTGGCCCCTGCGAAATTGCGTTTTGAAAGAATCCAGCATCCGGCACTGCATCCGGGACGATCAGCCAAGGTTATTCTGGCTGATCAGGAAATTGGTTGTATTGGTGAACTTCATCCTGAGTGGGTGCAAAAATACGACCTGCCGAATGCGCCAGTGTTGTTTGAAGTCGATTTTGAGGCGGTCAAAGCCAACAAGGTTCCGGCATTTGTCGAGGTCTCAAATTTCCCGCCGGTGATTCGTGATCTGGCCATTGTTGTCGATCAAAATTTGTCATTGCAGACACTTCTGGATGGACTCAAAGGGCAGTTGCCTGAGCTGATTAAAGACCTCCAATTGTTCGATATTTATGTCGGAAAAGGCGTTCCTGAAAACAAGAAAAGTCTTGCGTTTCGGATAGTTATGCAAGATACTCAACGCACTTTGCAAGATTCGGAAGTTGATGCTGCAACGCAGCATCTGATGGCCTGTCTGGGGCAGGCATTTGGAGCGGAACTTCGTGCCTGAAGAAAAAAAGAACGTAATAACCTTGACCAAAGCAGAGCTTGCTGACCTGTTATTTGAGCGGGTTGGCCTGAACAAACGGGAGGCTAAAGACATGGTTGAAGCCTTCTTTGAAGAGATTCGTAATTCGCTTGAAACTGGGGATGGTGTAAAGCTCTCAGGCTTCGGAAATTTCCAGTTACGTGATAAGCCGCAGCGACCTGGTCGCAATCCAAAAACTGGGCAAGAAATTCCGATTACTGCACGTCGTGTGGTGACCTTTCATGCCAGCCAAAAACTGAAGTCTGATGTCGAGCTTGCCTGTGATGGAACCACGGCTTAAACCTGCTGACGGCGAAGAGCTGCCCCCCATCCCTGCAAAGCGCTATTTCACGATTGGTGAAGTCAGTGAGTTGTGTGGTGTGAAACCGCACGTTTTGCGTTATTGGGAACAGGAATTTAATCAACTCAAGCCGGTTAAGCGTCGGGGAAATCGCCGCTATTATCAACATCACGAAGTTTTGTTGGTGCGTCGTATTCGAGAATTACTTTATAGTCAGGGTTTTACGATCAGCGGTGCACGCAATCGCCTGGATGAGGGCGCTGCATTTGAAGTGGTTGTCATTGACAAGGATGTTGGTGAGAAGTCTTCAGATGATTTGCGCGGCAGTTTGCAGGCTGTTATTGAGATGTTACGGCTGTGAAATGTATTATTTTCGTGGTATTATCTTTGGCTTGTCGGGGCGTAGCGCAGCCTGGTAGCGCACTTGCATGGGGTGCAAGGGGTCGCGAGTTCGAATCCCGCCGCCCCGACCAAAATTGAGGAAATTGGGCAAACAACCCATACTTTCTCAAACCACAAAAATCTGATTGTAGCCATTTAAATCAGTAGCTTAGACAAAATCCCGCTTCCCAATGGACGCGGGTTTTGTCGTTTACAACGGCCTGTTTCGGTTAGCGATGTTGCGTCCGGCGCGAGGGGCGGGCAGATAAATTGTCCGGGCAGGCGCTCTGCCTGCCTACCCAACTGTATCTGGCCGTAAAATACGGCCTTTCGACTTCCGCCACTTCCGGAAAAAGGCTTTTACTGCATGAATATTAAAGAAAAAGTGCCGACCGTCGGCTTCGTCAGTCTGGGTTGTCCGAAGGCTTCTTCCGACGCTGAACGCATCCTGACCAAGCTGCGCGCCGAGGGGTACGAAATTTCTCCCAGTTACGAGAATTCCGATCTTGTCATCGTCAACACCTGCGGCTTTATTGACGCAGCGGTGGAAGAGTCGCTCGACGCCATCGGCGAGGCGCTCAACGAAAACGGCAAGGTCATCGTTACCGGTTGCCTCGGCGCCAAGGGCGATATTGTCCAGACGACGCACCCCGCCGTGCTCGCCGTTACCGGCCCGCATGCTGCCGATGAGGTGATGGGCATCGTCCATCAACATCTGCCCAAACCGCATGATCCGTATTCCGATCTGGTGCCGCCGCAGGGTGTGCGCCTGACGCCGGATCACTTTGCCTACCTGAAGATTTCCGAAGGCTGCAACCATAGTTGCACCTTTTGCATCATCCCGTCGCTGCGCGGCCCGCTGGTTTCGCGTCCGGTTGGCGATGTGCTGGCGGAGGCCGAAAATCTGGCGCGCGCCGGGGTCAAAGAGATTCTCGTAATTTCGCAGGACACCTCTGCCTACGGTGTTGATCTCAAATACCGTACTGCCTTCTGGGGCGGCAAGCCGGTGAAGAGCCGCCTGAAGGAGCTGTGCGAGGCGTTGGCCAGCTTCGGCATCTGGGTTCGCCTGCACTACGTATACCCGTATCCGTCGGTCGATGACGTCATTCCGCTGATGGCCGAAGGCAAAATTCTGCCTTATCTCGATGTGCCTTTCCAGCACGCCAGCCCGACCATCCTCAAGGCAATGAAGCGCCCGGCCTCGGCTGAGAATACGCTGGAACGCATCGCCAAATGGCGTGAGATTTGCCCAGAAATCGTCATCCGTTCGACCTTCATCACCGGTTTCCCCGGTGAAACGGAAGAAGATTTCGACCAGCTGATCCAGTTCCTTGAAGAAGCCAAGCTCGATCGCGTCGGCGCTTTTGCCTACTCGCCGGTTGAAGGCGCGAAAGCCAACGAACTTGGGTTGCTCCTGCCGGAAAGCGTGCGTGAAGACCGCAAGCGCTGGCTGATGCAGGTGCAGGAAGATATTTCTGCCGCCAAGCTGGAAGCCAAGATTGATACCGTGATTCAGGTACTGGTCGATGCCGTTGACGAGGAGGGGACGATTGCCCGCTCCAAGGCCGATGCGCCGGAGATTGATGGTCTGGTTTATCTCGACGGCCATTTTGATGCCGAGCCGGGTGATTTCCTGCAAGTCAAGGTTATTGACGCCGACCATCATGACCTCTACGCCCAACCTGTCTGAGCAATTGGCCGAGATCGTTGGGGCGGCTTATGTCCTGACTGATCCGGCTGACATGGCGCCTTTCCTCAATGACTGGCGTGGGCGTTACATCGGGGTTGCACGTTGTGTCGTGCGCCCGGCCAATACCGCTGAAGTGGCTGCCGTCGTCAAAGCCTGCGTTGCCGCCAACACCCCCATCGTGCCGCAGGGTGGTAACACCAGCCATTGTGGCGCAGCGACGCCGGATGGCAGCGGCACGGCGGTGCTGCTCAGTTTGAGCCGCCTCAATCAAATTGTTACGGTCGACGCCCAAAACAACGCAATTTTTGTTCAAGCCGGTTGCACGCTGGCTGCGGTTCAGGATGCGGCGCGGGCGGTTGATCGTCTCTTCCCGCTCTCACTGGCCGCCGAAGGAAATTGCCTGATTGGCGGCAATCTATCGACCAACGCCGGCGGCGTTCAGGTCTTGCGCTATGGCAACACCCGCGAGCTGACTCTGGGTCTGGAGGTGGTGTTGCCCAATGGCGAGATCTGGAATGGCTTGCGCGCCTTGCGCAAGGACAACACCGGTTACGACCTCAAGCAATTATTCATTGGCGCCGAAGGCACGCTCGGCATCATCACGGCGGCGGTGCTCAAGCTCTTTCCTTTGCCCAGGACGCAAACCACCTGCTGGCTGAATGTCGCTGAGCCAAGTGTTGCGGTCAACCTGCTAAATCAGGCAAAAAATCATTTTGATGCACAATTGACGGCCTTCGAGCTGATCTCAAATGCCTCGCTGGAACTGGTGCTCAGGCATATTCCGGCGGCCAAACGGCCAGGTGAAATTTGGCCTTGGTACGTTCTGGCTGAGTTTTCTGATGGCGATCAGAGCGCGATTGAGCACTGGCTGGCCGAGATGATGGCAGCTGGTCTGGTCAGCGATGCGCTCATGGCGCACAACGAGACGCAGGCGGCCAAACTGTGGGCCTTGCGCGAGCATATTTCGGAAGCCCAAAAGCGCGAAGGCGTCAGCATCAAGCACGATATTTCCGT
>JAQTZQ010000068.1 GCA_028687645.1 Rhodocyclaceae bacterium
TCGCTTTGTCTGGATCATGATCTGTGAATATCTCAAAAAGAAATTGGCCGGGATTAGCCCTCCTCGAAGTCTCCGATTACTCCAAAATCATGCCGAAGGTATCGGGTAACTGAGGTTTTTAGGATCATCAGATTCAAGAATCACGGCGCAACAATGCTGGTCAAAGCGAGTTGTTCCTTGTGATTAATCGTCTCGAAGAGTTTGCATCTGCCGTCCATGACCGGTTGGACACGATCGACTTCGTAATGAAACGCGAGGTTATCCTCGGCTTGGTCAAGCGCGTTGAAATTCACAAAGAGGAGATACTCGTCGTGTTTCGGGTTGATCCGGATCCGGGGCTCAATGCCAAAGAGAATTCGGCTAATTCAGACGTTGGAGAGAAAAGTATGCAAGATCGTACGCGGCGTCCTCTCCCCATTGCTGGCGAACATTTACTTGCACTATGTCTTCGATATCTGGTTGCTGCACTGGCGCCGTCAGGCGCGCGGAATAGGAAGGCCGGAAACCTTTGACTTACTGGGTTTAACGCCGGACAACCTGAAAAGGCTGAAAGGATTCCGTCAAGCAGTATGTCGCGCCTCCTTGCAGGCATGAGCCTGCTGCGTCGTTGCTTCGCGCAGTCCATCCCGCCCAAACGCACCAGCAGGCGCCTCCAACAGAGGAATCTACGTTGAACAGCATCGGCTCCTAGTCTTTTTCATCCAATAGGTTTCCCGTTCTACTCAAATAGAATGGCTTCGATTCTGGCCAAGGCTTCATCAACAATGTACTGCGGCACCGTTTCCTTGAGACGCAAGTTCCGCGCCCGCCAGTCCAGCGACTTCAATTGGTGGCAATGCACCGCGCCTTGGGTGTCAGTTCCAGACCCCATCAGCGTGACTACCGTCCCGTAGGTACGTGCAGCGGCAGCGACGCCCTGCGAAATCGGGCAAATCATCGCCAGTCCTTGCTGATTGAAAACCTTGCCGCTCAGAACAAGGCCGAAGTGCGAGCCTTTCATCTCTCGACCAGAAGACGGGTCGAAATCGAGATGAACGATGTCGCCACGGTTCGGCAGGTACGCCATCAGCCGTTCTCCAATCCAACCGAGGGCATTTCATCCCAGCCTTCGACACGCGGCAATCCTTGCGGCATTTCTGCCATCAGGTCGGCCAGCTTGTAACGCGGTCGGGTTGGCGCTTCTACGGTCATTTTCTTGCCCAAGAGATGGAGTTCGACCTGGGAGCCGTCACCTAGACCGTTCTGGTCAATAAACGCCTTGGGCACAGTCATAACGAGCGAGCCACCGGCTTTGCGTAGGGTCTGAAGCATCATAAGCTCCTATTTATCAAATATCCTACTCTAGTATAACTTATTGTTTTATTCAAATCGTTATTCGATGCGCTGCCCAGTAGGTGATACATAATTTCATTTATTGCTTTTTTTTAAGTTTAAATATTTAATTTGTGAATTATGTGGCCTAAAATGACAATTATCAACCGAAATAAGGAGTGCAAAATGTTAAACACCGCACCGCTTAATGCGTTTTTAACCACGCGTGAAGCCGCCAAGTTGCTGGGGGTTTCTTTGCGCACGGCCCAGTTGTGGGTTGAAAACGGCCAGTTGGAAGCCTGGAAAACCGAAGGTGGGCATCGTCGTATTAGCCGAACCTCGGTGCGGCGGCTGTTGGATGTTGAGCAGCCAGCGGTTCCTACGGTGGCGAAGAGCGCCATCGATCCGGCTCGTATCAAAATTCTCGTGGTTGAAGACGACAGCATCCTGATCAAACTCTACAAAACCGTGATCGCCGGCTGGCAGATGCCGCTGGAGGTGATTACCGCCGGCAATGGCATCGATGCGCTGATTCGTATCGGCAAGGATGCCCCTGATTTGATGATTACTGACCTCTCGATGCCCAATATGGATGGCATTCAGTTGATCAGAAATCTTGCGGCCTCCTCTTTTCGTGAAGGGCTGGAAATAGTTGTTGTCAGCGGGCTTGATCTCGCAGAAATTGAGGCACGTGGCGGACTCCCGGCGGATGTCAGGATTTTTTCCAAGCCAGTGCCCTTCAAGGATTTGAAGGTGATTGTCCAAAATATTGTCGAGCGACGGGAAGCTTACGTTTAGTCACCCAAATCACGCAGTGGCGTTTGAATCATGAGCAAAATTATATTGGTCGATGATCATTCAGATATTCGCCGTCTGGTTCGCATCACGCTGGGCTTACGAGGTGCTGGAGGCAGAGGAGGGGGCGACGGCGCTGGAAATTGCGCGTCGCCAAAGCCCTGATCTGCTGGTGCTCGATGTGATCTCGATCATCAACGAATTGCTGGATCTGCTGCGTATTGAAGAAAGACGGGGTCAGGATTTTCAGTTGGTGCGGGTCGAAGCCGGTGCGCTGTTAAGCGATGTGATGGCCAATTGATTGAGGGAGAAAAAGCGGCCATTCATTAAAGCTTTATTCAGCCTGCGCCTTCAAAACCTCAAGGGCGCCGCCAAAATCATAATTCTCGACAGCGACCGATAATTTCTCGAATTGCTCATTCAGCGCAGCTCTGAGTAAGGATTCGTGCTTTTCAATGGTGCTGCCGCTGGTGAAATCATCTGATTCCAGCTGGCGGATGAGTTGTTCATAGACCGCTGCCAATTCTGCTTTATCGATCTGTAACGACGCTACAGCGGCAGGCTTGGTGGGCAAACGGGTGGCGATGGCGTCGATCAATTGCGTGAGTTGCGCGCCGATCTCCTTCAGGCTGGCCAGCAGGGTGCTTAGCGGCAAGCGTTGGCGGATCGCTTCCTCAAATTGTTCCGCTCGATCTTTAACCTCATGGGCGGCGATTTGCGCCGCGCCACCTTTCAGGGTGTGCACCAGACGTTCAGCGGTGAGCCAGTCGGCTTCGGTCAGTGCAGCCTCCATGAGCTTGATGAAATTGGCCTGCCCGGCGATGAATTTACCGAGGATGGAGAGGTAAAGCGCATCGCGGCCCATGGCCAGGCGCACCCCGCGCGCGACATTAAGGCCGGGAATTGCGGCAAAACTACTGGCGGATGGCGTGCCCGACAGCTTGGCCGCTTTGGCTTGTTCCGCTTGTGCCGCGTGTTCCGCCGCTGGATTGCGGTACTTGATCCAGCGCAGTAGCTTGGCCCACAGATCGTCCGGATCAATTGGCTTGGCCACATGGTCGTTCATGCCGGCGGCCAGGCAGCGGTCGCGATCACCGGCCATCGCGTTGGCGGTCATCGCAACGATGGGCAAATCGGCCCATTGCGCCTGTTTGCGGATTTCAAGGGTGGCGGTCAGGCCGTCCATCACTGGCATTTGCATGTCCATTAACACGATGTCGTAGGGCTTTTCAGGACTTTGCCGGGCGATCATTTCCAGGGCGATGGCCCCGTTTTCGGCGAGTTCGACGGTAAAACCCGCATCAGTCAGTAGTTCGATGGCGACTTCCTGATTCAGGTCGTTATCCTCCACCAGCAAGATGCGCGCCCCGGCGATGGTGCTCAGATCGGTACTCGGGGTGGCGCTCACGCCTTTGAATTCAAGCGTGGTCGGCGTGCCACCCAAACTGCGCATAACGCTATCGAACAGCGTGGACGAGGTCACTGGCTTGATCAGCACTTCTTCGATGGCTTCTCCGCCGGCAGCGCGCATGACCTCATCGCGCCCGTAGGCCGTGATCATGATCAGATGCGGCGTTGCTGCGCCGAGTTGCTGGCGAATCTCACGCGCGGTGGCGACACCATCCATGCCGGGCATTTGCCAGTCGAGAAAAATCACCTCAAAAGGCCGGTTGACCGTAACCGATTGCGAAATGGCGACCAGCGCCTCGTGCCCCGAGGCGGCTGACGAGACTTCAAAGGTCATGGCGCGCAGCATGTCGCAAATCACGGCGCGGGCGTATTCGTTGTCGTCTACGACGAGAACGTGACGGCCACGCAAATCCGGATCCGGCAACAAATTGCGGTTGAGGCCGGCACCACGCCCGAGGCGGGCAGTGAACCAGAAAGTTGAGCCTTTGCCGGGTTCACTATCTACGCCTACGTCGCCGCCCATCAATTCGGCGAGTTGTTTGGAGATTGCCAAGCCCAGGCCAGTGCCGCCGTATTTGCGCGTTGTTGAGGTATCCGCTTGTTCAAAGTTTTGGAAAAGTCGGCTGCGTTGTTCGTCATCAATGCCGATCCCGGTATCGCGCACCGAGAAGCGCAGCAGCACGCCGTGCTCATCATGCTCCGGCATGGAAACATGGATCGCAATTTCGCCCTGGTCAGTAAATTTGACCGCGTTATTGGCGTAGTTGATCAGAATCTGCCCCAGGCGTAGCGGGTCGCCGATCAGGCTGTGCGGCACCGCTTCGTCGATATCGATAATCAACTCCAGGCCTTTGGCCGCCGCCTTTTCCGAGATCAGGCCGGCGACATTTTCAAAGACGCGGTCGAGCTCAAAATCGAGGTGCTCGACCAGCATTTTCCCGGCCTCGATTTTGGAAAGATCGAGAATGTCGTTGATGATGCCGAGCAGGTGCTGGCCGGAGCCTTGGATTTTCTTCAAATAATCGCGCTGGCGCGGGTTAAGGTCGGTTTTCATGGCCAGATGCGACATGCCGATAATGGCATTCATTGGCGTGCGGATTTCGTGGCTCATATTGGCCAAAAAGTCGGACTTCATGCGCGCCGCCGCTTCGGCCAGCGCTTGCGCCTGGCGGATTTGCTCAATTGCTGCGCGTTCATCGGTAATATCTTCGATCACCCAGACCGACCCTTTGGCCGGCTCGGTGGTATCGATTGCAGTACCGGTCAGGCGCGCCCAGAACAGGCTACCATCGTGGCGCATCAATTCCTGCTCGCGACGATGTACTTCACCGCGCCAGATGTGCTCATAAACCTCGCCACCACCCGCTGCATTGGCTGCTTCATCGGCGTACCAGATGGCAGTTGCCTGGCCAACCATCGTCCCAAGCTCCCAGCCAAAAATTTCATGCAACCGCCGGTTGCAGCGTTGCAAAATGCGATCGCGAATCAGCGCAATACCGGAGTTGGCGGTATCGAAAATCGCCTGCTGCTCTTCATTGGCCAAACGCAACGCTTCCGCTGCCATTCGCTCGGCGCTAATGTCTTCAAAAATAACCACCAACCCCTCCAGCGGATTGGCCGGATTGACGGCGTGACTGGAGATGCGGCACCAGAAGTGGCTGCCATCCTTGCGGATAAATTCCATATCCCGCGTGTCGCTCTCGCCCTGGCTGACTTTGGGGTAAAGCTCGCTGCCCAGTTGTTGGTAGGAGGCGTCGTCAATAAACCAGATACGGGTTGGCTTGCCGATCAGTTCGCCATCGCCGTAGCCAAACATTTGTTCGAGTCGATGATTGGCGCGCACCACCAAGCGCTCGCTGAGCAGCGCAATGCCGGCGCTGGCAGCGTCGAACAGGGCATTTTGCTCACGCAGCGTCTGGTTTAATTCAGCGGTGCGACTTTCAACCAGTTTTTCCAGATGCGAGCGGTGGCTTTCCAGCTCGTCGCTCATCTGTTTCTTTTCGCTGATGTCTTCCTTGATCGCCAAATAGTGGGTGATTTCACCATTCGGTTGGCGCACCGGGGCGATATTGGCCAACTCGTGATATTCGCTGCCATCCTTGCGCCGATTGATCAGTTCACCGCGCCACGGTTCGCCACGACTCAGCGTTGCCCACATTTCCACATAAGTCTGGTGCGGGGTTTTGCCTGATTTGAGCACACGTGGATTCAGCCCGTAAGCCTCTTCACGCGTATAGCCGGTAGCGCGCTGGAAGGCGGCATTGACGTATTCAATTTGCGCATCGAGGTTGGTAATGACGATACTTTCCGGGCTTTGCTCGACGGCCAGGAAGAGCTTGCGTAGTTGATCCTCCTGCAGCTTTCTTTGCGTGATGTCTTCCTTGATCGCCACATAATGCGTGATTTTCCCATCGGGTTGACGCAGGGGGACGATGATCGCTGATTCGATCTGCTCGCGCCCATCCAGGGTGCGATTGATGAACTCCCCCTTCCAGGTTTCGCCGTTGCTCAGGCTTTTCCACATCGCCTGGTAGGTAGCGAGCGGGGTTTTGCCGGATTTCAGCAGGCGCGGGGTTTTTCCCATCACTGCTTCGCGGGCGTAACCGGTGTTGTGTACGAAAGCATCATTAACGTATTCAATCCGGCAGTCCATATCGGTGATGACAACCGGCGTTGGCGCCTGCTCGATAGCCAAGGAGAGCTTTCTGATTTCAGCGGCGGCAAGTTTTTCAGCCGTAATGTCACGCCAGATGCCGACCATGTAATCCTGACCATTCTGGCGAATCGCTTGGGTACTGACGCGGGCATCTATCAAGTCACCATTTTTGCGCCGGTGAACCGTGTCAAATTGGGCGTGGCCTTGGGTCAGGATATCGTGAGAAAGCGCTTCCAGCACTGCCGGTGTCATTGCCGCTTGAACCTGCAGCAGTGGCATGCCGATCATTTCTTCGTGGCTATAGCCCAACAGGCGGCAACTGGCGTCGTTGGCTTTAACAAAACACAGGGTTTTGGCATCGACCAGTTCGATGGCATCGGGTGCGCTGGCGAAGATTGCGTCGAGTAGTGCCTGGCGGTCACGCTCATCGGCGCTGACGCGACGCTTTTCGATCGTCGCGGCGAGTTGGATAGCAATCGCCTCAAGCAGCGTCTGCTCCTCGGGAATGAAAGCCGCGCCTGCATCAAGCGGAAGTGGTGCGTTGTAAGCAACAATCACTTTGGACGGCTCGCCGTTCTGGCCGACAAATTTGGCTTCGAGCTGGGTGCCGCAAATTTCGCCCCCAAAATGCTGTTGACCGCACTCAATGCGCCCCGCCGCGATTTCCGGATAGCGCATGGCAGCGGGCAGGCGGTTGGCGACCGTTTCAAGGATCAATTCAAGATCGAAATCATCGCGCTGGGTGACTCGGAAAACATCGAACAGGCAGGACAATTCCTTCATCCGCTCGCCCAGGTTGTATTGCGCGGCGCGATAGTCGAGGCTGGTGTCGCGAAAGGCCAGTGCGGCTTGCGCCAATTCGTGCAGCAGGCTGCGTCGGTTTTGTGCCATCTCGCGAATGGCAGGTAGTGTTTCAGGGTTGATCTCACCATCCGCCAGTTCTTCCAGGCCACGGCTGAGAGCAGCGATGCGCTGCGTCGCCCGATAAATGATCAGGCCGGAAACGATCAGCAGGGCCAGCATCAGCAAGCCCCCGGAGATCAGATTTTTAAAGGCATGGTCTTCAAGTAGTTGTTCTTGGATGGCGCTGCGCAGCGCCGAGTTGTTGCCAATTTTCCTCGCGACGTCACGCGTGTGTTCTGATAAAAAAAGGTACTGATTGGCCGCCTTGTAAGCGTTACGCATACCATTCGCCGGGTCGATCGCCGCCAGATCGGTGGCCTGAATGATGAAGTTGCGATAGTGCTGGAAATGCTCACTGACCTCCTTGAGTTCATCGCCTGGGTTTTCTTTAAGTTCAGGCAGGCGTGTTTCGAGCGCGGCAAGACGGTCGACGATTTCTGTGTGAATACGATAGACCGCCGCTTCATCCAGTTTACCGGCGCCAGCTTCCTCTAGCGTGCTGGTGACCTGATGCTGAATTGCAGCCACCTCCTGATTGAATTCAGTGGCCGCGTTGATTTTCTGGAGATCTTTGGCTTGTTGCTGGCGTGCTAACTCATGATCGGCGCGCAAACTGATAAAGGAAGCCAGATTGAGTCCACCCGCCAGCAAAATGACCAAAGCCACCGGAAGGAAAAAGACGATCAAATAAGGCGAAAATCGCGGGCGGCGTGGTGGCATGTCAAGTTAGTGGGTCAGTGCTGGCCATCGGCCAGGCGGAATGCTGGCTTGATATTGAAAGCCATCCTTGCCCAAAGGTCGAAAGATAACCAGCGTTGCTTCTTTGGGGAAATAGCCGATTAAATCCATCAAATTCGGCGCATGTGCCACCAGCAGCCGGTTCTTGCCGGCTGCCACGCTGGCCGAAAGCAGTTGCCGCGTATTGGCCAGAATTGGGCGTTTTTGCTCGCTGGTCAAATTGGCGGTGTACATCAGATTCTGGTCTTCAATAAAACTTTGCCCGGGAAAGGCCAGTTCGGCGGTCTCTTTGGCGCGGCACAAAGGGCTGATACGAATTTCACTCAGCGGTATTTTTGCCTTGCGGATCGCTACGCCCACTTGGCCGGCGATTTTTCGTCCTTCATCACTCAACGGTCGCTGGGTGCTGCAATCCTTGAGGTCAACACTCGGCAAGCGATCAGGCCGCGATGTATCGGTACTGCTGTGGCGCAAATAAAGCACATACCCCCCGGACTGCACCCGATTAAGCAATTCCGCTGTGGCCAGAATTTCTTTGAACTGGCTGGCCTTGGCCGGCGCATTCGCCAGTGGGGCCGCCGTTTGTGCGGCCGCAGTCTGGGTCAGTATCAACAGGCCGGCGCAGGCGACAGCGAAAAGCCGATAGCTCATGCCGCCGCTTCTTCATGATCAGGGAAGCGGGCAGCGATTTCGGCGAATTGCTCGCGGGTGGCAACAAAGGCGTCAACCACGGTGGGGTCAAAGTGTCGCTCACTGCCCGCCAGAATGATCTCCGTCGCTTCCTCCAGCGTCATCGGTGGTTTGTACACGCGACGGCTGATCAAAGCATCGAAGACGTCGGCCAGCGCCATCAGGCGGGCAGAAACCGGAATAGCCTCACCGGCCAGGCCACCGGGGTAGCCGCTGCCATCCCATTTTTCCTGATGGCCGAGCGAGATTTCGTAAGCCACGTTCAAAAAAGCAAAAGCGCCGCTGGCCAGTTCCGCCATTTCATCATCGGCACCGGCCAGGGATTGCTGCATGGCGCGGGTAATGGCATCCGCGCCAATTTGCGGGTGGGTTTTCATGATCTCGAATTCTTCAGCGGTCAGGCGGCCTGGTTTGAGCAAAATGGCGTCCGGAATGCCGACCTTACCCAGATCGTGCAACGGCGCAGCCTTGACCACCATGTTCATGCGCGGCCCGGCCAGCGCATCGCGAAAGCGTTCGTGGCCGGCAAGTTGTTTGGCCAGCACTTCAACATAAAGCTGGGTACGGACGATGTGGTTACCGGTTTCGTTGTCGCGTGCTTCAGCGAGACAAGCCAGGGCGCGCACGCTCAAATCCTGAATCAGCAGGTTTTCGCGCATGCGGCGCGCCACTTCTTGCTCCAGCCAGTCATTTTCAGCGGATAGGCGGTCGCGGGCTTGTTTTAGTTCGAGGTGGGTGTGCACCCGTGCCAGAACAATGGCGGGGTTAAAGGGCTTGGTAATGTAGTCCACCGCCCCCAGCCCCAGCCCGTGTTCCTCGTCTTCTGCTGCACTCATGGCGGTGATGAAAATAACCGGAATGTTCCGTGTGGCCTCATCTTCCCGCAGGCGGCGCAGGACTTCATGGCCATCCATCTCCGGCATCATCACATCGAGCAAGATCAGGTCGGGGCGTGGTGTTGTATGCGCGGCACGCATTGCGCGCTCGCCGGAGTTGGCTACCCGTACATGGTAGAGCGGGCGCAGGAGTTCACCCAGCACCGTCAGGTTTTGTGGCGTGTCATCGACGATCAGTACGGTTTGCTGGGCGGTGGCGCGGCTATCGGCATTCATGCTGTTGTCTCCAGTTTTTTTTGATCATAACCTGAATTTTGTTGGGGCCTGTTGCCCTGACGGGCATTTTTATGGGCCCCAGATTGCTGCATTAGTGATGATGTTGAGATTTTTTCAGGGCGTAACCAATTGATCCGATAAGTTGCGATATTCGATAATAAGTAAAATTTACGCTTCGTAAATAAATTAAATTGCAATAAATTATCATTTATTGATCTTTATTTGTGTTTGTGTGTTGAATTTGTGAATTATGTGGCCTAAAATGACAATTATCAACCGAAGTAAGGAGTGCAAAATGTTAAACACCGCACCGCTTAATGCGTTTTTAACCACGCGTGAAGCCGCCAAGTTGCTGGGGGTTTCTTTGCGCACGGCCCAGTTGTGGGTTGAAAACGGCCAGTTGGAAGCCTGGAAAACCGAAGGTGGGCATCGTCGTATTAGCCGAACCTCGGTGCGGCGGCTGTTGGATGTTGAGCAGCCAGCGGTTCCTACGGTGGCGAAGAGCGCCATCGATCCGGCTCGTATCAAAATTCTCGTGGTTGAAGACGACAGCATCCTGATCAAACTCTACAAAACCGTGATCGCCGGCTGGCAGATGCCGCTGGAGGTGATTACCGCCGGCAATGGCATCGATGCGCTGATTCGTATCGGCAAGGATGCCCCTGATTTGATGATTACTGACCTCTCGATGCCCAATATGGATGGCATTCAGTTGATCAGAAATCTTGCGGCCTCCTCTTTTCGTGAAGGGCTGGAAATAGTTGTTGTCAGCGGGCTTGATCTCGCAGAAATTGAGGCACGTGGCGGACTCCCGGCGGATGTCAGGATTTTTTCCAAGCCAGTGCCCTTCAAGGATTTGAAGGTGATTGTCCAGAATATTGTCGAGCGGCGGGAGGCTTACGTTTAGCCAGAAGTCGTCTAAATCACGCAGGGGGTTGCAGTCATGAGCAAAATTTTATTGGTCGATGACCATTCAGATATTCGTCGTTTGGTGCGCATTACGCTGGGCAAGGCTTACGAGGTGCTGGAGGCCGAGGAGGGATTGACGGCGCTGGAAATTGCGCGTCGCCAAAAGCCAGATTTGGTAGTGCTTGATGTGATGATGCCGGGCGAGATGGATGGCCTGCAGGTGCTTGATGCGATCAAGGCCGATCCCGCTCTGATCAAGACACGGGTCATTATGGTGACTGCCCGCGGCCAAGCGCAGGATTACGAATACGGGATGAAACGCGGGGCTGATGCTTACTTCATCAAGCCATTCAGCCCGCTGCAACTGGTGGCGGCGATCAAGGAAATTCTGGCGCACTGAGGTTGCTTATGTCGAGTTCAAAACAGACCGGCAGCCCTTTGGCTAATGGACAAATTCTGCGTATTCCCGGCGTTGACCGTAACGTTGCTCTGCATGAGCAACTTTATCGTTATGCCGAGGATCTTGAGCAAAGTATCGAGCGCTGTGGTTTGCTTGAAGCGCGAAATCAGGAATTGCGCGATACCTGCGCCTGGCTTGAGGAAAGCCGGCGCGAGCTTGATGAGATGGTTCGCCGCTCACGAAATATCCACCTCATTACCGATATGAATGGTCGGGTCTTGTATTGCAATCCGGCTGCTGCGGTGATTGCACCGCCCTTGCGCCTGGCCGGCAACAATTTTGCCGAGTGGGTCATGCCGGAATCGCTGGATAACATCAAACTTATTTGTGATGATGCCTTGGCCGACAAACGGCAGGGTAATGCGGAGTGGGAACTCCATCTGCGTCATGCGAGTGATGAAGGTTCGCCGCTGATCGCTGCCGGCAGGGCTTTTTTGCTCAATCGGAACGGCGAGGCCCACAGTTTGCATTGGGTTCTACGCAACATTACCTTTCTGCGGGAAACCGAGTTCGACTCGCAGATTGCCGAAATGGTGTTCAGAGGGGCGGCAGAAGGGATATTGATTACCGATCTGAATGGCGAAATCATGGCGGTCAACCCCGCTTTTTGCCAAATTACCGGGTACAGCGCCAACGAAGCCATTGGTAAAAATCCCAACTTTTTAAGTTCAGGTATTCAGGATGCTGCTTTTTATGCCGATCTTTGGGAGTCCCTGCGGGTCAACGGCTTTTGGCAGGGCGAGTTATACAACCGCAAGAAAAGCGGTGAGATGTATCCCGAGTGGCTAAGTATTAACGCAGTTCGCAGTAGCCAAGGGCAGGTTTTAAGTTATGTGGCGATGTTTTCTGACGTTTCCCGGCTCTTGCGTGCTGAAAGCCAGGTCAGCTATCTGGCGCATTTTGACAGCCTGACCGGGCTGGCCAACCGCCATCTGTTTGATGACCGCCTCAACCAGTCAGTTGCCCAGTCCAAACGTTCCAACACGCCATTTACACTGATCTTTATCGATCTCGATAAATTCAAGGCGATTAACGATACCCATGGTCATCCCATGGGGGATCGTGTCCTGCAGGAGGCGGCCAGACGGTTGCGAGCGTCGTTCCGTGAAATTGACACGGTGGCCCGCTTCGGCGGTGATGAGTTTGTAGTGATTACGCCGGGGCTAAGCGGTGAGCAGGATATTAATCAGGTCTGCACTAAGGTCATTGCCGCGCTGACTGAGCCCATTGAGCTGGATGGCCAGTCGCTTGAAATTGGCTGCAGCATGGGATGCGCGCAGTATCCGCAGGCAGGCCATGATGAAATTACCCTGCTAGGCAATGCCGATCGGGCGATGTACCGAGCCAAGGCGGCAGGAGGAAATTCCGCATTCATACACCAGTCTGATACGGAAAATTAAGCATGTTCGCCAATGGATTGAGCCCGGATCGTCGCCGGATTGCGGTTAATTTGTTTGTCGCCATGTTGCTGATTGGCGCAGTTGCGCTTGGGCTAGGTTACCGTCTCGCTCTGGCGCAGCTTGAGGGATCGGGACAGCCCTGGCTGATTATTTTGCCGATGGCGATTTCACTGCTGGTCGCCATGCTTATGCTGGCGCGACATCTGGCACGACTGATAACGAGTTCACCGGTAAAGGTGCCTGATCGCGAATGTTTGCCAGCCGATCAGACGCGAGTGGATGAGGAAAATCAGCGCGCCTTGTATTTGCGCGCGACGCTGGACAATTTGCCCTTCCTGTTTTGGCTCAAGGATACCCAGAGCCGGTTTTTAGCCGTCAACAAGCGTTTTGCTGATGCTTGCGGCAAGCCATCGCCTGAGTCGGTGGTTGGTTTGAGCGATTTTGATGTCTGGCCCGCTGAGCTTGCCGAGCTTTATTGTGCCGATGACCGACTGGTGATGAACTCGGGCCAGGAAAAATCAGTCGAGGAGCCGGTCGCTGGCGGTTCTGAAGCCGGCTGGATCGAAACTTTTAAAAAACCGGTGCGGGCTGAGGATGGCACGATTCTCGGGACGGTTGGTTTTGCACGGGATATTTCAGAACGTATTTTCATGCAGCGCGCCTTGCTGGAGAGCGAAGAACGCTGGGCGCTTGCCGTCAAAGGCGCCAATGACGGTATTTGGGACTGGAATCCGAAGAAGGGTACGGTCTACTTCTCAAATCGCTGGAAATCGATGTTGGGTTACGCGCCGGATGAACTCGGAGATGCCTTCGCGGAGTGGCATGGCCGAATTCACCCGGACGATCTGACGAGAGTTGATGCGGCCCTGGCTCGCCATTTGAATGGCGCAGAGGCGTTTTATCAGTGCGAATATCGCTTGCGCTGCAAGGGTGGTGCTTACACCTGGGTCTCTGATCGCGGTCAGGCGCAGTTTGATGCAGCCGGCCAGCCCTTGCGCATGGCCGGTTCGCTAACCGATGTGACGTCGCGGCGCGAGACTGAGGCGCGTATTCGGGATCGCAACCAGCAACTCAATGCCATCTTTGATTTGAGTCCGGATGGCTTTGTTTCCTTTGATGCCGAACACCGCGTCAAATATGCCAGCCCGGCATTCTTGCGCATGACGGGGATTGAAGAAGGGGAGCTTGGCAATCTTGATGAAGCCGGGTTTGATCGCTGGCTGGCAAATTTATGTGTTGAACCGGCAATTTTCCCTGGATTGGCCGCTTTGCGGACGCAGGCGCTAGCGCCGGGCAAGGAACTGCGCCAGTTGATCGAACTCGCCGGGCCGGGCAAGCAGGTGCTTGAGGTGCGTTTGCGTTTGGCAGATAGCGAGACGGTGTCGCAAATTCTCTATCTGCGTGACATTACGCACGAGTCGGAAGTTGATCGGATCAAAAGTGAATTTTTGTCTACGGCGGCGCATGAATTACGCACGCCGATGGCCAGTATTTATGGTTTTACCGAGTTGCTTTTGCAAACGGATCTGGACCCGGAAGACCAGCAGGATTTTCTCCAGACCATTTATCAGCAGTCGGAATTGATGATCGCCATCGTCAATGAGCTGCTCGATCTCTCCCGTATTGAAGCGCGGCGCGGTAAGGATTTCAGGATCGAGCGCATCAACCTCTGTGAATTGCTGGACGACGTGGTGGCCGCATTCATGCCGCCTGATCATCGCCCCTTGCCACTCAAGGCCTTGTGTTTGCCGGATGAGGCGTTCTGGATTAAGGGCGACCGCAACAAGTTGCGGCAGGCACTGGGCAACGTGCTGTCCAACGCCTACAAATACTCGCCGGATGGCGGTCCGGTAGCGCTTGAGTTGACCCGCACGGCTGTGGAAGAAAATTCTCCCCGGCGGATTGGTATCCGTATCTCAGATCACGGCATCGGTATGAATGCCATGCAACTGGCGCGGGTTTGCGAGCGTTTTTACCGGGCAGATACTTCAGGAAAAATTCCCGGTACCGGCTTGGGGATGAGCATTGTTAAAGAAATCATTGAACTGCACCACGGGGAATTGGCGCTGGAAAGCCAGCCCAGGCAAGGTACGGCGGTGACGCTGTGGCTGCCGGCCATGGACATTGACGGGGAACTGGCATGAGTGCCAAGGCGGTTAGTGCATCAGGCTCAGTGTTGCGCTTGGGGGCGTGGATTGATGCGCTGGTGCGCAATCTGACGCCGCAACGTCTGAGGATAGTGTTGGTTGCCTGCACGCTGTTTTTTGTGCTCATCGGAGGTGGGGCATATCAGATTGAGTCAGAGCGGATACTGGCGCATGAAAAATTTCAGTTGGCTTCGATTAGCCAATTGAAAACCTCGCAACTGGAAAACTGGCTTAGCGAGCGCCGGGATGACACGCGTGCGCTGGCGCTCAACCCGGCATTTGTCCAGATCTTCCGCGCCTGGCAGGCCGGAGATGAGGCTGCGGGGGAGCGTTTGCGAGGCTGGCTGGAAATTGTCCGGACAACCTATGGTTATGGTCTGATCGAGTTGCAGGATAGTCGTCGCCAGCTACTGCTGCAGGTTGGCGAGCAAACACTGTTTGCTGGCTTGCAACTGGAGGCTGATTTATGGGAGCAGACCTTGGCCCGGGGTGACATTGGGCTTGGTCAGGTTTCACTCGATAATCAAGGGCGCAGCCGCCTCCAGTTGCTCTCGGTGCTTCGTTCGGCAACTGGTGGGGTGGATGCGGTCATGATTATTACCCTCGATGCCAAACGACATCTGGGCAAAATTCTCGATGACTGGCCCAATCCCTACCGCACGGGAGAGCTGTTATTAAAGCGCCGCGAGGGTGATCAGATCGTCACCTTGAATCGTACGGTCAACCGCGAAAACCGGCCTGATTTTGTTCGTTCCCGCATTGATCACACCAATGAGCCTGCCGTTCAGGCATTCAAACAAGGTGCCGGAATTTACGAGGGCCAGGATCACTTTGGTAATCAGGTGGTGATTGCGGCAAGCCGCGTCAGTGGCACCGACTGGCTCATCCTGACCAAGGTCCAGCGCGACGAAATATTTCATGATGTCCAGAAGCTGGGTGTTATTACCCTGTTGTTGTCTGGCTTGGGCATGGGTGGATGCCTGTTGCTGCTGGCGCTATTTGGGCGCCAGCAAACGCTACGGCTGGCAGAATCGAGAGAAGCTAACGACAAGCTGCAACAGCATGCGCTTGAGGCGACCTTGGCGACGCGTGCCAAAAGCTCATTTTTGTCCAATATGAGCCACGAAATCCGGACCCCACTCAATGCCATCGTCGGCCTTGCCCGTTTGTTGCTGGAGCGCTCCCCCGCTGCCAGTTGGGAGCGGGAAAAGCTGGAACAGGTCAATGCGTCAGCGGGACATTTGCTTTCGGTAATTAACGACGTTCTTGATATCTCACGCATTGAGTCAGGCAAGCTGGTGCTTGAAGAGAAGGATTTTCAGCTTGAAGAATTACTGTTCGGCAAAGTCTTCAGCATTGTTGGCGAACGAGCGCGCGAGAAAGGGCTGGAGATTGTTTTCGATATCGATCCGCTGCTGACTGATCCGCTCTGCGGCGATCCGTTGCGTCTGGCTCAGGCGCTACTTAACTACACGGGCAATGCGATCAAATTTACCGCTGCCGGACGCATCATGATTCGTAGCTACCCGTTGGTGGTTGATAAAACTGGCTTTCTGGTACGTTTTGAGGTTAGCGATACCGGGATCGGGATGAGTGAAACGCAAAAGGCACGGGTGTTTCATGCCTTTGAACAGGCGGATAGCTCGATCACGCGCAAATTTGGTGGCTCTGGACTTGGCCTGGCGATTACCCGCCGATTGGCCGAATTAATGGGTGGCGAGGCCGGCGTCGATACCGTGGCGGGCGAAGGCAGCTCTTTCTGGTTCACCGCTCGGCTACGTCGCGGCCAGCCTGTCATGCGGCAACCCAGCCCCTTCCTGCGCGGTCGCCATGTTCTGATTGCTGATGACCTGCCCGAGGCGCGGGATGTGCTGGCAGCGATGGCGATCAGTCTGGGTATGCGCCCCGAAAAAGTAAGCGACGGTGAGTCGGCATTGAGCGCCATCGCGCGAGCCGATACTGGCAACGATCCCTTTGATATTTTTCTGCTCGACTGGCGCATGCCCGGGTTGGATGGACTGGATACCTTGCGCCGGATGAATGCCATGGCGCTAAAGCAAGTGCCGCTGGCTTTGCTGGTGACTGCTTACGATGAGCCTAATTTGCGGCAAGAGGCTTTACTGGCGGGGTTTCAGCGCGTGCTGGCAAAGCCTTTGATGGCTTCTGCCCTGGTCGATACGCTTTCTGAAATAGCGGGCGTGCCGCGCCGCAAAGATGTTTTACCCAATACCTCGGCACTGGCCTTGCGTCAGCTTGCTGTCGGTCGTCGTCTGCTCATCGCCGAAGACAACCCGGTCAATCGGGAGGTGGTGCTCGAAGTGCTGGCAGGTTTTGGTCTGAAAATTGACATCGCGACTGACGGTCTTGAGGCTGTTGATAAGGCCTCTAACAACCACTATGACCTGGTTTTGATGGATATGCAGATGCCGCAGATGGATGGTCTTGAGGCAACCCGGCGTATCCGCGCTTTGCCCGGCTGGGAGAAGACCCCCATCCTGGCGATGACCGCCAATGCTTTTTCTGAAGATCGCGAGGCCTGTTTGGCCGCCGGCATGAGCGAACATCTGGTCAAGCCGATGGCGCCCGAAGACCTCTACACCGCCTTGGCGCTATGGTTGCCTAAGTCGTCTTTGGTGGCGAAGCCGGCCGATCATCCTGAACGGCAGGCGTTGCCATTGGCAGCAGAGCCATTGGCACCAGAGCAGGGTTTTGACAGCACCCGACTTGGCATTTTGACCAACCATAATCCTGCTTTGATGCAGCGTCTTTTGCAGCAATTTATTGATCATCACCAAGACGACTTGACGCGGCTTGCTGCGCATCTGGGGATTCAGGATTTTGCCGCCGCGCGGCATTTGGTGCATTCGCTCAAGGGTAGCGCCGGGCAACTGGGCGATACTGCCTTGCAAGAGCTAGCACGGACGGTTGAAATAAAGCTGAGAAATCAGGCCGTACCTGATGGGCCTGAGTTGCGTGCGCTGGAAAATCAGCTTGCGCAAACCCTGCTGCAGGCCAAATCCTGGCTACTTGAGCAACCGGAAAAACCGGTGAACCTTTCCGAATCGGTGCATGGTAGCGAGGATCTCTTGCCACGTTTTCGTACCTTGCAGGGCTTGCTATTGGCGGTCGATGGTCAGTCACTGATGGTGGCAGAGCAACTGGCGCGTGATCTGCCTGGCACCCTGGCAGAGGATTTGCGCCAGGCTTATATGTCAGTGCTGGCTGAAATTCGCTGTTTTGATCTCGAAGGGGCGGCAGAAAAGATGCAGGATTTGCTAGTGCAGTTGGAGGCCCGGTTACCATGAAAGAGTTGCTGATTGCCGACAAGGCCGATGTGCTGGTGGTTGATGATCAGGTTGAGAACCTGGAACTACTGATCAATCTGCTATCACCGCATTACAACGTCCATCCCTTTACCGATGGCCATGCTTTGCTGCGTTATGTTGCGGCAGGCCGACCGAATGATCTGGTACTGCTGGACGTCGTGATGCCTGATCTCGACGGTCACCAACTCTGTCGGCAACTCACCCTGTTGCCCGAAATGCAGGATGTGCCCATCGTTTTTTTAACCGGCCTCGATTCGTTGGAGGATGAGGCGCAAGGCTTGGCAATGGGGGCGGTCGATTACATTACCAAGCCGTTTTCACCACCAATTGTGCTCGCTCGGGTGGCTAACCACGTCACGCTGGGGCGGGCGATTCGCCTGATCGTCAATCAAAATGACCTGCTTGATCAACGTGTGGCCGAGCGTACCGCGCAACTGGCGCAACGCAATATGGCTTTGCAGGCAGCGCTGAAGCAGGTCGCCCAAACCCGCGATGTGACGATCATGGCTTTTTCGTCACTGGCCGAAACGCGTGATAACGAAACGGGTCGCCACCTGCGGCGAACCCAGAACTACATCCGCGAACTGGCGCTGGCGCTGCGTCTCAATGCTGAGTACGAAGCGGCGCTCAGTGATGAAACCATTGAATTAATTTATAAATCGGCACCGCTGCACGACATTGGCAAAGTAGCCATCCCCGACCATATTCTGCTCAAAAACGGGCGTCTCGAACCAGAAGAGTTCGCGATCATGAAAACCCATGCCGAACATGGGCGGCGAGCCATTGCAATGGCCGAGGCCAACCTTGAAGAAAGTGATTCCTTCCTCCAGTTGGCCCGGGAAATCGCCTATGGTCACCATGAAAAATGGGATGGCAGTGGCTACCCGAATGGTATCTCTGGGGTGGCTATTCCGCTGGCGGCGAGGATGATGGCCGTGGCTGACGTTTACGATGCCCTGATCAGCCGGCGGGTCTATAAGTCGGCGATGTCGCACCAGGTTGCAGTCGGGATTATTACCGAGGGTCGTGGGTCGCACTTTGATCCGGCAATCGTTGATGCTTTTTTGACGGTACATCAGCGTTTTCTTGAAATTTCAGAAGCGCACCGTGATGCTGAAAGTTCTGAGTGATATTTCTGCGCCACTATCCCGGCCAAGTATTCAAAAATCAGGCCATTTTTGCTGTTGACCGTAACAAACCCGCAACAAACGCCATTGCTGCCATTTATTGATTCGGCCAGCGCCTATTTGCACCGCAGATCTGAATTTAGGAAATTGCTATGAGAACGCGAACACAGTATTTGCCCATCATGTCGGCTGAGGTTGGTATGACCCTTGCTGCGCCGCTGAAAGTTGTGAAACACGGCTACACCCGGTTTTCTTTGCCCCTGGGTCATGTGTTGACGCAAGATAATTTGCATCAGATGACAGTCAATCGCGTGGAATTCATCTTTGTCGCCGCACCTGATCTGCGTAGTGACGAAGCGGTTGCTGTCGATACAGCTGCCGTTGCCGGACGCGTGCTGAAGATATTTGAAAGTGCGGATCTGGCGGATCCCACCATGGCGGCTTTGTTTGATCAAGTCCTCGCTTATCGGAACGCCTGATCATGATTGCCCACTCGCTTACTCGAAATCAAGTCCTTGCTCACACGGCGGGTCTGCCGGCGTTTCCCCTGGTGGTTGGTCAGATTCTTGAGTCTCTGGAAGATCCTGAGATCAATCTGAATGTGTTGGTTGATTTTATTGCCCATGATCCGGTGATTACGGCGCGTGTCTTGTCTTTTGCCAGTAGAGCCTCAGAGCAGACCACCAATATTGCCGGGGTGCGCGATATCTACACCGCGACCTCGCTGATTGGGATGAACCATGTTCGTGAGATCGCACTGGTCAGTAGCCTTGGGCAGTTTGCCAATAATTCGAAAATCCCCGGTTTGCCCGCTGATTACTGGCGACACAGTGTTGCTGTTGGGGTCTGTGCGCAAGAATTGGCGCTGCACGTTGCCTCACCCATTCTCTCCGACATTGCCCTGATTGCCGGGCTTTTGCACGATATTGGCCAGTTATGGCTACACCGTTTTTATCCTGAAGAATTTCGCCAGGCGAGAGCCCTGGCCTCTATGCAAAATGTGGGCATAGAGTTCGCTGAGCAAAAGGTATTTGGCGTCGATCACGCCGAGATTGGTGCTTGGCTGGCCGAGTATTGGGGTTTGCCAAATACGCTGGTGAGTAGTATTCGCTACCACCATCAGCCCGATGCCGCCTTGAATGAGTTAATGGTGCCGGTAGTCAGTATCGCCGAAGTGCTCTCCAATGCACTCGATCTCGCGGGTCGTGCCGATAACCACGTTACACAAATTTCCAGCGCCGCCTGCGAGGCGCTTGGTTTGGTCTTTGATGCCAATATTCAACCTC
>JAQTZQ010000248.1 GCA_028687645.1 Rhodocyclaceae bacterium
CCCTTCAATCGCTTCCCTCGCTTCGTCCCGTCAGTGGGGTTGGGGGGCTATCGCCTCAAAATCGAAAAAATGGGCCACGGAGCGCTGCGGTGGCTCAGGTCAAAATTTGTGCAACGTTCAGGTTAGGCGTGTGGCTGATCGTGAGTACTGCGATCAGCCACAGGGGCCAGTGTGAATTAGCGCACTTCAAGCACTGACACCAGCCCTCAAGCGATCGAGTGCTGCAGCGCAATCTGAATTGCGATTTTCAAAAAGCCAGAAAAAACGCCGGTCAGGTCACCCTGCCGGCGATTTTTTATTTGTTACGGTCAACCGCCAAAAAGCAGCGAAAAATCAGAACGACTCGTTGGCTCGCAAAAACCGCCATTGCCCCTGCTGCAAATCGCCGAGCATGACGCGACCAATCCGCACGCGCTTGAGGCCGATCACGTTGAGGCCGACCAGTTCGCACATGCGGCGAATCTGGCGTTTTTTGCCTTCGCGCAGAATGAAATGTAGTTGGTCTTCATTCAGCTGCTTGACCCAGGCTTGCTTGAGCGGCTTGCCGTCCAGTTCCAGGCCGTGCTTCAGCAATTGCAGGCCGTTGGGGATCATCTCGCCGGAAACGCGCACCAGATATTCCTTTTCAACGCCGCTATCCTCGCCAATCAGTTTCTTGGCAACGCGACCATCCTGCGTCAGTACCAGCAGGCCGGTGGAGTCGATATCCAGCCGTCCGGCAGGAGCCAGGCCGCGCAACATCCAGGGCTTGAACTCCGGGTCGCCGGATTGCTTGACCTGACTTTCGGCCAGAATCAAGGTGACTGCTGGCTTGCAGCCGGGTTCTGGTTGGCTGGAAACATAACCGACCGGCTTATTGAGCAGCACTGTGACCTGTTTGGCCTGATCCCGCTCAGCCTGTTTGCTGATGGTGATCTCGGCTTCCGGCTTGATCCGTGAGCCGAGTTCGCTGATCTGTTCGCCATCGACAAAAACCCAGCCGCGCTCGATCCACAGATCAGCTTCGCGACGCGAGCAAAGTCCGCGTTCGGACATGACCTTGGACAGGCGGATGCCCTCCTGCGGATTGGTGGCGACTGGCGCTTTGCGTTCAGCCGGTTTCTTCGGCGCGACGCGCGGGGCGGGTGCGCTGAACGGCTTTTTTGCCACCGACAAGGTGCCGGCAACGGGGGCTACCGGCTTTTTGACGGGTGCAATTTTTGCCGGTTTTTCGGCGTCGACCGTAACACTTGCCTCAGGCTTGCGCCATTTGGCCCACGGGTCGTCCTGATTGTTCGGGGTATCGCTCATTGAATGCCGAGCAGCTCAACCTCGAAAACCAGCGTGGCATTCGGCGGAATAACGCCGCCAGCACCGCGGGCGCCGTAGCCGAGTTCCGGCGGGATGGTCAGCTTGCGGGTGCCGCCAATTTTCATCCCTTGAACGCCTTCATCCCAGCCGGCAATCACATTGCGGCGGCCAAGGCCGAAATCGAAGGGATCATTGCGATCCTTGCTGGAGTCAAACTTGCTGCCATTGGTCAGCCAGCCGGTGTAATGGACCACGACGTGATCGCCGGCCTTGGCCTCAGCGCCTTCGCCGACGACGGTATCTTCATAAACCAGCCCGGAGGCGGTGGTGATTTCAGCCATAAAATGCTCCTCAGGAAAGGGCGAAAGTCTACCACAGGCTGAGACAAGGCTTTGACTCCGAACAGATTTTCCGTATAATGCGCGGTTCTTTGTAACACCCTTTGGTTTATTTTCGGAGTCCAACCCATGTATGCGGTCATAAAAACCGGCGGTAAGCAGTATCGCGTTACCACTGGTCTAAAACTTAAAGTAGAACAGATACCGGCAGACGTTGGCGCAGAAGTTACCCTTGACCAGATCCTCATGGTAGGCGAAGGCGAGTCAGTACAGATCGGCGCCCCCTTCCTTGCTGGCGCCACTGTCAAGTGCACCGTGGTTTCCCACGGCCGTCACGACAAGGTCAAGATCTTCAAGATGCGTCGTCGTAAGCATTACCAGAAGCATCAAGGCCATCGTCAGAACTACACCGAACTGCGCATCGATTCGATCGCCGCTTAAGTTCAGACAAGGAGCTAATAAATGGCACACAAGAAAGCAGGCGGCAGTTCACGTAACGGCCGCGACTCACATTCCCAACGACTCGGCGTCAAGCGCTACGGCGGTCAATTCGTTCTGGCTGGCAACATCATCGTTCGCCAGCGCGGTACTGAATTCCACCCGGGCGAAAACGTCGGCTGCGGCAAGGATCACACCCTGTTCGCACTGAAGGATGGCACGGTTCTGTTCTCCATCAAAGGCGCTAAACAGCGCCGTACGGTGACCATCGTTCCGGTTGCTGCTGAGTAATCTCAGCACGGCGGAACCAAGAGCCCTATCCGCCGGATAGGGCTTTTTAGTTTTTAGAGGCAAAAAGCATGAAATTCATCGACGAAGCAAAGATTTACGTCAAGGCAGGCGACGGCGGTAATGGCGCAGCTACGTTTCGTCGTGAAAAATACATCCCGATGGGTGGCCCCAATGGCGGCGACGGTGGGCGCGGCGGGAGCATCTATGTGATAGCTGACCGCAACATCAACACCCTGGTCGATTATCGCTATACCCGCAAATTCATCGGCAAGCGTGGTGAAAACGGCGGTGGCGCTGATCAGTACGGTGCTGGCGGCGACGATATCATTTTGCGCATGCCGGTCGGTACGGTGATCACCGAATTGAATAGCGGTGAAATCCTCGCTGATCTGGACGTCCACGATAAGCAGATTTTGCTCGCCAAGGGTGGCAAGGGTGGCTTGGGTAATATTCACTTCAAATCTTCAACCAATCGCGCACCGCGTCAAAAAACCAGTGGCGAGCAGGGCGAAGAGTTTGAGGTGGCACTGGAGTTGCGCGTGCTGGCCGATGTCGGCTTGCTTGGCTTGCCCAATGCCGGCAAAAGCACGCTGATTCGCGCGGTTTCCTCGGCGCGTCCGAAAGTGGCGGATTACCCCTTCACGACGCTGCATCCCAACTTGGGTGTCGTCCGCGTTGGCGCTGAAAAAAGCTTCGTCATGGCCGATGTTCCGGGCCTCATCGAAGGCGCTGCTGATGGCGCCGGCCTTGGTATCCGCTTCCTCAAGCATCTGCAACGTACGCGAATTTTGTTGCACCTCGTCGATATTGCGCCGATTGATCCGGATTCCAATCCGGTGCGCGACGCCAAGGCGATTGTCGGCGAATTGATCAAGCACGACCCGGCACTGGCCGACAAGCCGCGCTGGCTGGTCCTCAACAAGCTCGACCTGATTCCTGAAGAAGATCGCGAGAAGGCAGTTAAGGACTTTTTGAAGGCCTACAAAAAGGCCACTAAGTACGACGGCCCTTATTTCCCGGTTTCCGCGATCAATGGCGAAGGCACCAAGCCGCTGATTTACGCAATTCAGGAAGCCCTGGAGCAGATGGCGCGGCCGGAAGTCGACGCTGATGATCAGGAAATTGCCGAAGTTGACGCAAGTGAGCGCGCCGCCGCCGATAAGATCAATGACTAAAACCCGCCTCGCCTCCGCCAAACGTCTGGTCGTTAAAGTCGGCTCGGCGCTGGTCACCAATAACGGTGCCGGCCTCGATCTGGCGGCTATTGATGACTGGGCGCGGCAGATCAGCGTCTTGCGCCAGCAGGGCAAGGAAGTTGTGCTGGTTTCGTCCGGCGCGATTGCCTGTGGCATGCAGCGTCTGGGTTGGAGCAAGCGGCCAAAGTCGGTGCATGAGTTGCAGGCGGCAGCAGCGGTTGGGCAGATGGGTTTGGTTCAGGTTTATGAAGGCGCTTTCGCTAAATACGGTCTGCATACCGCGCAGATTCTGCTGACCCACGATGATTTGGCCGACCGCAAGCGTTACCTGAATGCCCGTTCTACGCTGACGACCCTGCTGCAACTCGGTGTCGTGCCGATCATTAACGAGAACGATACGGTGGTCACTGACGAAATCAAGTTTGGTGACAACGATACGTTGGGTGCGCTGGTCGCCAACCTGATCGAAGCCGAGGCGCTGATCATTCTGACCGACCAGATCGGCCTATTCACCGCTGATCCGCGCAAAGACCCGAATGCGACGCTGATCGCCGAGGCAACTGCCGGAGATGAGTCGCTGGAAAGCATGGCCGGTGGCGCCGGTTCGTCCATCGGCAAAGGCGGCATGATTACCAAGGTGATCGCTGCCAAGCGGGCCGGCAAGAGTGGCGCGCACACGGCGATTGCCAGTGGTCGCGAGATTGATCCGATTATTCGTCTGGCGAATGGGGAATCCGTTGGTACGCTGCTGATTTCCGAAACGCAGCCGCTCGCCGCACGCAAACAATGGCTGGCTGATCACCTGCAATTGGCCGGTCGGCTGATTCTCGATAATGGTGCGGTCAACGCGCTAAAAGCCGGCAAAAGTTTGTTGCCGATTGGTGTGGTCAGCATCGAAGGCGAATTCGAGCGCGGCGCTGCCGTTGCCTGCATCAGCCCGGAAGGTCTTGAAATTGCCCGTGGCCTGAGCAACTACGGCAGCGGCGAATCGCGTCTGATTGCCCGCAAATCAACGCCCGAGATTGAAGGCATCCTCGGTTACGTTGATGAGCCGGAAATCATTCACCGCGACAACCTGATACTGGTTTAACCCGGCTCGCCGCCAGCTTGGCGCGCGTCCGGGCTTC
>JAQTZQ010000249.1 GCA_028687645.1 Rhodocyclaceae bacterium
AAATCAACCCCGACATCTTCGGCAGCATGATCCAGGCCGTGGCCGACGACGAAGAACGCGGCGCGCTCGGCATGCACTACACCAGCGTGCCCAACATCCTCAAGGTGCTCAACCCGCTGTTTCTCGATGACTTGCGCGGTCAACTGGAAAAAGCCGGCGAAAACGACCGTATGCTGCTCAACCTGCGCAAACGCCTGGCGCGAATCCGCGTGTTTGATCCAGCCTGCGGCAGTGGCAACTTCCTCGTCATCGCCTACAAGCAGATGCGCGAGATCGAGTTTGAGATCAACCGCCGCCGGGGCGAAACCCATCGCGGCAGCGACATCCCGCTCACCAACTTCCGTGGCATCGAACTACGCGACTTCCCCGCCGAAATCGCCCGCCTGGCGCTGATCATCGCCGAATACCAGTGCGACGTGCGCTATCGCGGGCAAAAAGACGCGCTCGCCGACTTCCTGCCACTGTCCAAGGAAAACTGGATCATCTGCGGCAATGCGCTGCGGCTGGACTGGTTGAGCATCTGCCCGCCGACCGGGACGGGGGTGAAAGTGCTGGCCGATGATTTGTTCGGCACGCCACTGGAGCAGACGGAGATTGATTTCGCGAACGAAGGCGGGGAAACGTATATCTGTGGGAATCCGCCGTATTTGGGAAGCAAATGGCAATCAGAAGAGCAGAAATCCGATCTGGCATCGGTATTTTCTAAATACGGGACCGGATGGCGAACGCTTGACTACGTTGCCGGTTGGTTCATGAAGGCGGCTGAATACGGAGCCTCCACCTCTGCTGCCACAGCTTTTGTCTCAACAAACTCAATTTGCCAAGGTGTTCAAGTTCCTATCCTTTGGCCTTTAATTTTTGCAACTGATCACCGAATAATTTTTGCGCACACGTCGTTCAAATGGGCCAATTTGGCAAGTCACAATGCCGGAGTGACTGTAGCAATCGTCGGTATCTCTAAACGTGTTAGCGGACCACCGTACCTTTTTTCTTCCTCGGAAAATGCAGTAGTTAGCGCAAAGCAAGTCGCTAATATCAATGCTTACCTTGTCCCTGGGCCAGACATTGTCATTCAACCGTTACGCAACTCCATTTCGGGATGTTCGTACATGGATTTAGGCAACATGCCTAAAGATGGTGGGCACCTTCTCTTCTCTGTAGCCGACTCGGAGGAAGCCATCAGAAATGCCCCTGGTATTGCCGAGTATCTTTTCGACTTCGTCGGATCACAGGAGTTTGTCAAAGGGATCGTGCGCAAGTGCCTTTGGATAGACGATGAGCAAGCAGAAAGCGCGACAAAAATTCCTCTCATCGCTCAGCGCTTGGAGGGGGTCCGTAAAATGCGTTTGGATAGTGATGCCGAATCTACCCGTGCTTACGCAAACCGACCGCACCGATTCAAGCAAATACAGGGACGAGGGCTAAATTCCTCAATTGTCGTTCCAAAGGTTTCATCCGAGTCACGAGAGTTTCTTCCCGTTGGTTTGCTAACAGCGCACTCAATAGTTTCCGACAACGCCTTCGCCCTCTACGACGCCCCCCTCTGGAATATGGCGCTCATCGCCTCCCGCCTGCATCTGGTCTGGATTGGCACCGTCTGCGGCAAGATGAAAACCGATTTCCGCTACTCCAACACCCTCGGCTGGAACACCTTCCCCGTCCCTTTCCTCACCGAGCAGAACAAGGCCGACCTGACCCGCTGCGCCGAGGACATCCTGCTTGCCCGCGAGGCCCACTTCCCGGCCACCATCGCCGACCTCTACGATCCGGAAACCATGCCGGACAACCTGCGCCGCGCCCACGAGCGCAACGACGAGGTGCTGGAACGCATCTACATCGGCCGCCGTTTCCGGAACGATACCGAGCGCCTGGAAAAGCTCTTCGATCTCTATACGAAGATGACAGCCGAATCTGCCGGTAAAGCGCCCGCCAAAACCCGCAAGAGGAAGCCATGAGCGAACTCATCCTCTACAGCAGCGACGACGGCCAGACCCGGCTTCACTTGCGGGTGGACGGCGAAACGGCATGGTTGAGTCAGTTGGAAATTGCCGAACTGTTCCAGACCAGCAAGCAGAACGTCTCCCTGCACGCAAAAAACATCTTCGCGGATGGCGAGTTGAGCCGGGGTTCAGCTGTCAAGGAATCCTTGACAACTGCCACCGATGGCAAAAAGTACCGCACCCAGCTTTATAACCTCGATTTGATCCTGGCCATTGGCTACCGGGTGCGTTCGCCTCGGGGCGTGCAGTTCCGCCAGTGGGCGACGGCGCACCTCAAGGAGTTCCTGCAGAAGGGCTTCGTGATGGATGAGGAGCGTCTGAAAAACCCCGGCGGCTGGGATTTTTTTGATGAGCTGCTGGCGAAAATCCGCGAGATTCGCGCCTCGGAAAAACGCTTTTACCAGAAGGTGCGCGAGCTTTTCGCCCTGAGTTCCGATTACCGGGTGCGCGAACAGGAAACCGCGCTGTTCTTTGCCGAAGTCCAGAACAAGCTGCTGTACGCCGTCACCGGCCACACCGCCGCCGAATTGGTGCTCACACGTGCGCACGCCAGCCAGCCGAACATGGCGCTGATGACCTGGAGCGGGTCACGGGTGCGCAAGCAGGATGTCATCGTTGCCAAGAATTATCTGACCGCCGATGAAATCGACACCCTCAATCGCCTGGTGGTGATCTTTCTGGAGCAGGCCGAGTTGCGGGTCAAGCAGCGCCAGGATTTGAGCCTGGATTTCTGGCGCAGCAATGTGGACAAGATGCTGGCCTTCAACGATCAGCCAATTCTTGAGGGCGCCGGATCGGTCAGCCGCGAGCATATGGAACGCATCGCCCATGAGCGTTACGCCTTGTTTGACCAGCAGCGACGAGAAGCCGAGCGGCTTCAGGCAGATGCAGATGATTTGAAGGAAATCGAGCAGATTGAGCAAGACCTGAAAAAGGGGGGTACGCCGTGAGCGAGAAACCCGCCCGCCTGATCGAACCGCCGACCGGCTATGCCGACTGGCTAAGTGAGCTGAAAACCCGTATCCATACGGCCCAGCAGCGGGCCACACTCGCGGTCAACCGTGAATTGGTGCTGCTTTACTGGCAGATCGGTCGCGACATTCTCACCCGGCAGGCAGAACAGGGCTGGGGTGCCAAGGTCATCGAGCGGCTGGCTGAGGATTTACGGCTGGCCTTTCCCGACATGAAAGGTTTCTCGCCGCGCAATCTCAAGTACATGCGTGCTTTTGCCGAGGCTTGGCCGGACGAGGAATTTGTGCAAGCGGTGCTTGCACAATTACCCTGGTATCACCAGTTGGCGCTGCTGGACAAATTACCCGGCCCAGAAACCCGCCGCTGGTATGCCGCCAAGGCCATTGAACACAACTGGTCGCGCAACATTCTGGTGATGCAGATCGAAACCCGTTTGCTGGAGCGCAGCGGGAAAGCGGTCTCCAATTTCCCCGCCACTTTGCCCAAACCGCAATCCGATCTGGCCCGCGAGTCACTGAAAGACCCTTATCGCTTCGACTTTCTCGGCTTGACGGATGAAGCCCAGGAGCGCGAGATCGAAGCGGCGCTGGTCAAACACGTCACCGAATTCCTGCTGGAACTGGGTGCGGGCTTTGCCTTTGTCGGTCGGCAGGTGTTGCTCGATGTGGGCGGGGATGAGTTTTTCATCGACCTGTTGTTCTACCACCTCAAGCTGCGTTGCTACGTGGTGATCGAGCTGAAAGGCGGCAAGTTCAAGCCCGAGCACCTGGGACAGCTGGGTTTCTACATGACTGCCGTAGACCGCCAGATCAAGCACGAACAGGACAACCCGACCATTGGCCTGCTGCTGTGCAAAAGCAAGAACAAGGTAGTGGCGGAATATGCGCTGGGCGACAAAAGCCAGCCGATGGGCATTGCCGAGTACAAAATGCTGGAATCCCTGCCTGCCGAACTGCAAACCAGCTTGCCGAGTATCGAGCAGATCGAACGGGAACTGACTGGCGACCAGGAGGCGTGATGCTTCGCCCTGCAAAATTTTTAACACATGTCTTTTGTCGTGTTAAAAATTTCGCGTTTTCTTGACATGAGAAACCCATGACCAACCCCACCAACGCCTATACGGTACCTTCCGTCTCCATCACCACCGCCCGTTCGGGTGCATCGAGCAAGGCCAACGAGTTGGGTATGCGGGCCATGCAGGAACGAGCCTACGCCAGGCGCGGCGAGCAGTATCTGCTGATCAAGTCGCCGCCGGCTTCCGGCAAGTCGCGGGCGTTAATGTTCATCGCGCTCGACAAGCTCCACAACCAGGGGCTGCGGCAGGCCATCATCGTTGTGCCGGAGCGCTCCATCGGCGGCAGCTTTGCCGACCAGCCACTCAGCAAGGCCGGCTTCTACTGGGATTGGCAGGTGGCGCCGCATTGGAATCTTTGCGATGCACCGGGTGCCGACGAGCCGAAGGTGGCTAAATCCAAGGTCGAGGCAGTACAGAAGTTTCTGGCCAGTGATGACCGGGTTTTGGTGTGCACCCACGCCACCTTCCGCTTTGCCGTCGAGGCACTGGGGGTCGAGGCCTTCGACCACCGCCTGATCGCCGTCGACGAGTTCCACCATGTTTCCGCCAATCCGGACAACAAGCTGGGCAGCCAGCTGGGCGCCTTCATTGCACGCGACAAGGTGCATG
>JAQTZQ010000069.1 GCA_028687645.1 Rhodocyclaceae bacterium
TGTAGGGGTCAGCCACCACCTTGAAAACATGCGCCAGCACATGCTTGGCAGCATCCGGCTCGGCTTGGAAAGGCTCGGTTTTATCACCCGGCTCGCCCTTGTAAAACGGCGGCGGATTGCCTTCAGCCGGATTCGGCGCCAGCGAGGCCAGCACATGCAGCAACTCCTTGATGCCGGCACCCGTCTTGGCTGAAACAAACAAAATCGGGATCAAATGCCCGGCACGCAGGGCTTTCTCAAACGGTGCATGCAAATCAGCTGCACTCGGGTCAGCGCCATCTTCGAGATACTGCGCCAGCAAGTCTTCATCTTCCTCGACGATCTGATCAATCAGCGCCCGATGCGCAGCAGCCACCGATTCAAAGTCAGCATCACCCGCATCATGTTCCAGCACTTCAACCACATCCGCCGCACCATGTGCCGGCAGATCAAGCAGCATGCACTCCTTGCCGAAACGCTCACGGATATCGGCTACCAGGCCCGGCAAATCAAGATTATCGGCATCGATCTTGTTAATCACAATCATCCGGCACAGCTTGCGCTCAGCCGCATGGCGCATCATGCGTTCGGTCATCAATTCGATGCCGGTTTGGGCGTTGACCACAACCAGCGCCGTATCAACACCAGCCAGCGCCGCTATCGACTGCCCGGCAAAATCCGGGTAGCCGGGCGTGTCGATCAAATGAATATGGGTATTTTCGTGGCCAAAATTAACAATGGCTGAAGTCAGGGAGTGCCCGGCTTCCTTTTCCTGCGTATCAAAATCGCAAACCGTGCTGCCTTTTTCGACACTTCCCTTGGCGGCAATCGCCCCCGCCGAAAACAACAAAGCTTCGGCCAGACTGGTCTTGCCAGAAGCGCCATGACCAACCAGCGCAACAGAACGCAGCGCCTCGGTGGCGTACTTGGACATCTTATTCTCCCTGAACTTGGATGAAAATTTCGTGTGCCCATTTTACGCTTATCAAATTCTGGCGATTAGAGAGCGCTCGCCATTAAAAGAGCTTCAATCGCAATCGGCCAAGTCGCACGATCTCAACATTGATCTGCAAACAAGCCCCCCTCGCGACACCCGGTTAGCGCTGTATTTCTCGCCAATTAACCCTGACAGGAACTCCCGCAACCCTACCGAATTGTCCATCGGCTTTAATGATTTGACTCCCACCAGTCGGATCGCCTTTTGTTATGACTGCACGAATTTTCCCGCCGCTATCCTTAATGAACTGTAACTTGACCAGATATGTCGACGATGAGAAGTAGTCTATATTGGCGCCATTCAATGTTAATCGCGTCTTTCCTGAGTCGTAATCGGTGACGTATACGTTGCTTGCAGCACCCGGAGCGCAAGCATCCGTTGTAGGCAAGTAGCCATTCCAGGAAATTAAGCCCTCGTTAGCAACAAGGGGGGTCGTAATCTTTTCTGATGCATGCAAATCGTAAAACCACCCCATAGGTTTTGAAGGATCTTCCAAGAAACCTGTTAAGAGGTTGGTATTTGACACCAGTTTGTTACGGGTCACAGGAAAACTGGCACCGCTAGGCAACGCAGTTTGGTTGGTGTCTGTACCATAGACTTTGGTGCGGCTTCCGTCGCGGATCGCATAGAAACTCTGCTGCTGAGAACTTCCCATGTCAGCCGGACTCAACAGCTTCCCCGTACCTATAAAGACCCAGCGGTTTATTCCGTTCTGACCAATTTCAATCTTCGGCTGAACCGTTACGGGCTGATTAACCGTGGGGTCAGATGTCCCGTCCGAACCGTCGGAAGTCAGCTTGGCAATCTTGGTTGGTGTCGGGTAGCTAGTTGGGGTACCACGCAAATCGAAACGCCAGACGTTTCCATCAAGATCGCCTCCGTAAACGTAATCCGTAAGATACGTCGCACTATCCGGTATAAAGGCTGCAGGGCGAGCAAATCCACTTGGGCTCACCTCGCTTCCTACACCCGTCGAAATTTTCTCGATTAGCGCCCCTGTCTTGGCGTTGACTATGAACAGAAACCCCTTCCCGCGATGCGTCGTATCCGTGCCGTAGGTATTGTTATAGCCAGAGGACAAAATGACCACCCAGCCGTCACGCTGAGTACGCACGATCACTGGACGGCCAAAACTGTAGCCCATATCTTCGTCTGTAAACTCCCAGAGAACCTTGCCAGCAACCGCTGCCTCATTGCTCCAATCGGAGGGGTTGGTTACATCGAGCGCGTAGTAGCCACGCCCCCCCTTGCCCAGACCTCCAACCAGAATTGTTCTCCAGGAGCAACCGGTCGAACCCGGGCTTGTGCACGAAGGAGAAGCTCCCAGCGTATCTTCAAAATCAATATCGCGGGCAAAAGGAGTCTGGTCGACATGATACTTGTGAGTAAACGCGGTGGCCTTACCACGCGAAGCCAACCCATCCGTCATCGGGTCTGGCGTAGGGAGCGTTGGTCCAGCCAGCACCATGTTAGGCACGTATGCCCATAGTTCCGTACCCGCGCCAGCGCCTGGCGCAACGGCCGCTGTTGCCGGCGACGTCGATCCAGGTGATCCGACGTCCGCATCGAAAGCGTGAACCATGCCATCGTTGGCACCAGCATACAAAACACGTTTGCGCGGAGTTGTCGTTGTAAATTTGGTAACAAAGGCAGGGTATCCTGAAAGTCCCGTGTAAGAGCCGTCCGGCGCCCCCACCGAAGTGGCTTCTGATGAAATGATGTCGCCAAGCATGTGGTTCCGGGCGCGATAGAGACCTTGGTGCGCAGGCGAGTCAGAACAGCCTGCCGACAGCGCATTGCCGACCTCATGGCATTTTTTCCCCCGCAGATACTCCAGAAGGCTGGAGGTGTTTTGCAGATGTGCCTTTTGGGTAGCATTCAAACTTGCCCAGCGGAAAGTGCCACCACCTGTGCCAGGTACAAAGGTGACAATTTTCCGGACTACATCCCAACCGTTATTCAGTCCGCCATTGCTAATTTGATCATCTAGTTTGGCTTGGGCACTCCACATGTTGGTCACAGTTGGTGTGCCAGTATTGTCTACAGTGATCTGGTTGCCCTTGATATCTCCGGTCCAGTCCTTGGCGTTGTACTGAACTGTGTAAGCACCATTGCCAGTAGTTGATGCCTGAAAATTGATGGTGCTAATTGAAGCTCCTGCACCAGAAAGACTCCGGGCCAACGCGCTGTTGAAAATTGCAGAAAGGGAATCAAAAAGCTTTTGTGGCGAATCCCCAGTGAAGTAATTATCCGGTCGCGCCCCACGCAGGTTGGTTTGGCCTGCCGCGAAATCTTTTGTTGTTTGGCCGGGCTGGTTCGTAGTTGAAGTGGTAAAAACGTCACTGTTGGTATGCCAAGTATCCAATGTAGCCGGTATGCCATTGTTGTTGCGATCATCGAAACCGCCGTATTTTGCGGCTAGCCACATCTGGTTATTGACCATGCCATCGCTGCCATTTTCACGAACGTCAACAAAATATGACTTAGCTTGCTGTTTCCCCGTTGTCCAAGGCTTCGCTGCATCATCAGGAAGCATGTCTTTAGTGTTGGCCCAGTAAGCTAGTGATGCAATATGAAAAGTGTTTTTTCGCCCCCCCCCACCTTGGTAAGTGGTTCCCAAATTTTTACTTGGCGAGAATTCTAGGCTTCCGATGGTATTACCTAGCGTCACAACATTTATGTCATTCGCCGCATTGACAGGGTCATTGTCAACAAGACCAGTGGTTGGGTGCCCGGCATATCCGGCTAATGTATTTCCGGGAGTGAAGACATCGGTATGGCAATTTGTGTCGGCGATGCCAACCAGATTATTTTGCTGGCACGAGTATTGAATCGGCAAAGGGGCAAGATTGCCCGGTGTAAAAGGGGCCGAAGGCTCTGAAACCGTTGTTGTTATGACCGGGAATCCATCATACATCGCCGCTGTAAGCCCACTGACATATTCCGGCACCGGAGTCATGTTGCGTAACGAACGCAGGGCCGAATAATAGAGCTCACTGAAAGGATCTTTGCTCTTGAAATTTGAGGTGCTGAGCTTGCCAAATTTATTTAAATAATTTACGACACCACTGTTAGTCACTCCACTGGCAGTAGCATCTGCGCTATCAGGATTACTTACATACACACCGGTAGCCGCGCTCCACTCGGCATTGGCATTGGCGATAGCCGGACCGTTGGCAACCACCAGATTCGGCCCAACGGATTTCATGCGAGCCCTCAAAACGCCTCCAGCTCGCGCATCTGCACTATCCAGAAGATATCCAGTAGCACCAAAGCGCATTTTTTCTGAATTTTTTTGAATAAGACCAACTGGCTTATATACGGTAGGGCTCGCACTACCGACAGGATAGCCAAGGCAGGAATTAAAATCCCCGTCACTGCTGTACTCAAACTTGAGGGCACTAGTCGCATGAGAACTGTCGCAAACCTGGACTCTGACAAGGTAGGTATAAGTTAGATTAGTAGTACCGTTGTGCGCAGGAAAATCACTTTTGTTGCTAATCTGAATGACTCGGCCTCGTGTAGAAGAGTCATTAAATGGGTTTAGTTCCGTGCCATTGCTATGCACACGAACAAAAAGATTATCCCAATCGTCGGCCGCCCCTGTACCAAATGGTGCGACAACTCCTCTAGCTGCCGTACCGTTTTTGATCGGGAACTGTGCATATCCTCCTTGTCCGGTATGTCGAGATTTTTCAACGACAGTCTTGGTTGACGTATCAATGACACGATCACCCCCCGTCATGGAAAAACGAAATCCATCTAACGCGTGAGCGGACGCCCAATTCAGGAAATTACCGCTGAAAGCACTTCCATCACATTGTTTTCCTGAAGCGCCCGTACCTTTGGCAACGGGACGAAAATACTCCCCCGCTGCTTCCGCCGCAGTTCTCGTGCCAGTGTTAGGTGTCGCTGGTTTGTTATTTAATGTTGCACCATTCGACGTATAGTACTTGTAGCAAAAAGTGGGGTCGAAATAGCCGACATAGCGGGTTGCTGCGCTGTCAACATAGGCCGCATCGAATGTTGTTGCGTTGTAGGTAATGGTGTTATCTTTATAAGCCCCTACCACCCCGGTCGGCCACTCTACCGATAGGGCAAGCATCATGTTGGGCGGCACATTGTTAGTGACGAAAATGGGTTGATCAGAAATGACGGTCGCGGCACCGAGGGCGTTCTGTAAGGGCCAGATTGCCTGGATTGCAATCGCTAGCCACAGAGCGGGCTTTGCGCATTTGAATGAATTGGCAGTGTGCATGATTGCTCCTAGATCGCTACATCTTAATTTTGGTAATCGCATCAATCTGCGATCACGAATACGTCATATCGTCAGGGTCGAAAAATGACTTGAGCAAAACTAACCGTATTGCGTGCGCCATCAACCCTGACGGTTACTCGATACAAAGGAACTGACTCGCTACCCGTAGGTGTGTCGTCGTCAGTTTTAGAGGGACTGGATGACGAGACAACATTACAGTGGGAATTGTCTGCGGCCAAACCTGCCGTCGTGGAATCACATTGGCGATCAATGATGTACCGCACCTCTTCGCCATTGCTGTTTATGAATTTGCAATTTGCATAAGTCGAGTCAAACTTGACAGTGAACGGCGATTGCGCCGATGTTGGGTCCACCAGCAAACGAGGCACCCCTCTATAATCCATTTCTGCGGGGCTGAAAGTTTGCGCTTTATAGCAACTTGTCGCCAAATCAGTGTGGGTCGCAGTGTCAGCGGAAAGAGTTGATCCACTTGCGGTGGTATCAAATTTTTCGATAGCCTTGGCAACACCGAGTTCAGTCGCGTTGAGCGCACCCTGTTTAAATGCCAGATTGCCCGCGATGAGGTTTGCAGTGTCGGCCGATCGGAACAATGCCACGGAGGCCAAAGACATCGTCACGAGCACGATGAGCGCCACCAACAGGACAACCCCGCGTTGACTCTCACGTAATGGTTTTATTGGCGATATCAAAAGAGGAGTAGTGTGGATTTTCATCATATCCTCAGGGGTTTTGGGTCATTAGAACCATATTGCGCAGGGGAATTGTGATGTCGAAAATCTTATATCGATAATGCCTGTCAGGATTGGTGACAGACTTACTGACACTGGTATCGCCAAAAAGTGTAAAGGTGGCAGGAGAAAAACCCGCGTTCCCAGCAGTAGAAGTATCCGCAGCTTTCTCAGGCTGCGCGTTACGGGCAATAACTGCCAACCGAATTGCCCGAATCCTGAGGAGATTGTCCCGGTTGGCTGAAAGAGCCGCAGCCCCCCACGTTCCACCCGTCGGATCCACCCAGGAACTGACGTTTGGTGCGAGTGGCGTGCCTGCAACGCCGTAAATGGCTTTAATTGAAACGATGTTGTCAGCGAGACTTTGTGGCACCCAGCCACCTCCCCCCACAGGGTTAAAGCCTGTAATCATATTGAGCGAAAGTAGCGAATTCGGCGTTGTCCCATCATTTCCTACGCCCAGCAATACAAACTGAGGGCTAGTACTTGGCGAAGGTGCTGTTGCTGAAACAGGACCGAGATTGGCTACCAGCAGTGAGGTTGAATAGTAGTTGCTTGCGCTCTTGAATCTATTCGGTCCGCTAAAATTGGCCCCCGTACTTAGTAACACGGGGTTCGGAACCGCGAAGGGGGCTGTTGCAGAAGGGCTTTCAACGGCTTCGGCAATGTCGCAGGTGGTATTTGCGCCACGCCCTGATCCCGGATCTTGATCAATAGCAAGCAGGAGATCGTGTTGCGCTACGTTAGCGCTATCTTTCGAATTATTAATACCGACAACGCTACTGTCCGCTAAGGTGATACTGTCGACCGCCTGCGAAAGAACCCAATTGTGCCGTCCCATCGAAGGGTGGTGACCCGCCATCACCATAATGATATCCGGTGTATTTGCATCCGCTCCAGCAACAATCAGAACGGGGGCGAGCCTAACTTTAAAATTAATGGCAGCCTCGAATGGCGCAGGCAAGGCCGTTGTGGTTCTGTAGGGGGAAGCGCCCTGCCCGAATAGCTGTGTTGTTCCACGAAAAACACCCAACGCACACCCCACTGCACCTGGGGTAGAAACAAAGCCCGCCCCCCCTAGACCAATAACCCGACTCAGGGCGAAGGCTGAAAACCCACCACTTTGAAGAGCATCACTCCCTCCTGTGGTGGAGCGCTTGTAGGACTCACTGACACTGAATACCTGAAAAATCACAATCGAAGCAAGCAAAGCAATTACCATACCAATCAAGAGCTCAACCAGCGATGTTCCTCGCATTAAAGCTTGTTGTGTTTTGTGTCTGCAATCTGACATATTCAATTACTCCAGTGCAGTTTCAACGATGTAATTGCGAACATTTGTGTCGTTTTGCGCTTGCCATTGGATCGTTACTGTTACAGTCCGACTATTGGCTCCAGTGAATACCACTGTCGGTAAAAGTGCGGTTTTCGAAGAGCCTGGGAGCGCATTCTCCCCAGACGTAATCCTGCCCTTCCACGTAACAAAAGAAGTTCCACTCGGTGACGCAAAATCAATAGCTCGGGTTCCTGGGTCGGCCACCCTAAGTTGCGCCAGCAAACTATCGGCATGGAACGCGGCATCTGTTCGGTATTGTGCCTCTGAAACGTTTTTGAGCGATGCGGCAAGCATGCCGACCAAACCAAGAATACCAATCGTAAATATAAAAACAGCAACTAACCCTTCTAAAATCACAACACCAGATTGATCGCGCCTTAAATTGCGAAGTTGGTTAATTGACATTAAATTGCTCACTTTAGACTCAGCTACAGGCTGAGGGATCGCCTGCCGACAGCAATGGATCGCAGAGGCGTACCTTGCCGCCCATCGAGATAAGCACATTCAGACAACGAATGCCGGGGGTGCTGGCAGTTTCACAGGCACCAGAGGTGCTCGTTAGATTTATGGTGGCCGCAGCAGCAAGATTAGTTTGGCCCAACCCATCAAATGCTATCGAGTCGAATGTCGAAGTAATAACAGCTGTACCACTACCGCTGTTGCCGATATTCTGTGATAGTAACTTGGTGCCTGAGCAGATAACCCAATTTGGCCCGGCACTTATCAGAGTAGGGGATGTGCAGGTTGGGGTTGTATCACTAACAAAATTTAGCGACACAGACCCATTTCTTGAGGCAGCTTCCCGTTGCGCCAATTGCAGACCGTTTTGGATAGATTCCGCCATATTCCTAACTTGCGTATTCGCTATCCAATTTTTGAAATTTGGGATCGCAAGCATAGTCAATATCCCTAAGATAGCAAGCGAAGCCAATAATTCGATTAACGAAAAACCACGAGGAAAGCGAGTGGGCATCAATAACACCCGCCCGATGGATTTGATACCCAGCAAGTTGTGCTGGTATTTCCCCAGTAAGTCGAAGTAGTGGTCCTAACATTGAGGTTATTTATGGTGTAGGCGAAATTCGCTGTCGGGGAACCCGCAACTCCCGTTGCAGTTATTGTGTAGGATTCATCTGTAGCAGCTGTTTTCGCGACAACTGCGCAGCTAATAGTGAAGTACTTGGCACCGTCGTCCAAAGTAGTGGCGACTGCAGGCGGACAAACCACCCCGTCCACTACTGTGGCATAACGACGATTATCCTGAAACAACTGCTCCATCTTGACCCGCCCCTCTGAGAGCATATTAAATGCCTCGGGCAATTTTGCTTTCAATATGTACTCGTTATATGACGGCACAGCGATAGCGGCCAGAATGCCCAGAATAGCAATTACGATCAAAATTTCGATTAGAGTGAAACCGGATATAGATATATTGCGTTTTTTCAACATGTCGGTCATTGGAGACTCCGAAAACTTTTGTTGCTGGACTGATCGTATAACGAATTTATACGAAAACTTAGAGTAACTGATAAGTGGTCAAAATTTTGCCTCAAAAGGATCTTCGCTCAATCACTTTACTGTTCATTCAGTCAGGATGACATGATCTTTTGTGGCCGCACCCAACCAGTCAGGCTGATTTGCTTGGCTCGTGACACCGTCAAGGCATCAGGAGGCGCATCTTTCGTCAGCGTCGTTCCTGCTCCCAGCGTCGCCCCGCGACCCACTCTAACCGGCGCAACGAGTTGCGTATCGGAACCAATAAATACGTCGTCCTCGATGATGGTCAGGTGTTTGTTGGCGCCGTCGTAATTGCAGGTGATGGTGCCAGCACCGACATTCACACGCTGGCCAATTTCCGCATCGCCGATGTAGGCCAGATGGTTGGCCTTGGATTGCGCGCCTATCTTGCTCTTTTTAACTTCAACGAAATTGCCGATATGGACTTCCGGGCCCAGTTCAGTGCCGGGGCGCAGACGGGCGTAGGGGCCAAGGACGCCATCCGGGCCAATCACTGCATCCTCAAAATGGCAAAAAGCGGCGATACGCGTTCCTGCGCCCACTTTCACATTTTTCAGCACACAATAAGGGCCAACTTCGACCGCATCACCCAATTCGACCTTGCCTTCAAAAACGCAACCGACATCGATAAATACATCGCGGCCATAGCCAAGTTCACCGCGCACATCGATACGATTCGGATCGGCCAGGCGCACCCCGCCAACCAGCATGGCATCAGCCAGATTACGTTGATGCACGCGCTCAAGCTCGGCCAGCTGCACCTTGCTATTGACGCCCAGTACTTCCCATTCACCATCCGGCTGCGCCGTATGAATCGGTACGCCCTCTGCCACCGCCAGGGCCACCACATCGGTCAGGTAATACTCGCCCTGGGCATTCTTGTTGGACAAACGCCCCAGCCAGTCTGCCAGGTGGCTGGAAGGAATGACCATGATTCCAGTATTCACCTCGCAAATCAGTTTTTCTTCTGGTGTCGCATCTTTTTCCTCGACGATGCGCTGCACTTGGCCGGCGGCATCGCGAACGATGCGGCCATAACCTGCCGGATTAAGCAGATTGACGGTCAGAATCGACAAACCATCTTTGCCGGCCTGCAATAAGCGCTTGAGCGTTGAGGCCTTGGTTAGCGGCACGTCACCGTAAAGCACCAAGGTCTGGCCCATCGCTGAAATTTCAGGCAAAGCCTGAGCAACCGCGTGCCCGGTTCCGAGTTGCGGCTCTTGTTTGGCCCACAAAATATCGGCTGAATTCAGCGTTGACCGTACGACTTCGCCACCATGACCGTAAACCACGACCATTTTCTCCGGCGCAAGACTGCGCGCGGTGTCAATGACATGTTGGGCAAGTGCCTTGCCGGCAACGGGGTGCAAAACTTTGGGCAGATTCGAATGCATGCGCTTGCCTTGGCCAGCAGCGAGGATGACGATGTTCATGCTTGGTATTTCCAGTGTTTTAGTGGATTAAATAGTGGCGACGACTTCATTTTCCGGGACAAAGCTGACGTCTTCGTACAATTCAAGCAGCGGCAAACGAAGATCAAGGCTCATCAATTCAATGACATCATCGGGACCAAGAGGATGCAGCACCCAAAAACCTTCCGCATTTTTGCGAAATAAATCGGCATGCTGGCGATCCTGCTCGATCAACCAATATTCCTGTAACTCGGGAATGCATTGATAGAGTTCGAACTTGCGACCCCGGTCATAAGCGCCGGTTGATGGCGAAAGCACCTCAGCGACAAAGCGCGGATGCGACTTGGCCAGCATCGCGGCATCAGTTCGATCACGCGGGTCGCAGGTGACAAAAACATCCGGGTAGAGCACGGCATCGGCAGTCTCGATTTTTAGTTGCATGCCGGAGACAAACGCTCTGCACGGACCTTTTCGCAGGGCAGTCTTGCTTAGGGAAAAAAGATTCCCCAAAATTGTGTAATGCGCATCCGATCCACCTGACATGGCAAAAACCTCGCCATTCAGAAACTCATGGCGCTCGACTTGCGATTCTTCCCAAGCCATATACGCAGCCATGTCGAATCCCTTCTTGCTTTGTGGCAAACCCATATCAATCACCTCGCATTTCGACGCTGCAATCTTACCCGACAAAAATAAGGCGACCTCGCGGGCCGCCTTATTTCTTGCTCATTGCATCAAACTTTAGCGCGGCAAGGTCGTACAACCCATCAGGAAGTTATCAACCTCGCGAGCCGCCTGACGGCCTTCGCGGATCGCCCAAACAACCAATGATTGACCACGACGCACGTCGCCGGCAGCAAATACCTTGGCGACATTGGTGGCGTAACAACCGTCACCGTCGGTCGTCGCCTTGGCATTGGCGCGGCTGTCTTTCTCGACACCAAAAGCATCCAGCAAGCTGCCCACCGGGTTGGTAAAGCCCATCGCGAGAAAGGCGTTGTCGCACGGCAGTTCAAACTCGGAACCGGCCACTTCGCTCATCTTGCCGTCTTTCCAGTCCAGACGAACGGCTTTGAGTGCCTTGACATTGCCCTTGCCATCATCGACAAAGCCTTTGGTCGCCACCGCAAAGTCACGCGTGCAACCTTCATCATGTGAAGACGAGGTACGCAGCTTGTACGGCCAATACGGCCAGGTCAGTGCCTTGTTTTCTTCTTCCGGCGGCGTCGGCATCAGTTCAAACTGAGTGATTGATGCAGCACCATGACGATTGGAGGTGCCGACGCAATCAGAACCGGTATCGCCGCCACCAATTACGATGACATGCTTGCCCTTGACGTTGATTGGATTGGCCTTGCCCTGCTGAACTTCCTTGTTCTGCGGAATCAGGAACTCCAGCGCCGCGTAAATACCTTTCAACTCACGCCCCGGCACCGGCAGATCACGCGGCACTTCAGCGCCGGCGGCCAGAATCACGGCGTCAAATGTTGCGGTCAACTGCTCTGGTGAGACAAATTCTGTTGCATCGTTATTGATCCCGGTCGGGATGTCCTTGGAGCCAATGACGACTTTGGTTTTGAAGGTCACGCCCTCGGCTTCCATCTGGGCCACACGGCGATCAACCACCGTCTTTTCCAGCTTGAAGTCAGGAATGCCGTAAGCCAGCAGGCCGCCCAGACGGTCGCTCTTCTCAAACACGGTTACGTCATGGCCAACCCGTGCCAGTTGTTGCGCAGCGGCCAGACCGGCCGGGCCAGAACCGACCACAGCAATTTTCTTGTCGGTTTTTGACTTGGGCGGTTTAGGGACAACCCAGCCCATCTCCCAACCCTTGTCGATAATGAAATGCTCAATCGACTTGATACCAACGGGTGCAGCGTTAAAGGCGAGCGTACAAGCAGCTTCGCAAGGCGCGGGGCAAATTCGGCCCGTGAAATCGGGGAAGTTGTTGGTGGAGTGAAGCACTTCCAGCGCCTGCTTCCAGTTGCCGCGATAAACCAGATCATTCCAGTCGGGAATGATGTTATTTACCGGACAGCCATTATTGCAGAACGGAATGCCACAATCCATGCAGCGTGCGCCTTGCGTCTTGGCGTCCTCATCGTTCAGCGTATGGACGAATTCCTTGTAATGCTTCAGGCGTTTTTCAACGGGATCGTAACCCTCGGAAAGGCGCTCGAACTCCATGAACCCTGTCGGCTTACCCATTATGCGGCCTCCTTGGTTGCAGCAGCGGCCATTTCGGTCAGGGCGCGCTTATACTCATGCGGATAAACTTTAACGAATTTCTCGCGGCTGGCATCCCAGTTAGCCAGAATTGCCTTGGCGTTCTTGCTACCGGTGTATTCAATATGACGCGTGACCAATTCCTTCAGTTGCGTCTCGTCCTCAATGCCGTTATGCAGCGGCTCACCCGTCTGACGACTGGCCGGCAATACTTTTTCCAGCGCTACTTGGGCCAGATTGGCACGGCTCTTGAAGCTGCCATCTTCGTCAAAAACGTAAGCAATACCGCCCGACATACCCGCCGCAAAGTTGCGCCCGGTCATGCCCAGCACAGCCACCGTACCGCCGGTCATGTATTCGCAGCCGTGGTCACCCACACCTTCGACCACCGCCGTGCCGCCGGAGTTACGCACCGCAAAACGCTCACCGCCAACCCCCGCAAGGAAGGCTTCACCATCGGTTGAGCCGTACATGACGGTGTTGCCGACAATGATGTTCTCCTCAGTTTTGCCACGGAAATCTGGGCTTGGCTTGATAATGATGCGCCCGCCCGACAAACCTTTGCCGACGTAATCGTTACCTTCGCCAGTCAATTCCAGCGTCACCCCTTTAGCAAGGAAAGCACCGAAAGCCTGGCCCGCCGTACCGGTCAGCTTGATGTGAATGGTGTCGTCCGGTAAACCATCGTTGCCGTAACGGCGCGCCACTTCGCCCGACAGCATGGTGCCGCAGGTACGATTGACGTTGATGATGCTGGTTTCGATCTGAACCTTCTGACCTTTTTCCAGCGCCTGTTTGGCTTCCTTGATCAACTTGTGATCCAGTGCCTTGTCCAGCCCGTGATCCTGAGTTTCAGTATGGCGACGTGAAACATCAGCCGGCACATTAGGCTGGTAAAACACCTTGGTGAAATCCAGACCCTTGGCCTTCCAGTGCTCAATGCCTGGACGCGTGTTCAGCAAATCGGCACGACCGACGAGGTCGTCAAACTTGCGAATACCCAGCAATGCCATGATTTCGCGCACTTCCTCGGCAACGAAGAAGAAGTAATTGACGACATGTTCCGGCTGGCCGGTAAAGCGCTTGCGCAGCGTCGGATCTTGCGTGGCAACGCCGACCGGGCAGGTATTCAGGTGACACTTGCGCATCATGACGCAGCCTTCAACCACCAGCGGTGCAGTCGCAAAGCCGAACTCGTCAGCACCGAGCAACGCGCCGATGACGACGTCGCGCCCGGTTTTCATCTGACCATCGACCTGCACCCGAATCCGCGAACGCAAACGGTTAAGCACCAGGGTTTGCTGAGTTTCAGCCAGACCCAGCTCCCACGGCGTACCGGCATGCTTGATCGAAGACTGCGGCGAAGCGCCCGTACCGCCATCAAAACCGGCGATCACGACGTGATCCGCCTTGGCCTTGGCGACACCGGCGGCAACCGTTCCAACGCCGACTTCAGAAACCAGCTTGACCGAGATCGAAGCCCTTGAATTGGCGTTCTTGAGATCGTGAATCAGCTGGGCCAAGTCTTCAATCGAGTAAATATCATGGTGTGGCGGCGGTGAAATCAGACCAACGCCCGGCACTGAATGACGCAGGAAGCCGATGTATTCGGACACTTTGTGGCCCGGCAACTGACCACCTTCGCCCGGCTTGGCGCCTTGGGCCATCTTGATCTGAATCTGATCGGCATTGACCAGATATTCAGTCGTCACGCCAAAGCGACCCGAAGCCACCTGCTTGATCGCCGAGCGCAGAGAATCACCTTCCTGCAATTGCAAATCGCGCTCGATGCGGCTCTTGCCAATGACGTCGGACAACATGGTGCCGCCCTTGACCGGCGCGAAACGCTTGGCATCTTCGCCGCCTTCACCGGTATTCGACTTGCCGCCGATACGGTTCATGGCAATTGACAGGGTTGAATGCGCCTCGGTCGAGATCGAACCGAGCGACATCGCACCCGTGGCAAAACGCTTGACGATTTCCTTGGCCGATTCGACTTCTTCCAGCGGGATGGCATTGCCGACCGGCTTGAACTCGAACAAACCGCGCAGGGTGAGGTGACGCTTGGTCTGATCGTTGATCAGCTTGGCGTATTCCTTGTAGGTCTCGTACTGGCCAGAACGGGTCGAGTGCTGCAACTTGGCAATCGTATCTGGCGTCCACATATGCTCTTCGCCACGAATACGATAGTTGTACTCGCCACCGGCATCGAGCATGGTCGCCAACACCGGATCGGCCGAGAACGCCTCGTTGTGCTGGCGAATCGCCTCATCAGCCACCTCAAAGATGCCTATACCCTCGATGTTGGACGGGGTACCGGTAAAGTATTTTTCGACAAAATCTTTTTGCAGGCCGATGGCTTCAAAAATCTGCGCGCCAGTGTATGACATGTAGGTCGAAATGCCCATTTTCGACATGACCTTCATCAAACCCTTACCGATTGCCTTGACGTAATTTTTAACGAATTTTTCGGCTTTTCCAGCATCACCCTTGGCAAAACTTTCAATGGTTTCAAGGGCGAGGTAAGGGTGTACCGCTTCAGCACCGTAACCACCGAGCAACGCAAAATGATGGGTTTCTCGGGCGGAGCCGGTTTCAACAACCAGACCGGTACTGGTGCGCAAACCTTGTTTCACCAAGTGTTGATGAATTGCCGACGTCGCCAGCAGTGCCGGGATAGCGACGTGAGCCTCATCAAGCTTGCGATCAGAGACGATCAGAATATTGGCACCTGAGCGCACGGCATCTTCAGCATCTGCGGCCAGAGATGCCAGACGAGCCTCTACACCCGCCTTACCCCAGGCCAGCGGATAGCAAATATCCAACTCAAACGAACTGAGCTTGCCCGAGGTGTATTTGTGGATATGGCGCAGTTTCTCCATATCAGTGGCTGTCAAGATCGGCTGCGCCACTTCCAGACGAATCGGCGGATTAATGTCAGTAGTATTGAGCAAATTCGGCTTCGGGCCGACGAAAGACACCAGCGACATGACCAGTTCTTCACGAATCGGATCAATCGGCGGATTGGTCACCTGAGCAAACAATTGTTTGAAGTAGGTGTACAGCGTCTTGTTCTTGGCTGACAAGATTGGCAGCGCCGAGTCACTACCCATGGAACCCGTCGGCTCTTCACCACTTTCCAGCATCGGCTCAAGAATGACCTTGATGTCCTCCTGCGTGTAGCCAAAAGCCTGTTGGCGATCGAGGAGCGAGGCAGGTGCATCAGCCGTCTTTTCTTCTGCCGCCGGCACTTCGTCAAGACGGATTCGAATCTTCTCGATCCATTCACGATAGGGCTTGGCTCTGGCCAGCGAGTCTTTCAATTCCTTGTCATCGATGATACGGCCCTGCTCCATGTCGATCAGGAACATTTTGCCCGGTTGCAAGCGCCATTTTTTGACAATTTTCTTTTCCGGAATCGGCAACACGCCGGATTCGGAAGCCATGACCACGAGGTCATCATCGGTCACCAGGTAACGCGCCGGACGCAATCCATTCCGGTCGAGCGTCGCGCCAATCTGGCGGCCATCGGTAAAGGCCACAGCGGCCGGGCCATCCCATGGCTCCATCATCGCTGCGTGATATTCGTAGAAGGCGCGACGATTTTCGTCCATCGTCGTATGCTTTTCCCAGGCTTCCGGGATCATCAGCATCATCGCCTGCGCCATCGAGTAGCCGCCCATGACCAGCAATTCGAGCGCATTGTCGAAAGAGGCAGAGTCGGACTGCCCCGGATAATGCAGCGGCCAGACTTTTTTCAGATCATCACCAAGGATCGGGGAGGAAATCGCCTGCTCGCGTGCCTTGAACCAGTTGACGTTGCCGCGCACTGTGTTGATCTCGCCATTGTGAGCGATGTAGCGGAAGGGGTGAGCCAGATCCCAAGTGGGGAAGGTATTGGTCGAGAAACGCTGATGCACCAGCGCCAAAGCCGAGGTCGTGCGCTTGTCTTGCAGGTCGAGAAAATAGACGCCAACCTGTGTCGCCAACAACAAGCCTTTGTAATTAACGGTGCGAGCAGATAGCGACGGCACATAAAACTCCTGGCCGTGCTTCAACTTCAGTGACTTGATCGCATTGGCGGCACGACGACGAATGATATACAGTTTGCGCTCCAGCGCATCAGTAACAAAGACATCGGCACCACGGCCAATAAATACCTGGCAAATAACCGGCTCTTTGTCTCGCACTGTCGGCGACATCGGCATCTCGCGATTGACCGGCACTTGGCGCCAGCCAAGCAAGACCTGGCCCTCTGCCTTGACCGAGCGCTCAATTTCTTCAATGCAGGCATAGCGCGATGCAGCCTCCTGCGGCAGGAAGACCATGCCGACTCCGTATTCACCGAGCGGAGGCAATTCCACACCCTGCTTGGCCATTTCTTCACGATAAAACTGATCCGGAATCTGAATCAGAATGCCGGCACCGTCGCCCTGCAATGGGTCAGCACCCACCGCGCCACGATGGTCGAGGTTTTTCAGGATCAACAAACCCTGCTCGACAATGTTATGGCTCTTTTGTCCTTTGAAATGAGCTACAAAGCCCACGCCGCAAGCATCATGCTCGTTGGCCGGGTCGTACATACCCTGCCGGTCAGGTACAGCCGATTCCATCACACGCATTCCTTCAGATAAGTCAGCCATCACCTGGCTGACGATGAAAAAAGCCGGAAGCATGAACAATCACTCCGACCTCTGCAAAATTTTAGGCAACCACGAAATATACTGGCAAACCCCTATCGATTCAAGATGCTGCGACGCACCATTCCGGGTCAGTCAGACGACAAATTCACCGTTCAGGTGCACGAGGCATCGATCGCATCAAGAATATCGGATTCTCTGGCGGCATCCGAAATCACCGCCTGCCCGATGCCCTTGAGCAAGACCAGGCGCAATTTGCCGTCTTGCACCTTCTTGTCGTGCCGCATCAACTCAAGATATCGTGCCGCACCCAGCTTCGGCCCACACACTGGCAAACCGGCACGAACAAACAAATTTTTGACCCTGAAAACGTCGTCGACCGTAAGCAACCCCATTCGCCGCGACAATTCCAACGCAATGAGCGTGCCTGCCGAAACAGCTTCGCCATGCAGCCACTCACCGTAACCCATCCCTGTCTCTATCGCATGGCCAAACGTATGGCCGAGATTGAGCAAGGCACGCTCGCCAGTTTCGCGTTCGTCATTAGCAACAACTTCGGCTTTATTGCTGCAGGAGCGATTCACCGCAAAGGCCAGCGCCTCCCGATCGCGAGCCAATAAACTCTCAACATTCGCCTCAAGCCAGACAAAAAAATCAGGGTCGCGAATCAACCCATATTTAATGACCTCAGCCAACCCGGCGCACAACTCACGATCCGGCAAGGTATCCAGCGTTGAAATATCCGCCAGTACCAATTGCGGCTGATAGAAAGCACCCACCATATTTTTACCTAGCGGGTGATTAATCGCTGTCTTGCCCCCTACCGAGGAATCAACCTGCGACAACAGCGTGGTAGGCACCTGAATGAAGGGCATACCGCGCTGATAACAGGAAGCGGCAAAGCCTCCCATATCACCGATCACCCCGCCGCCCAGCGCGATCAAGGTGGTGCTACGCTCACAATGCGCGCCCAGCAAGGCATCAAAAATCAGATTCAGGGTTTCCCAGGTTTTATATTGCTCACCATCGGGCAATACCACTGACAACGCGGATACCCCTGCACCAGTGAGAGTCGCCATCAGTCGATCAAGATAGAGTGGCGCTACCGTGGTGTTGGTGACAACCAACACTTTTTTCTGCTTTAAATGAGGCAGCAGCAACTCAGCACGCGACAGCAAGTCAGTTCCGACATGAATGGGATAAGAGCGCTCACCGAGCGAGACGGTCAAGGTTTGCATATGTGGCTGAACTCTCTTAATAAATACTGAACAATCCCGGACGCAACCAGCCGCCCACCCTCTATCGTGATGTGTGCCGCCTCACGATAGAGCGGATCACGCGCGGCATGCAGCTCTTCCAGCTTCGCCAACGGATCGGGCACACGCAAGAGTGGCCGATTGCGATCATGCCGTGTCCGTTCATAGAGGAGCGCGGGCGGAACATTGAGGTAAACCGTCCAGCCGGTGTCGTGCAGCAAACGTCGGTTTTCTGGATTCAAGACAACACCACCACCGGTCGCCATGACAATCCCCGAGCCTGAGGTCAATTCAGCAATTGTCTGCGCTTCACGGCGACGAAACCCTTCCTCACCCTCGATCTCAAATATGGTGGGTATGGCAACGCCCGTCCTTGCCACGATTTCATGATCGGAATCGAAAAACGGACGGCCAAGACGCCGGGCGAGCTGGCGACCAACCGTCGTCTTGCCAGCGCCCATCAAACCTACCAGATAGATGTTTTGAGTCGTGAACACGAAGTGATTGTATACGATGGATTGGAGAACAAAAAAAGGGCCGGAATTCCGGCCCGAACCTTGAAAAATCCATCACCTAAAATTCAATCGCTCATCAAGTACCTTGGGGGTAATAAATACCAATAACTCTCTTCGGGTAGAGTCTTTTGAATTCACCTTGAAAAGCCAGCCAATTCCCCACAGGTCGCCAAGGAAGGGTACCTTTTGATTATTGGCTGCATTTTCTGTCTTATAGACACCACCTATAACTATAGTGCCACCATTTTCAACTACGACTTCTGTTTCCACGACAGAGGTTTTAATGGCTGGATTTCCATAGACATCGGTTCTGGTATAGTCAGCATCATCCTTCCTAATCAGCAATTTCATTTTAATCGTGCCGTCCGGCGTAATTTGGGGTGTTGCTTCGAGTGTAAGTGTTGCATCTTTAAAAGAAGGCGCTGGAGCTTCACCATTTTTGCCTGGTATCGCAATTGGCACTTGCGTACCGTCTTTTATTATAGCTTTTACATTATTTATGGTTAATACCCTGGGACTGGACACCACCTTTCCAGCGCCATCAGCCTCAAGCGCCGCCAATTCCACGTTTAAAATTCTCGAAAAAGCTTGATTAAAGAGAGAAAACGACAATGCACCACCCGCATTCGAATATGCAGGCAGATTTACATCCACAACCTTATTGGCGACCTGTCCAACTGGACTGTACGAACCACCTCCAACATAAACTCCCGAACCAGCCACTCTTTGGTTTGTAGTATTTAGAAAATTAACTTTGGCCCCGAGATCACGGTTAAAGCTATCGTTAGCCTCCACGACGCGAGCCTCAATCATCACCTGCCGAGAGCCTACATCAATTGTTTTGATCAGTCCTCGGATTTCATCAAGTTTTGCTGGCGTATCATTAACGAAAATCTTATTTGATGTCGATTCTGAAGAAACACTACCTCGCTTGCTAAGAATACGTGTTCCGTTGTCGCCTCCTGAGCCTAGCAATAACTTCACCACATTCTCAGCCTTTAGATAATTCAAGCCAATGCTCTCCAGCTTTATTGGTTCAAGATTACTAATTTGTTGCTTCGATTCAAATTCAAGCTTTTCCTTGGTTGCTATTTCGTCGCGCGGGGCAATCAAAATCACATTCCCGTTTTTGCGCATGTCCAGTGCTTTTTGCTGGAAAATGATATCCACTACCTGATCAGCCGGAACATCCTTTA
>JAQTZQ010000070.1 GCA_028687645.1 Rhodocyclaceae bacterium
TCAATGAATACGCGCTGATTGTCGGCCTGATTACGCTCAATGACGTGACCAGCACCTTGATGGGCAATTCAATGGTGGCGATGAGTGAAGAACAGATCATCCGGCGCGATGAAAACTCCTGGCTGGTCGATGGCATGACCCCGGTCGGCGATCTTGAAGCGGCGCTGAATATCGACCCGTTTCCGCATGATGATCAATTTGAAACCATTGCCGGTTTTCTGATGTACGTATTGCGCAAAGTGCCGCGCCCGACCGAGAGCGTTGATCACGCCGGCTTCCGCTTCGAGGTGCTGGATGTTGATAATCACAAGATTGATCAATTGCTGGTGACCAAAATCTGATAGCACTGAAGCGCGACCGTCAGTGATCCGGTAGTACGCCTCATGGGGCAATCAGCCCCCGACACCTGAACTTAACTTGGCCGTAATCGCACTGCAACATCGGCTAAATAGGATGATGACTTTCGTTTCAGGTCATCTTTCATGAAGCTTCTTGAGCCCATTGTTCGCGCTGTCGGTCACCTTTCCTTTCGCAACAAACTGAGGGTGACGGCCATTATTTTTGGCGTTCCACTGCTTATTGCCCTGGGTTTGATCCTGAGTGGTATCAATGAGCGGGTCACCAAGCTGCAACAGGAACGTGAGGCGCTGTCGATACAGATTCCTGCGCTTAACTTGATCGCCAAAATCCATCAATACCTGGCAGCCAGCCGTGCCTACCGTGATGGTGACGAAACCATGCAAGCGCTGTCACTGCGCAATGAAGCAGAGACCACTATCGCGCTCAATCAGTTGCAGGCCGAGATCGCCCAGCATGGCCACTTTGCCGGCAAACTAACGGCCAATCCGGTTTGGTTGGATAGCTTGAAAGCCGACATCAAACAAATTGGTGTTTTGACCGACAGCGACGCCCTGGGTGAGCTTCAGCTCAAAATTACCAGCGATTTCCGCAATGAACTCGACAAGCTCAATGAGAGCGCCGGCCTGCTGGTGGACAACGACACTGCCAGCAGCCGCCTGATCGACATTCTGACCGCCCAGGTTCCTGAATTGATTGATACCACAGGCAAAAGTGCCAGCATTGGTGCCTCGGTGCTGGTCAAAAAGCGGGTCAAAAACCGTGCCCGTCTTGATCTAACCCTGTTGCGCGGCAATTTTGATGTTTTGGTGCAGTGGAGCATGGGCGTGCTTGGCAAGGTTACCCGTGACAACCCACGCTTTGCAGCGACACTGGATGATTCGGGTAGCCGCTTGAATACTGCTTATCTGGTCGTGCAGGAAATGATGACGATCAAAATGTTGGATACTTCGGACTATGACCTCACGCCGCTGGCCTTCCTCGACATCACCAACAACGCATTGAAGGAAACGCTGGCCGTATCCGGAATCGTATTCAGCGATGCAGATACCTTGCTCAGCGAACGTTTGTCGGCACTTCAAAATCAGCGCAACGCGATTTTTGCCACCATTCTTGGATTGTTGATCGTGCTGCTGGCAACTTTTGTTGCCGCCTATATCTCCATCATGCGTGGTCTCAACGGTCTGTCTGATGCGGTGGCGATCATGGCTTCGGGCGATTTGAGTGCACGCGTTGAAGTTTCTTCCCGTGACGAGATCGGCGAAGTCGGCAAGCAATTCAACCTGATGGTGGAAAACCTCGCCGAACGTACAACCCAGTTGCATGAAAAAACCAACGATATCCATGCCATGCTGCAAAACCTGCCGCAGGGCATTATGACGGTCGATGGTAGCGGGATGATTCACCCCGAGTATTCAGCCTTTCTGGAAAAGATCTTCGAGCAGGAGGCGCTCTCAGGCAAGCCGGCACTGGCGCTGATTTTTAACAACAGCAGCGTTGGCACCGATGCTCTATCACAAATCGAGGCAACACTCGCTGCCTGCATCGGTGAAGATTTGATGAATTACGAAATGAATGCCCACCTGCTGGTGAGCGAATTCACCAAGCCGATGCCTGATGGTCGGATCAAATGCCTTGACCTGACGTGGGCACCGATCTGTGACGACTCCGATACTGTCGAAAAAATCATGGTGTGCGTGCGTGATATCACCGAATTGCGCCAACTGGAAATCGAGGCGGCGCACCAGAAGCGTGAACTGGAACTGATCGGCCAGATTCTCAAGGTCAACCAGGAAAAGTTCGCCGATTTTGTCACCAGTGCCCGCCAGTTTGTGGCCGATAACGAGGCGCTCCTCAAAACCGCCAGCGACAAAGATCCTGAGTTGATCACCCAGCTCTTCCGCAACATGCACACGATCAAGGGCAATGCGCGGACTTACGGCTTGCTGCATCTGACCAACATCGTCCATGAAGCAGAACAGGCTTACGACGAATTGCGCAAAGACAGCGCTGCCGTATTTGATCAAGCCGCCCTGCTCAGCCAGTTGGAAGGTGTCGCCCAAAGTATTGAAGAATACGCCGCTATCAACGAGCACAAACTCGGGCGCAAAGGCCCGGGCCGCCGTGGCAGCGCCGAGAAATACGTGATGATCGAGCGCGCCCAGCTCGACCGCATGCTGGCCAATTTGGCGCACTTTGATTTCATCGCCTGCCACCCGGCAGTGCTGGTGGCAACCCTCCAGATGCTGGAAGCCGAGTTGAATCTGATCGGCACCGAACCGGCGCAAGAGATTCTCGATGGCGTCTTTGATTCTCTGCCGGCCTTGGCCAAAGAATTGGGCAAAGAGCCGCCCAGCCTGTCAGTGGTTGATCACGGTATTCAAATTCGCAATCAAATCACCGATCTCTTGCGCAACGTGTTCATGCACCTTTATCGCAATTCGCTGGATCACGGCCTCGAACCGGCGGCGGTGCGCATTGCTCAGGGCAAGCCGGCAGCGGGCAGGATTCAGCTCGAATTGGCACTCAACAAAGAGCATCTGGAGTTCCTCCTCAAGGATGATGGCAAAGGCCTGGCGCTGGGCTACATCCGCCAGAAAGCCAGGTCACGCGGCTTGCTGAGCGAGGGCGAAGCAGTCGCCGATGAAATGGTCGCCGACATGATCTTTGCTGCCGGCTTTTCAACCGCCAGTGCAGTCACCGAGGTTTCCGGGCGCGGCGTCGGGATGGATGCAGTACAAAGCTTCATCAAGCGCGAAGGTGGCGAGATCAAACTGTCTCTGACCGATGCCAATATCGGTGCTGAATTCCGTCAATTTGAAACCATCATTCGCCTGCCGGCCAAGTTTGCCGTCATGAGCCAGCCGACGGCGGCGGTAAAACCCGTCGCTAGCGGCGCATTTACCGAGCTTGCACCCGACAAGAGCGGTCGCTTGCTGCCGGCGCTTGCACTCACCCAACTCGCCAAGGCTTAAATTGCTACCCGAATACACCCTGATCGCCCTGCCCGTCGTTGGCCTGGCTACCTGGCTATTGGCTAACGCCCGGGCCAAAACCAGCCATCAAAAGCAGCTTGCCGGGTTTAACGATAGCCACCGGCAAGCGCAGGACGACTTGCAGCAGGAAAGAAATTTGATGGCATTTGAGCTGTCGACCGTAACCAGCCAAAAACTGGCCATTGAAGCCCGTTTAGGTCAGCTTGAAGCCGACAATCAGTCGCTTAACGAAGCCCTGGCCGCAGAAAAAGCAACGGCGGAGATGGCGGCCCATGCCGATCGGCAAATGGCCGCTGATCTGCAAGAGTCGCAACGCCAGTTCCGTAGCGATATCGCCCAGCGTATCGAGCGCCTGAGTGAGGAAGCCACTCAGTTGAGAAATATTTCGGTGACCTTCGAGCATTGGCACGAGGAAATGAACTCGCTGATGCAGCAAAACCAGGACATGCACGAGAAGAACAAGGAGTTTTCCTCCATCGTCAAGCATGTTGATCTGCTCTCACTCAATGCCGCCATCGAGGCTGCGCGCGCCGGCGACTCCGGTCGCGGCTTTGCCGTAGTGGCTGATGAGGTACGCGTGCTGGCCACCCGCTCGCAGGTGTTATCAAACGACTACGGCAAGAGCCTGCACAAGAACGACCTGACCACCACCGCGACCTTTCAGGAAATCCAGGCCAGCGGCAAGATGATCACGGCGGCCATTTGCAGCATCGAGTCGATGATCAATCAGCTCAAATCGCAACTTTCCTAGGAAAAAGTCATGATCAGCGAACACGCCAAACAGGCCGTCAATGCCATTTTTACCAAGGCGGCCAAAGCAACTCTTACGGTCAACCCGGAAGACAGCATCGAAATTTCACAACTCAACGACACCCGCTTGGTCGAACTGCCGGGCAAAGATATTGTGGTGCTGACCATTTCATCCTACCTGTTTCGCCTGCTGACCATTTTTCACGTCACGCCAGACAAGGCAACCGCAGGTTATTTCAACAAGTCTGACTTCAACCGCGAGTTTCATGAGGTTTTTAACGAGCAGGGTAATCTCTGCGTGGGTGCCATGAACCGTGATCTCGGCAACCATTTTGTGCATCTCGGCATGTCGACGCCCTATAAGCTGGAAAGCAAAAGCGCCCCTTTCATCAGTGAATTAAAGCCGGGCTATGTCTCGCATCACCGAATCGGCATCAATGCGGACATTTCGCTGCATGCCACGCTCTGCCTGTGCGCCTACAGGCCGCTGGATTTTCGTATTGATCCGTATCAGGTTGAAGATGATTTCGGCGAAATAGAGTTGTTCTGATTCGCCTCCTGCCCACTGAATCCCTCCCGGAAAACCCATGACAGACCAACTCATCAGCAAAGTATTGGTGCTCGACAACAGCCCCGAGCACATCAACATCATCAAGCAATTCTGCGACGAAAATAATCTGGTCGGACTCAAGGTGCAAAAAAATCGCCTGATGTCCGTTCTGCGCTCGAACATTGATCTCGGAGCCATTCTGTTTTCAGCCAGCTACGGCGCCTCGCCGGAAGAAAACGCCGAAATCGCCACGCGGATTCATACCCTGCGCCCGGAATTGCCGATCATTTTGCGTCGTGACGATGCCGCGACCCTCGACGATATTCCTGAAATCCGCCGCCGGGTTTTTTGCGGTGCCTACACCACCGATGATATGGCGGCCTTGAGCCACATTATCGAGGAATACATTTTCAGCCAGGTTTACCCCAACGAACTGGTACGCGGCATTTCGGAAATCACTGAGGACGTTCTCGCCAGCCAGTTCAAACACATGACGACGACTTGGGCAACCCCTTACATCGTGCGCGACAAGGTCATTTTTGGCGAAGTATTCAGCCTGATTCCGCTCGAAAGCGCCTGGTGTCGCGGCTACATGATGCTGCAAACGGAAGAACAGGCGATTCTTGATGTGCTCGATGCCTATGGCAACAAGCCTGAGGCGGCCAATTTCCGCGATGTAAACAGTCTGCTCGGCGAAGTCACCAACCTGATCTGGGGCGCCTTCAAGAATCGTTATATCGGTGATGCTGGCGCAGCGTCGGCAAGCCGGGTTCAGGTGCCGCTGATTGTTAATCATAAACACAAGTACATCTCGTTCGGCAGCGAAAACCCGCAACTCTGCTTTTTTTACACGATGACTGACGAGAACTCAGGGAAGACCATCAAGCTCTACCAGCGCTTCGTTTTCAACCTGTGCTGGACTCCCGAAGAATTCAAGGAAATCGCCCATGACGCCAGCGAACTGGTCGATTCCGGCGAACTCGAACTGTTTTAATTTACCTTTTTAAGGCGTTTAACCATGGCAAAAATTTTGGTAGTCGATGATTCAAGTACGGTACGCGATGAAGTCGCCAATTTTCTCAAAGGCAGCGGCCTTGATGTGGCAACCGCCATTGACGGCAAGGATGGCCTGGCAAAAATGAAGGCTGACCCCGGCATCAAGCTGATCGTCAGTGACGTCAACATGCCGAATATGGATGGTCTGACCATGGTTGAAAAAATCCGTGGCGAACTGGGCAATGCGGCAGTCAATGTCATCATGCTGACTACCGAAAGCAGCCCAAGCATGAAGGAACGCGGCAAGGCGGCGGGCATCAAGGGCTGGATCGTCAAGCCGTTCAAGGGTGCCGCCGTTCTTGAAACCTTTAAAAAGCTGAGTGCCTGAAGCGGGCTCCAGGTTTATCGACCAACCCGGACGGGGGGAAAGCTGATCGTAAAACAGGCGCCCCCTTCCGGATGGTTGCTGGCCACAATCTGGCCACCATGCAGACGCATGATTTCCCGGCAAATCGGCAAGCCGAGGCCGCTCCCACCCGCACCGGTATTGGTCTGGGTTGATTGGGTAAAACGCGCAAAGATGTGCTCCAGCTCAGACACCGGGATTCCTGGCCCGTGATCGACAATATGCAGGCAATACCCGCCGTCAGGTTCAGGCGGGATTGTCTCCAGTTGAATCAGGATGTCGCTACCCTTGGGTGAATACTTGAGCGCATTGCCCACCACATTCCGAATCACCTGATGGAGACGTTCGGCATCCCCCAAATAAGGTGCGGGAGCGCCAGGCGTGAAGTGCAGTGCCACGCTGCCCTGATCGGCAAGGCTCGCCAGCTCGGCAAACACCCGCGCCGGCAGATGGTTCAAATCAATCAGCGTGGGGTTGAGGACAATGCTCCCCGCCTCAAATGCCGAAATATCGAGCAAGTTGCTGACCAAGCGGGCCAAGCGCTCTGCACTTTCGTTGATTACTGAAAAATACTTGGCCAACTTCTCGCGCGGTGCCTCGCCGGACTTCTGGCTACCCATGCCGGCCATGGCCAACACTGCGTGCAGCGGGGTTCTCAGCTCATGCGACATGTTGGCCAGAAACTCGCTTTTGGCCTGGTTGGCATGTTCTGCCGCCAATTTGGCCAGTTCCAGATCGTAGGTTCGTTCCCTCACCGTTGCCGAGAGCGTATCGCGATGAGTTTGCAATTCAGCCACCGCTGCCTGCTGCTGTCGCAGTAAGGTCGCCAAGACATCGCTGGTGTACCCCGTGCCTTGAAAGGTACCTTTGTCGGCAATGATGAAGCTTTCCGGCAACGCCTGGTGCTCGCCAAGGTGGAGCAACTGATTGGCCACCTCGGCAATCGAGGTAGCGGCATCAACCACCAGCGGATCATGATCCATCATTTTGGTACAGCGCTTCTTGCTATAGATTTCCCAATGAAAACGCCCCGCCATGGTGCCCATGAAGCGCTCGCGATTGATCAGGCCAACGACTTCGCCGTCTTGAACCACCGGGAGAATCTGGATTTGTTCATCGCCATCGAAAATTGCGAACACGTCGTGGTTTCGCATCTCGGCGGTGATCCAGCGCGTTGGCAAACAAATCTGCGATGCCGACTGTACGTGTTCAAGATTGCCAAAATCCTGAGACACAGCCAGCGTCTTTTTGGCTTTTAGAGACAATCGCACGCCTTAAGGTTGCTAGGCAGCCAGTGTCTCAAAATTAGATGTCGGTTGTTTTACAGCGGGCGTCGAGCGATGAGCAAACTACGCGCAGGAAAACAGCTCAGAAAACCTGCAACAACAGGGGTTGGCGTCATTTTGATCGCCATATTCACCAATCCACCACTTTGCTTCCAGCGAACTATCGAGCAGCGCCAAGGAAAAATTGCCAAAGCGTGAGTCGTGGGTAACCTCGCTACCTATCCACATCGGCAGATTGACTGGCTGATTTTCGTCAGAAAGCTCAAGTTCGGCGACCACAAGGCCGGCATGCCGACCAGAAAAGACGTCGATTTCGTAGGTCATTCCATCATGCTCAACGAGATAGCGAGTCTTGCAAACGATTCGGCCCCGCGAGTAACGGGCCAGAATTTCTTCTGCGTCAGCCAGCGGTATCGGGTATTCGTATTCATCCCGCGAGAAACCGACGCTTGGCCCTTTCAATGTAATAAATGCCTGATTTGCGCGAATGCGAACCCGGGTGGTCATGCCGTAGAGCTCTTTTGCCACGTAGCCCTGAACGATTCTCTCGCCCTCAAGCCCCGCCAGAATCCCCGGTTGCGCTACTAAAAATTTTCGTTCTATTTCTTTAGGCATAGGCGCAAGATTTTAGTGGCGCGCTCGGGCTTTATCAAGAACCCCGCAATCGATTGCGATTGAGGTCGGGCGATTAAAGCGTTGCGGCAGTTTGTTTTGCTTGAACCAGAAAAAGTCCGAGTGCTCGTGGTTCAAGCGAGGCGCCAGTTCTTTATCGACCGTTAAAAGGTAAAAAAATAAATCACGCGATTTGGCATTCTTCCGGGAGTCACTTTTGCTGGCCTCCAGGCGCTTGAGTTTAACCAGCTTTTTTGCCTTGACCGAGAGCCCAGCCTCTTCGCTAAGCTCGCGCACGAGTGCGGTGCGTGGGTCTTCCTTGCTGTCGATGCGACCACCAAAAAAATTCCAGACGCCACCACTACGGCCTTTGGCCGACCGCTTCGCCATCAAGACACTACTGGAGGCCTTGCACCAAATGATTGCCCAGGCGCCCGGCTGAACAAACTTGTCCTTTGATAACCCCATTTTTTGTCATGCTCCCTGAAATTGCCCAACCCATCTGTCAAGTCTAAAACTATATACGGTTTATACGGTTATTATTATTACAAAAAGGTTTCAAGACGCCTGTGCGCCGGGGTTCTTCAAGCTCAATCAAAATTTGCAGATAAGCCATTGATCGGCTTTTTCGAGTATTAATAACAAGCGCCGGAAAGCGTTCTGGTCATTTAATTTACGGGCCAGACCGGCTTGTCATTTCCCTGTAAAAAGCCCAAGCCATGATCATCAAATCAAGGCTTTCACAGGAGAGATGATCATGACCGAGACCCTTTATTGCTACTGCTGCCGCGTTCATCATCCCAGCGAGCAGATGCGGCGTTTCGAGACTCGCCACGGTGCACGTTGGCGTTGTTTACGCAGTATTCAGGCGGCACGCAGCAGCGTCGAGGAACGTGATCAATTTGGCCGTGGCCAGTCAGATATCAACCTGGCACTGGCCCGACTACAAAAGGAAAGCATCATCATACCGATTAGCGAGCGGCGCTTGCAGCGCTATTGATATGAGCAATTTTCAGATCGAAATACTGGATGCCAGCAGCCCGTTGCTGCTTGAATCCAGCATTACCCTCCTGATCAACGCCTTCTCCAAACCGGAGCGCTACAGCGTGCAACGCTTGAGCAACGAACTTCAGGCGGAGGATCCTTTTTTCTATCGGCGCTTTTTTATCGCGCTGGAAGACGGGAAAATTATCGGCATCGGCGGTGTCAAGGCAGCTGACTGGGCTTCTCATACCCACCTGCTCTATCTCTCAGCCGTAGCCCTGGAGCATCGCGGCAAGGGCGTTGGCCGTGCCTTGGTCAAAGCACGCGTTGATTGGGTGGAAAAAAATCACAAATGCGGACGCATCCTGGTTTCCAGTCCCAAGGTCAAACGCCTGATCGAATTAGGATTTACCGAAGTTCGCAAAAGCTTTGTGGACGGACGCCATTTACTATTTCGCCGTTTTTAAAAATCAGGCAATTTTGGCGGTTGACCGTAACAATTCGCCAGCGCGGTGCGTCAGCGAATTTTTTGGCTACCGATACAGGCCGGGAAATAAGCATTTTCGGGCCATTGAAAACTTGTTGCCGCTGATGAGCGCTTACGTCAGCCGCTCCCTTGCACGGCTAATAATCCCACGCCTCATGCCCCAGCGGCATCTGGCTCAATATTTCCCGGCTCTGTCGCCAGTTCGGTAGGTAAGCGTTTAAAAGCGCCGAGAAGCGCTCGTTATGGTGGCGTTCCAGCAGATGCAGCAACTCATGAACCACAATGTATTCGAGGCAGTGCAACGGCTTCTTGGCGAGTTCCAGATTGATCCAGATGCGGCCAGCGTCAATACTGCAGCTGCCCCATTTGGTTTTCATCTTTTTGACACCCCAGTGAGCCACCTGCACCCCGAGAATCGGCTGCCACTTTTCCAATAGTGCGGGAATCAGGGCTTTAAGCTGCTCCCGATGCCAGCGCAGCAAGACTGCCTCACGCTGATCGGCAGTAGCCCCGGGGCGCACGAACAGATTAAGACTGGCGATCCCTCGGATGGCAACCCTGGGTGGTGCATCGTCCTCGTGCACGCGCAAGCGATAGCGCCTCCCGAGAAAATAGTGGCTTTCGCCATTCACCATCTCGCGCTGAGACTGGCGTGGTTGCTCGGCGAACTTGGCTTTCTGACGTCTGATCCAGCCCAGCTTGTCGATCACCGCCAGCCGCACGGCTTCGTCGCTGATGACTAACGGTGTCGCCACCCGTACCCGGCCATTGGGGGGATAGACGCCCAGGTGCAGGTTTTTGATGTCCTTGCGTACCACTTCCACCTTAACGCCGCTAACCGTCAGGTGGTGAATCTCAGTAGTCATGCTGGTGCTTTGCCAGTTCCAGAATCTGGTCGGTCAACACCTCCACCGGGTAGTCGTCACGAGCCATGTCCTGATTGAGCGCATTAACCGCTACCGGCTGGGCTGCCGCTTTTGCCAAGGTTTCTCTGATGGCGATCCGCACCCGCTTGGTTTTCATGGCATTAGCTTTCCAGCCATTTTGCAGGCTGCCCATGATCGCCGTATTCACTGCCAACGCCAGTCCTTCATCCTTGCCCAGATTGTTATAAAGCGCCCGCTGCGCTGCCGACTTGACGCTAGCCGGATAGCCACCCGGCCCACCACCCGGCATCGTCGCTTCCTTGGTCAGCTTGGCGATTTTCTCCAGATATTCCTTGTAGCTCACCACGCCCTTGCGCCGCAGTTCAATCAGCGCATCCAGCAGCTTCGACATTTTGTCGTAGTAAGCCGGATCAACCGGCGACTCGTTGATGATCAGCTTGCGGACATTGTTCTCGATGGTTTCAGCGACCGCCTCCTCGGACTTCATGATGCCTTTGAGCTTCGCCTCTGCCAACGCCGGCCCGCGCTCAACGATCATCTGGATAAGGCTCATGTCGTCGAATGCCGAAATCTTCTCGCTCTCCTCAGCGCGGATATAGGTGTCGATCAGGTGGCGCATGGCCGGCTCATACGCCTTGAGGTCGATGTAGTCCTCGCTGTTGATCCGCACTTCGTCGCGCACCTTGCTGGCGTGATCCACCTCACTCTTGATCTTCTCGATCTCGTCTGGCGTGTAGCCGGCCTCGGCTAGTTCATTCGCGATGCTGGCATAGGCACGAATCAGGGTCGCCACAAACTTGTACAACTTCAGCCGTTTCGGCTCATTGTCCTTGAGCTGCCCGCCGTTACCAGACTCGATAGCACAAAAATAGTGGAAGTAATCCACCGGCTCTCTCGGCGCTTCAACCGGCTCACACAGCGCCTTGACCGCCTCGCGGGCGTCTTCCAAATCCTCCCGCGCTTTTTCCAGCCGGTTCTCCAGCAGACCCTTTACGTCGTCCTTGTCGTAACCGTCCAGTGCGCCGCTGGTGTAATCCCCTACTGCGCCCTCCAGACTCTGGAACAAATCCTTGTAGTCGATGATGTAGCCGCATTCCTTGCTGTCGCCATCGAGCCGATTGACCCGGCAGATCGCCTGAAACAGCCCGTGATCGCGCATGTTCTTGTCGATGTAAAGGTAGGTCGCCGAGGGCGCATCGAAGCCGGTCAGCAATTTGTCCACCACGATCAGCAGCTTCATCTGCCCCGGCTCGTCGATGAATTTTTTCTTCACCGCCAGCTCGAATTTCTCCACCTTGCCAATCGCCTTCTCGGCCGGTTCATCGAACCAGTCGGCCAGCATCTGGGCGTAAATCCCGTACTTGATCAAGTTGTTCGTATCGCCTTCACCCGTCGTTTCGCCCTTGGTGTCGGCAACACTCGGGGCGTAGCTGGTGACAATGGCGCATTTGCCTTTGAGTCCCGTCTTGGCAAACAACTCATAAAACCTGCACGCCTCAAAGATGCTGCCGGCCACCAGCATGGCGTTGCCGTAACCATCCAGCAGGCGTGGCTTGGTCGCCATGTCCATCAGGATGTCGGCAACGATTTTCGATAGCCTGTCCTGACTGGACAGCACCGACTGCATGGTTCCCCATTTCTGCTTGAGCTGCGCCTTGGCGAGGTCGTTCAGCCCCTTGGTATTGGCTTCAAACCATTCGTCGATCTTCTTCTGCGAGGTGATTGACTGATCAATGTCCCGCGCCTCGTACCGCAAATCCAGTACAACGCCCTCGCGCACCGCTTGATCAAACTTGTAGGTGTGGATATAGCGGCCAAAGACCTCAATGCTTTTCTGCTTGTCCGCCTTCAACAGCGGTGTGCCGGTGAAGCCGATAAAGATCGCATTCGGCAGCAGCGCCTTCATTGCCTTGTGCAGGTCGCCGCTCTGGGTACGGTGGCACTCATCGACAAAGACATGGATGTCGCCCTTGGCCTTGAAGTCAGGCGGCAGTTTCTGGAGCGCGGCAATGAATTCCTTGGCGCCTTCATCGCCAGCGTCGTCACCTTGGCGGCCAAACTTATGCACCAGCGAACACAGTAGCGATTCCTCGCTGCCGTTCAGCTTCTCGATCAGATCGTCGCCGCTGGTGGTGCGGCAAATCTGCTCGCTGACGCCCTTGAATACCGTCTCGATCTGCTGATCCAGTTCGGTGCGGTCGGTGATGATCAGCACCCGCGCCCCTTCGCGGTTCTCGCGTATCCATTTGGCCAGCCAGACCATGGTCAGCGACTTGCCGCTGCCTTGGGTGTGCCAGATGATGCCCCCCTCGCGACGCTGGATGAAGTCCTGCGCGGCCTTGACGCCGAAATACTGGTTTTGGCGGCACAGCTTCTTGGTGCCGGCATCGAAGACGATAAAGTCGTGGATTAGCTCCAGCAGCCGCGCCTTGCGGCAGACCTGCAACAGGTGGCGATCCAGCAGGTTGGGTTCGCTGGCGTAGGGGCCAGTTTCCTCGACCCAGCGCAGGTAATACTTCTCCGGCGTCTCGATGGTGGCGTAGCGCAACCCTTCGGTATCGTTGCCCGCCATCACCCACTGCATCGTTGAGAAAAAGGGCTGGATGAATTCCTTCTTCTGGTTATCCAGATTCTGGCGGATGCCCTCGGCCACCGATACGGTGGAGCGTTTCAGTTCCAGCACAGCGAGCGCAATGCCGTTGATGTAGATCACCACATCCGGGCGCTTGGTGTTGGCCTTGGCGGCATTCGCCAGATCAGCGCCCTTGACCGTCACTTCCTCGGCAATCGCGAAGTGGTTGTTCTCCGGGTGCTGCCAGTCAATCAGCCAGACGGTGACACGGTTCTCGCCGGCTCCGGGCTGCACCTTCACGCCGTAGCGCAGCAGGTCATAGACCTCCTTGTTGCGGTCGTAAAGGCTCTTGCTGGTGTCCGTCGCCACCTTGTTCAGTTCATGCAACGCCCGGTTGACCAAAGTATCGCTGATACCTCGCTTGGTCAGCCAAGCCCGTAGCAAGGTCAGTTCGATATTGTGGTTGTTGAGATCAGTCTTGTCGCCAAGGTAGTCGTAGCACAGGCGCTCGCGGAACAGCGCGACGACGCGGGCTTGGGTTTTCTTTTCGATTTGGCCGACCGTGCTCATGCTTCTTCTTCCTGATCAGGGTCGGTCTCTTGCCCGGCTGGTGGCCAGTCGCCGGCAGCAGTACGCTGCTCATACCAGCGATGCATGGCAGCATCGTCGACGGCATACTCGCCGCGTGCCGACTTCCAGACCAAGGCAGGTGTCCTCTGACGCAAGGACTCAAGAGCGTTCTGTGCTTTTTGCGGATTAACCGCCGTGCCGGTCTTCTCTTTATAAAAACGCAAGGCATCGCCATCGTAGGGCCGGAAGCGCTGGCCCAGCTCCAGCAGGCGCCACAGCACCGCCTGTTCAACGGCTTTCAACCCCAAATACTCCGACTCCATTTGCGACTCCTCATCGGCCTGACGCTGCTGAGCAGCCTGCAACACTGCCGGTTCAAATCGTCCGGGCAGCCCGGACAAGGGACTCAGCGCCTGCCCCAGGGCTTCCATGAAAAACTGTGGGCGATGGCCAAATCCCTGGAAGGCGGCAAATAGGGTTTCCGTATCCACCGGCTTGAGCTCGGGACGCTGGCGCTCTATCAACAGGGCAAGATGCGCAATAAAATCGGCGCCCAATTCCGGCATACGCTGAATTTGCGAGCCATAAATCGGCGCGCCGTTGGTATTCACCAAGCGCAAAAGTTTGTCGCGATCCGAGCCGGACATGAGCAGCATCAGATTGATTGTTCCTGGGCGATTGAGCTGATCCCGAGCCGACTTCAGGGCGGCCATCGAGGTTTCGCCTGCCTCACTGGTCAATGCGTGCTGGGCTTCGTCAATGATCAGGGCAACCGGCGCTTTCGCCGCTTCGTGCAAAGCGCGCAAAGCATCAGGTAAGGTGGCGCCATCCAGCTTGCCAATTTTGCTGGTGTCGATTTTCAGGCCACCGACATTCACGCTCTCCAGACCGCTGGCCTTGGCGGCCTTGGCAACCACCCCGAGATGCGGTTGCAAGGCCCGGCCAATCGCCTCGGCCACCAGGCTACCGGGGTCACGGCGCTGGTCCGACCAGAGATCGACATAGACCACGATGGCCCCCTGCGCCTCCAGCGCTGGCTTCAGATCTTGCTGCAAAAAAGTGGATTTACCCGTCCGGCGAGGTGCGGCGAGAAAAAGGCCATTTGGGGCATCACTGAATACGGTCTTGCCATTCAGGGCCGCCACCAGTTCCTCGGCAAGGCTTGTACGCGGGTAATGGATCATTGGATTATCCAGAATTATTTAACTTAGGATAATTTATAGATTTATAAATAAAAAGCAATAAAACAGGGGCGTATGGGAATCCTGACTGGCAAAATTTGTAGGCTGGTTGAACTGGAAGCCAGCCGGGAGGAAATCTTCGATGTCCTGACTTTCTCCAAGGTGAAGCGCTTCCAGCAGCTGATCATGGATCATGTCCTACCATCACTTTCCAAGGTCAAGAATTTATCCCACAGTGCAGTCTCGAACCAATGCGGCATGGTGTCAGATTTCATTTCCAGCTCGTTTCCATCTGTCACTTCAGCAAGCCATACCTTGCCGTGAAAAGAATTGTCGAAAATGTAAGCGCGATTGGCATGTTGCACGGCCTCGAACAACAACCCCAGCGAGCGGTAATAACGCTCAATAATTTTCTGTTGCGGAACAGGGTGCCCACCAAGTTGTACACGGTTTTCGACGCGAGAAATATTGATATCCGGATCTTCAGTGGCCACGTAATACAAATAAGTGCGAAAGCCACGGGCTTGCGCCTTTTTTAAAAACGCCACCTTGTCCGGGGATGACATCACCGTCTCAAAAGTAAATGTCACCCCTGCAGCCAGCAAGGCTTGGCGCAGGAAATCAGCGGCAACAGAAGCGAAGTAGGCATTAACCGCCACTTCGTGAAAAATCAGCTTGCCGTCGTTAAAGCGCAGGGCCGCAGCCTCATCAACAAGATCCGCTCTGATGAGTAACGGCGAATTGCAAAAAAATGGCAGCACTGCATCTGCCGAGGTGTGTGCGCCATAGGCGGTCAAGTCGAGAAAATCAAACTGCCGGATTTCTTTTTCGATCTCGTCCGGGTTGATATAGACCCCAAGCAAACTGGGGGCAATAACGGATTTGATCGTACTCTTGCCGGAGCCATTCGGGCCGGCAAACATCCGTAAGCGCGGGACAGCCTGAGTCATTTTTTGAGCCGGATAACGCGCTTCCCAGGCGTTACAGGTACGGCCTTGGGTAGCGATCTCAGCACGCGAATAGAGCCATCGGGCGAAGATTCGACCAGTTGCCCGTTAACTGCCTCGACAACCTTGTAGCCCGCCGCCAAGGTTTTGTAATAGGCCTGCTTCAAGGCCCCTTCTGCCAGTTCAGGAATGCAGGCTTCCTGAAAGCGCATACTTTTTTCATCTGGTATTGTCATGGCCGATTCCTCGATGGTGTTTTCTGAATAGTAACGCCGTGATGTGAAATGCTCATACCAGCCGTATCCTCCCGGTCAGCAGTTCCTGCATCATGCCCTGCTTGAGGGCGCGGGTCTTGTCGCGACGGGCTTCGAGGGCGGTGAGTTCGGCGTCCATGTCGGCGAGGACGGTGGCGATGGCGGTTTGTTCGTCGAAGATTGGTAGAGGTATCAGGGTGTCTCGGACCTGTTTCAAACTGATCTGCGGATATGCTTGGCCTGTAGTTATCAAAGAGTAATTTGCTCGGACACTCAGCTGAGACAGCCAATGAAAAATAAAATCGGAGAATACATTCGGGTCTTTCACTCGAATGCGAGCAATGTGCTGATTGATGTTCGCTACACCAAAGTCAGAACTCAACCGTACTACTCTCCCGACGTTTCCTGTAATCGTCATCAAAATGTCGCCAGCACGGACCTCTCCTCTAAGGAGCGCGGCGTGTGCTCCTTCCGAGATAAACATTGACTGTGTCAGGTCAAGTCCATCAGCCGAAACACACTCGCTTCTAAGAAAAATAACGCCATCGCCAACCCAGTTGAATCCATAAGTTGTTGGTGTTGCTCCTTTTGTGACAAACGCTGAGAAGCTGGAAACAGGCTTCATCTCCCACGCCCCGCTAAACCCCGGCAGGCGGGTCTGGCCGGTAAGGAGTTGCTGCATGGCGGCCTGTTTGAGGTCGCGCTTCTTGGCGATGAACTGGTCGAGCTTGGCGAGCAGGGCATCCACATCCGACAGTGCGGCGGCGATGGCGCGTTGTTCGGGGAGTGGAGGAAGTGGTACTTGGGTTTCTGAAAACTGTGTCTTGTTGACTATCGGTACAGCTTGTTCTCCAGCCAGTGATCTGATTCTTGGCGCAGCCGCACATACTGAGTAGTACAGGTAATCAGTCGAAAAGGATGAGGACGGAAAGATAGCGTTGATTTGCTGATTGGTCGTCAGGTCGATTGAAGCAATCCCGCACTTACCGATGGTGGAGCCAATGCACACGAAAAGTATTGACTCCTTTGGGAAGCATCGAGACAGCGTGAACCCTTTTGTTGAAAGCCGTTTTTGGGTATCAATTACTTGCTTACCAACGCCCAAGTCGGTTGGGCTGACAAAAAGAAACTCGTCGCCATAGTTCGTTACATCCCGAGTGGGTGGCGTATTACCTGTCGCAATAATTGCAATATCCCCAAGTTGTTGAACCGGCCAGTCCACTGGAATCACTCCCACCTCAGTCTGTTTGTACCCCGCCGGAATCGCGCTCATTGCTCCGCCTCGCGCAGGCTCAGTTCCAGTTCGCGACGCAGCGCTTCGCGGTCGGGGAGGTAAAGCTGGTATTTCTGCACGAACAACTGGCTGTTCATGCCGTAGGTGGCGTATTCGACCAGCAGTTCGTCCTTATTGCGGCTGAGGATGATGCCGATGGGCGGGTTGTCGCCTTCGACATTTTCTTCGTTGGCGAAGTAGCCGAGATAAAGATTCATCTGGCCGATGTCGTGGTGCTGCACATCACTCAGCTTGAGGTCGATGAGCACGAAGCAGCGCAGGATGCGGTGGTAGAAAACCAGATCGACCTTGTAGTGGGTGTTGTTGATCGTCACCCGATATTGCCGCCCGACGAAGGTGAAGCCCTTGCCCAGTTCGAGCAGGAAGGGTTGCAGATGGTCGCAAAGCACGGTTTCGAGCTGGGTTTCCGAGACCTGATACGGCTCGGGGATTTTCAGAAACTCGAAGACGTAGGGTTCGCGCAGCAGGTCGGCGGGCTGTTCGACAATTTGCCCGTGCGCGGCCAGTTGCAGGATGCCGGCCTTGTCCTTGCTGGCGGCCAAGCGCAGGAACAGTGAACTGTCCTTTTGCCGCATCAGCTCGCGCACCGACCAGCGTTCGCGTATTGCCTGCTGTTCGTAGAAGCCGCGCTCCAGCGGATCGTCGAGTTTCAGCAACTCGACAATGTGCGACCAGCTCAATCGGTCAGACAGCGTCTGACTTTTTTGCGCATCCGGAAAACACTGATAAAACAGACGCATATAGACCACATTTGAGCGGCTGAACCCCCGGCCATGGCGCAAGCCCAGATCGCGGGAAAGATTGCTGATCAACGCCTTGCCATATTCCGCCTTGTTTTTTCCGCCCTGCTCGAATTCGACGATGTGTCGCCCGACCTGCCAGTAGGTTTCGGTCATGTGCGTATTGACGGCCTGCACCGCCCGCGTTCGGCCTTGGGTGTACGTGTCGGAAATCTGCGCCAGCAGGTCACGGTAATCCGGGGAGGCGGCCAAGCTTTGGGGTTCTGTGCTCATGGCTGAAAGCCCATCGTTTTCAGATGTTGATCAACGCGAGCGGCGACCTTGGTGTCGAGCGCCTTTTGCGTGTCTTTCACCATCCAATCCTCCGAAATCAACGTCAGCTCATACGCACATGAAACCAGGGGTTGGGTTGCACGTTTTTTCGACATGCACACTAAATGGCGATTTTGGTTACACGTCCATTCTGACGTGGGCAAATAATCGGGTTTTCTACCCACGTTCAGTGAGTCATGGGTAATTTTTGTGGTTTTCGTTCTCATGTACTCGCCTGCCGGCTGACGTTTTGCAACAGCAAATACAAACCCTCGTTCAGGTAGTAGTTGTCTTTACCCAATTTGTGTTTGCTCAGTAGCCCGATGGTGACTAGTTCATCAAGGTATTTAGCGGCTGTTTTCCGGGTGACCTGGAGTTCTCCGGCAACAAATTCAATCTTGGTGTAAGGGTGACGGAACAGGTTGTTGATCAGGTCTTGGCTGTAAATTTTTGGGCGTTCACTACGCAGCCGGTGCTTGACTTGTTGCATCAGGTTTTTGATACCAGCAATCAAGGTGGTGGTTTGGGTTGCGGTTTGCTCGACACCTTCAAGTATGAACAATAGCCACGCTTCCCACTGGCCGGTATCGCGCACGGCTTGCAGCAGGCGGTAGTAGTCGGCCTTGTGCTGGTTAATGTAGCGCGAAAGGTAGAGAACGGGGGTGTCGAGCAGCCCTTGCTGGACGAGGTAGAGAATATTGATGACGCGCCCGGTGCGGCCATTGCCGTCGTAAAACGGGTGAATGCTCTCGAATTGGTGATGAATGACCGCCATGCGGGTCAACGGGTCCCAGTCGCACAAATCGGTCTGGTTGATGAAGGTTTCCAGATTGCCCATCAAGGTGGCAATGTCGTCCGGGTGCTGTGGCGGGGTGTAGATGGTTTCGCCGGTTTGGTCGTTTTTCAGGGCCGTGCCGGGCAATTTACGGAAGCCGGCACGGTTTTCTTCGATACCTGCCTGGATGGTTAATATGTCGTTCAGTGTCAGCAGGCCGGTTTTTTTGACTTGCTCGAATCCTGCCCGCAGCGCGGCGGCGTAGTTGTGTACTTCTTTGGCAGCCAAGGTAATGAAGTGGCGGCTGGCGTTGTCGCTGCGGTAAATATCATCGTGCGTGGTGATGATATTTTCGATTTCTGAGCTGTCTTTGGCTTCCTGAAGGGACAGAGTGCTGACCAGAATGCTTTGATTGGGCATTGATGCCGCAACCCCTTTGAGTTCAGCCAGGGATTGGTGGGCACGAGCGAGTTTCTTGAGGACGGCGCGTGTTTCGATGTCTTCCGCCAGTGGCAGGCTGGGAATTATTGCCATACAAACCCCATTTTCTTCAGATGTTCATCAACGCGGGCGGCCAGTGTCTCGACTTCTTCGGCCAGCCGGGGCAGCGACGTGGCATAACGTTCGGCTAGTTGGCGGATACGCCCGGTGAGGGCTTGGCTAACCCGATCCAGTTCGCCCTGCACTTGTGCCGAAAGTGCGGCGAGCCATTTGTCGTCCACTACCAGCGTCTTGATTTCGTTCTCAGTCAGCTTGGCGTATTGGGCGGCGACCTTGGTGACGAGCGCCTTTTGTGCGTCTTTCACGGCTTTGCTGGCGGCAGCTTCCTGTTCGATCAGGTCGGCGTAGGTGTCGAGCAGTTTGCGCTCGTCGGCAGCGTCCGCGTCGTGCTTTATTGCGGTCAACCGGGTTTTGAGGCTGATTTTTGTCAGCTTGCCTTTCTCGGTTTTGGCTTCGGCCAGCAGCCCATCCTCGCCGCCGTGTTCCTCGTCCATCTCTTCCATCTGGCGGCTGACGGCGTCGCGCTCGGCTTCGCGTTGCTCAAT
>JAQTZQ010000001.1 GCA_028687645.1 Rhodocyclaceae bacterium
TAGTTGGCATTTAAACCGGATCTGGTTATACTGCTGCCTCTCAAGTGGGTCGGTAGCTCAGTCGGTAGAGCAGCGGACTTTTAATCCGTTGGTCCCGAGTTCGAATCTCGGCCGACCCACCAAGGAATACAAGCACTTAGCCCAGTTCAAAAGACTGGGCTTTTTGCTTTTATACTTTCATGTAAGCACTTTGTAAGAGAATTTTGTCGATGTGATGCAATGTCGATCCACCTCTGGGATGCCCTTGGGGCAAGGGATTGTGGTTTTTCGCCTAGTTACACCTTGCCGATTTTGAGCCCTGGTAGTGCCTTCTCGATCTGTTCCGCCACCCACACCGCTAGTCCATCAATAGTCATGCCAGGACTCATCAACATGTCCTCCTCAAAATCGAGGCTGGCCGAAAAGTACGGATCATTGCTGGCCTCCCAATGCGCCTCTGCCAGCCCCTCCTGAAGTTGCTTGAACAGAGGTAACGGCAAAGACGTTTCGTGCTGAACCAGCATTTCCAGCTCCAGCCCTTCATTCCAAGCTGACTGGCGCAAAGTGATTGATGTTTCACCAGGAACCGTTTCCCCAAATAGTGAGCGATCAGGTGTCATGGTCAGTCCGGCTTGGTCATATCGAAGCTTGTGACGTTGATCGAGTACCACTTGCCAGTTGAAGTCTCGCAACACTTCTTCGCGAAGTTGCTCCTCAATGCCGGCTTTAAGCATGTTCCAGGCAATCAGCCTGAGTTCCGGCGAATCCTTGACGGCCATCGACACACGCTCAAAATGCCAAATCGTCAAATCTATCGTGCTCATCGACTCGCCGACCAGCGGTGCGATCTTGCCGAACGTTTCGACAATGACTTTTTCGGTGATGCGTTTGCCGACGATGCGCTTACCAAAGTTGATGACCCAAATGTCAGGCTTGATCGAGTCGACGCCACAGCGTATTTGCAGCCAATGAAAAACAGCAATTCCCAATCCCTTTACGCGATCCTTGAAGTCAGCTTCAAAACTTGCCGCTTTAGCCCAAGCACGTAAGGATGGTTGGTCAGAGATACCAATCGACTCGAAAAATTCGAGTAACCGGCGCATCAACTCAATACGTGTCCAGTGTCGGTTCGACCACAAGAAAAGGGAAGCTGCTTCATTGCCATCACGGTCGTCAGGAAGCCTCGCCAGGATGGCTTTTAACTGGTGATGGTCATTGATGCGGTGTTGATTTTGTACCTGCAACTGAAAGAAATTCAGTGCATTCACCACCACTGGCTCCTGAATATGGAAGTTCAAAACAGTGTGCATGACATCCTCGACGTAATCAGTTTCTCTCTGTGCCGGTTGAATGAAGGGCAAGCCTGCTACTGCGGTTGCCAGCTTGGTGAATTCTTCAGGCGTCAGATCGTTCTTTTTGGTCTTCATTTTTCGTACTCCAGAATGGAAAACGGCCAGCACGATGGCTGGCCGGTGTTTCGTTGATTGATGTATTCAGTCGGTTTCAGGTTCTAGTTCTAGTTCAAGATCAAGTCCAAGCTCTAAATCAGCTTCATTGATGTTCGGTGTCAGCAGTAAGGCATCCTCGAAATACACTTTGCAGTCACCATTGGCGGTTTCGTATCGGTGCAGTCCTCGACGACTGGGATTGACGGTCAACGTGGCATTCCAAGGCAACATCGGTAGTGGCGGTAGTGCAGGATCGAGAATCAAGAAGCGATCAAGACTGGCACTGCCTTCCTTGCCGCCAATACCAACGATTAATACCCAGTGGTCAAAAGTAGTGTTGGTCAAACCGGCAATACACAAACCATCGGCTTGCAACGTGGCTGCTGCTTCATTGACCGGTCTTTTATCAAGCACTTTGCAGCACACTTCTTTTTTGAACGGCTTGAACACGGTTTTGAGTTCGTCAGGCAATGCGCCGCTGAAGTAATACGGTGAACAGTGCTTCCAGAACCTTGCCAGTGACTTTTTCTTGGTTTTGCTGATTGGTGGTTTTTCCAAGTCATCACGATCAACTAAGTTCAGGATCATCAAAGCCATCAAGGCGGCATGGATGCCACAAGCCCCATCTATGTCGCTCTGGTGCAAATGTAGTGGTGTTGTACCCACCATTGGCCCATCCATGCTGGCCGTCAGTAGCGGATGCCATCGGTAAATATTCATTCAATTCCTCCAGGCAATAGAAGGCCTCGGCACTGCCAAACTGAAACAGCACCAAGACCAATTGAGCAAATGGGATGATCAGGAAAACTTTAGGCGCTTGCCCTTTTCCAGATGAGCACCGGGAATGATTTCACCGTCGAGCATGGCTGACCGCAACTCTGCCTTCTTGATGCTGATAACGGTTTCCTCTTCCTTGTAGTCGTCAGGAATGGCATCCTCGTCATCAATAATGGTTCGTGGCGGGTTGTCGCAAACTTTCACCACAAACTCTGCTGAAGACAATTCATTGGTGCCGGTGCGAATCAATTGCACCAACAAATAGTCACGAAGCCAATCAGCACGGCTTTCCAAAACTTTACGACGAGCACTCATCCGCTTTTCGGCTGCACGAACCATGTCAGCCTCTGCATCAAACTGCAATACCATCGCCGCGACGTTCCATGCTTTCTCGGAAAACTCGCCGCTGTGCGCATCAAGGATTTCCTCGATTATTTCGTTGGGCATCTCGGATTCATTCACCAGCACTTGAGCCAGTTCGAGAAATTCATCCGCCAATTTATAAAGTGACTTTTGCATTATTTTTTCTCCTTGCCATTGGCAAACGATTTCTCGGCGTCAGACCATGATTCAAGCCGTTTCAGCAATGAAGCGCATTGCTTGCCTGTTAGCTGATCGAACTGAGTGACAGTGCCTTCCGTGGTTTTGTACAACCAGGCCAACACGCGCTTTTCAGTGAACCCGTGTTGAGCAATGCGCTGGCGCAGTGATGCCAGTTCTTGAAGGCTGATGATTTCGGTGCTTGATGGCGTTGCAGGTGTTGCATCGGTTGCATTCGATGCAGAGGTTGCATTGTTTGCGCCGACTGCGGCCTTTGCAGGCGACTTACGCAACGCTTGTTTTTGCTTCGCTGGCATTTCCAACTTTGGTTCATCTTCATCAAGGATTGCCCGATCCTCAATGTCCTGCGTGAAAACTTCACTCAATCCCGCCAGTCTTAATGTCGCGTCGATATGTGCCGATTTCTCAACCATTTTCAAACTTTTGTTCAAATCGCCGTAGTCCTGGCTGAGACTACGAGCACCAACACCTTCAGCAACGATTCGGCCTTGTGCATCCCTAAGTTCGCAACGCATCAGGATCGTCGTGATGACAGTTTGTGAAATCACTGCCTTCTCGTAATCAGGTAGCGATGGAAAATGTACAGTCATGCCCAACATGCCGGTGATTCGTTCTGCTCCCGATTTGTACAGCACTTGTTTTGACCAGTGATACGGGTCGGTGCACTCCTTAATTCGCCCTTGCTTCGCAAACTGGCAACGTTCTTTACTGACGACATGAATTCGACCGAAGTCGACGCCGTCGACCAATGCTGTTCGCAGCCACTCCATTAACAAATGCCGGTTTTGTTTTCTTCTTTCCAAGCCTGCGCTGAAGTGATCGGCGGGAAGATCCAGTGGGGAAACGGTAATGGCGGTGTGTGGAGCAGCTACCGGCATTGGCTGTTCGATGAGCACTGGCAGCTTGTCGATAGCGATTGGCTGATCGTGATCATCAGCGACTCTGCGAATGACTCGACGGCCATTACGAAGGCTTTGCTGTGTTGCTGCTGCGAGTTCGTGGTTCTCGCGCATTTTGTCGGCGATGGAGGCCATTAGTATTCCTCCGGCAACAGTAAAGTTGTCGCTGATCGGTCTGCTTCCGTGATGATCCATAGCCGCTGTCCGGCACCAATTTCATAGTTGGAAAGCAAGCGGTAGCCATAACGCAATGCAGCTGCGTTGGTTTGCACGTCTTCTGGATCAAGATTGCCCCAGTCTCCTTGCCAATGTCGCGCAATCAACTCGAAGGGGGATAATTCCAGTTCCTGAAGTAAGGCTACTGCGCCGGGTGTGGCATACGTTTTACCGAGTGGGAAAAGTGTGTTTTCCGGTCGGCGATTGATAAAGCTGGGATGGCAAATGGCAGCCATGGTAGTTTCTCCTCGTGCTGAGACTCTCATCACACGGTTCGCACGAACAAGTCGCCAAACTGAAAATTCGTGCGAACCACCAGCACATGCTGTTCCTTACCGACTAGCGGCAATCAATCGAAACCAAAACTCGGAAAAATAGGCGTAGCAAACCAACCGACGTGTTTGTGCCCGAACTGATGAAAGTTCGTATTTGAACGGCGGTTACTGGTTTGATTCGATGGAGTGCCGACAGGTCGGCAAAGAGGGTGGGGAAGCCGGGAATTGGCTACCCAGTGACAGCAATGTGTGTATTTAGCTTAGCTCGAAACGCTAAGTTCTGTCAACTATTCGTTTGTATTCAATCTGTTATATGATTTTCATTAGTACTGGGCACTGCACCAGATAAACGACTGCACATCAATCATGTCGCGTGGTGGCATGTTGGCGCTTATCAGTTCGCAACGAATGAACTCAAATAGGCCAAGGACGCTGTTATAGGTTCGCCAGTTTGGTTCAGTTAGATAGTTGATTTCCCAGCAGCAAAGAGCTGCTGCCTTCTGTGTGACTTCTGGCTTGATGAATATTTTCTGCTCTGGGAAGCGAATATAGCCAAAAAATGTTGCAAGCGGCCATTTGGAAATACCCATTTGCTCAAGAGCCTGAGCAAACTTTAGGAAGCGGCATTCTTCGTCTTCGCTGCCGTAAAGAATATCGGCAAGGGCAGTTGCAAATAGCGTTTGATTCTGCGGATGCTTCAGTGCGTCATTGAATTTGATTTTCTCGAAGCTGGCGAGCAAATTCGTTTTTGCCTCTACACGTCGGGCACGTTCGCAGACCTCACTGTGTTTCCCATCAGCGATCAGGCGCTTCAATTCCGGCTCATCGAGTAACTGACAACAAAGCTGGTGAGCCGCTACCTTGTAGTCGCGTTCTTCGGAATGAAAACGTTTCCCCTCAAAGCCACCCGGAAATGCTGTCAGAAACTTCTGAATCGCCTCCGGAAGGGATAGGAAATTTGATTCGCTATGCTGGCTGGTAGCAGTTAAGTTATCCAGCAACGGATGCTTTGCAGTTTCAGCATCGACGATCTCCAGCCTCACAAATGTAGGGGATAGCTGTTTGTTACCAGCCATCACAAAAAAGACATTAATGCGCTCAGGTGTTACAGACAACACCTTTCCGATGCCCCAATCCTTCTTGTTTGGGTGATAAACCCGGTCACCAGGGCATAGAGCCATTTTGTTCTCCGTTGTGGCAGAAATAATACGAAATAAACGTTTATCCGCCATGCAATTGTAATCAGAATTGCATCGGAATTGCGCTCAGGCGAAGGAAGTCATCTGAAAACCGTTGTCGATACGGCTATTTGGCTTCTGGCGCTGAGTCTGCTCAAGACACCGATTTCAGCGAAAATTGTTTCAGGTTACACAATCAAATATCTCATCTGCATTGCCACGAGAGCTGCATGGCAGTACATTGGCAGTCTTGCCCCAAGGTGCTGCCATGTCTCGTCAAAAAAACGAAACCCTGACCATACGGACCACTGCCGAAATTAAGGATTTATTGCGGCAAGCAGCAGAGCTTGAACATCGTTCGCTGGCGTCGATGATCGAGGTGCTAATTCGTGATTACGCAAAACAGGCTAACCTACAAGCGGCACCGGTTAAAGCAGGCGACCAAGGGGAAATAATCGCATGAGGTTGCTGAAAAACTCAGGTGCAGATCGTGTGATTGACCTGCTACTACCCAAACTCGACCACGAGTGTCAGTTTGATGTCGTCACGCCAGGCTTCTCCCTGTTTGCTTTCGCCAACATGCAGGGCAAGTTGAATGACCTAAAAAAGTCACACTTGGTACTGCCTGCTATGGAAAGCGACCTTGGCTTTTTAGGTGGCGAAGCAGATCGTGCTGCGCGCAATAAGCTTGAAGCTCGCTGGCTTGCAAAGCGTTGTGCCAACTGGATTCGGGAAAAAGCGGAGATACGCCTAGCGCATGGAGGCGTTCCTCAAGGTGTTGCTGTCATTCGTAATGAAGTTGGTAATGCTCAGCAAGTCGTCATGGGCTCTTTTGCTTTGACGACTGATGGTTTGGGTATTACACCGGGTAATCCGTTGAACTTGATTCAAGCTTCCGACACCGAAGATGAAGCTGCGATGCTGAGTCAGTGGTTCGACATGCAATGGAATAGCCTGCCGCCAAATGCAGCATCCAAGGTAGCCTTTCTTGATGCGCTTGATGGCCTGTCTGCCAATTGCGACCCTTTCTCAATTTATACGCTGATGCTGCACCACCTGTTTCGGGATGCTGGCGACGAGATGGACGAAGAGCGCATCGTCAAATCAGCAACCGGCATACGCAATACGCTGGTCTGGAAAAAACTCTACAAATTTCAGCGTGATGGTGTAGTTGGTGCCATCGACAAGCTCAGCCGTTTTGGTGGCTGCATAATTGCCGATAGCGTCGGCCTGGGTAAAACGTTTGAAGCCTTGGCGGTCATCAAGTACCACGAGCTTCGCAATGATCGTGTATTGGTGCTCTGTCCTAAGCGTTTGCGTGACAACTGGACCCTCTACAAATCCAACGACAAGCGCAATGTGCTGGCCGCCGACCGATTGAATTACGATGTGCTGAACCATACCGACCTATCACGTGACGCTGGCACTTCAGGTGATATTGATCTCAACCACGTCAATTGGGGCAACTACGATCTGGTGGTGATCGACGAGTCACACAACTTCCGCAATAAGGCCACGCATAAAGGCCGGGAGTCGCGTTACGACCGTTTGATGCGGCGAATCATCAAGGAAGGCGTTAAAACTCGCGTCCTGATGTTATCGGCAACGCCCGTTAATAACCGTTTGGCCGATTTGCGTAACCAGATTGCTTTTGCCACGGAAGGTGACGACACCGCGCTGGTTGAGCATGGCATTGCCAGCATCGAGGGCACGACTCGTAAGGCGCAGGCGCAGTTCAATCGCTGGTTGAGTCTCGACGATACGGAAAAAACGCCGACCAAGCTGATAGAAATGCTCGGCTTTGACTATTTCAGTTTGCTCGACCACCTAACCATTGCCCGCTCGCGCAAACACATACAGAAATATTACGGCATTGCTGAAACAGGACGTTTCCCGGATCGCTTGCCGCCTATCAATATCAAACCCGATGTGGATAAGTCTGGTGAGTTTCGCTCGATACGCGACATTAATCTGGAAATTCGCCGTTTGAATTTGGCCTCTTATGCGCCGCTTCGTTATGTCCTGCCACACAAGCAAGCCGCCTACGATGCCAAGTACAGTACGCAGGTGCGTGGCGGTGAAGGCTTCTTCCGCCAGGTTGACCGTGAAGAAAGCTTGATTCACTTGCTGCGGGTCAATGTACTGAAGCGTATGGAAAGCGCCGTATCGTCGTTCACGCTCACTGTCCATCGTCAGCTAAAGGATGTTGAAACCACATTGGCGCGAATCGAAGCCCATGATTCGGAATTCGAGGAATTGGACATTGCCGATGTCGATATCGACGATTCAGCGTTTGAAAGCTTGCTGGTCGGTCGCAAGGTCAAAGTGCTGCTTGGTGACGTTGATCTGATTCGCTGGAAGCAGGATCTGATTGAGGATCGTAATCGACTCGCTGCCCTTTACGCTGCGGCTAAGCAAGTCAATGCTGCTCGTGACGCCAAGCTGATTGCACTGCGCGAAGTTATCGCCCACAAATGCCAACAGCCAAGCAATCCGGGGAACCGCAAAATCATAATTTTCACGGCCTTTGCGGACACTGCGAAATACCTATATGAGCAGCTTTCCGGGTGGGCCAAGGCCGAGTTGGGCATTGAGAGTGCACTGGTGACCGGCAGTGGCGGCAACCAAACCAGTTTGCCCGGCTTACGCAAAGATCTGGCGTCGATTTTGACCTCCTTCTCACCTCGCTCCAAGGAACGCCCAGCAGAACTCGCACAAGAAGGCGAACTCGACTTGCTGATTGCCACCGATTGCATTTCTGAAGGTCAGAATTTGCAGGATTGCGACTGGCTGGTGAACTACGACATTCACTGGAACCCGGTACGCATCATTCAGCGTTTTGGCCGTATCGACCGTATCGGTTCACCAAATCAGTGCATTCAATTGGTTAACTTCTGGCCCAACATGGAGTTGGACGAGTACATCAAGCTGGAACAGCGGGTCAGCGGCCGCATGGTGTTGCTCGATATATCTGCTACCGGCGAAGAAAATTTGATCGAACAGCAGTCCGGCAACCCAATGAACGACCTCGAATATCGTCGAAAGCAGCTACTGAAGCTACAAGACACTGTTATCGACCTCGAAGACCTGTCATCAGGCGTTTCCATCACTGATTTAACGCTGACCGATTTTCGCATCGACTTGGCGCAATACCTGAAAGCACATCCCGGCAAGCTCGAATCCTTGCCGCTGGGTGCCTGTGCAGTGACAACCACGATGGATGCCGACATTACCCCCGGTGTGATTTTCTGTTTGCGAGCAGAAGGTGAGGCCGCGCAGAAAGTCGCCGAAGCAGGTTATCCGTTGGCTCCGCACTACTTGGTGCATGTCGGCGAAGATGGGGCGGTTCAACTGCCTTACACCCAAGCCAAGCGCCTGATGGACTGGCTTAAACGGGTCAGTTTGGGAAGAGGCTTGCCGGATAGCGCAGCCATTGACCGATTCGACCAGCGGACGGGTTGCGGTGAAGACATGCAGCAGGTTCAAAAGCAGCTCGCAGCAGCCGTCGCGTCTATTGTCGGAAAAAGTGAAGAACGCGCCGTTGCCAGCCTATTTTCAACGGGTGGCACCCATGCTATGAAGGGCGAATTTGCGGGCAGTAACGATTTTGAAGTAGTCGCCTACATGGTTATCTTGCCGGATGTAGGGGCGTGAGTGCTCCGCTCGATGCGTCTCGTATCGTGGCTGCGCTCGATTTACCGAGCAATGCCACGGTCAACCAGCGCGTACCCAAGAAAATGCTGGTCGAAAATGGCGCTCAAACAGCCAGCGACAAGCGTTACATCAACGATGGCATTGAGGAAATTCAATGGCTGGCTGCATTAAAGCCAGGCACCGTGGGAATTCCAGCCTATCAGGATGCTGTGCGTGATTACCTTGAAATTGCCGTTATCAGCATCAAGGTGCGCCCCGACGCCAAGGCTGAGCGGATCGCTGAACTGGTGCATCGTGCTATCCCCTATCCGGTGTTCCTAATCCTACAAGCTGCCGATAACGTCAGTATCTCCCTGGTGCACAAACGCTGGGCGCAAAACGAAGCTGGCAAAATGGTGCTGGATGGTGATCTCCTTGGCATCACATTGTTGTCAGCTAGCCAAATCGAAGCGGAACAGCAATTTGTTCAGGCACTGTCGTTGAGCAAACAGCCACGCAGCTCATTGCATGATTTGTATCAAGGTTGGCTGGATACCATGCTGGCGTTGGAAACCGCCTACCTCACCGGCAGCTTCGTGCCTTCCCTGAGTCGTGAGCAGGTCGTTGAACGGCACCAGACCATGCTCGGCATCAAACGCTTGCAAGCTGAAATCGTCAAGCTTCGTGCTGCTGCCGTAAAAGATAAGCAATTGGCTCGACAGGTAGAGCTGAATATTGAAATCAAACGCCTCGAAAAAAGCGAAGCTTCCGCTTTGGCCTTATTGTGTCTGGAGAAAACGTGAAAATATCAACCATCCTCGATCACATCGACAGTGGACATATGGCGTTGCCTGAATTCCAACGCGGCTATGTCTGGAACAGTGACCAAGTTCGCGGTTTATTCGACTCGCTCTATCGTCGGCATCCGGTAGGGGGCTTACTTGTTTGGGCAACCGAAGCCAAAACTGCGGCGCACCGAGGTGATGGCCCCCTAGTGGCGGGTATCGTCAAGTTATTGCTGGATGGTCAGCAGCGTATGACCTCACTCTATGGCGTAGTGCGTGGCAAGCCGCCGAAATTCTTCGATGGCAACGCTAAAGCGTTTACTGGCCTGCATTTTCACCTTGAAACAGAAGTTTTTGCCTTCTATCAACCCCTCAAAATGCAGGGTGACCCATTGTGGATCGATGTGAGTGCCTTGATGAAGGCGGGTACTGCTGGATTGGGAGGCTTCGTGACACTCCTTGCTGCACAACCAGCCTTGGCGACCAAAACTGGCGACTACGTAGGTCGTTTGAGCCGTCTATTGGGCATGACGGATATCGAGTTACACATTGAAGAAGTGACCGGCGCTGACAAATCCCTGGATGTTGTGGTCGACATCTTTAATCGGGTAAATAGTGGTGGAACCAAGCTTTCCAAAGGTGATTTGGCTCTAGCAAAGATTTGCGCCGACTGGCCTCAAGCGCGGGATCAAATGAAAGGCAAGCTCAAAATATGGGCACATGCCGATTATCACTTCAACCTCGACTGGTTATTACGTTCACTCAATACCGTGCTGACGGGTGAAGCCAAGTTCAGCCACTTGGATGACAAAACCGCCGACGACATTCAAGAGGGTTTAAAGCGAGCCACCAAAGCCATTGATACCAGCCTCAATCTAATCGGCGGGCGGCTGGGGCTCGATCACGACCAAGTGCTATTCGGTCGTTTTGCTATTCCGGTCATGGTGCGTTTTCTTGACCAGAACAAGGGGCAGCTTGATGAAAAGCAGCGCGACAAACTGCTGTTCTGGTTCGCTCAAGCGGGTATGTGGGGCCGTTTCTCCGGATCAACCGAATCAATCATCGACCAGGACTTGGCTGTTCTCGAAGGGCCGGATGGCGGTTTGGAAAAACTGTTGGAGCAGCTTCGACTTTGGCATGGTGGCCTACGCATTGAACCAGGACACTTCACCGGCTGGAGCCTGGGAGCACGTTTTTACCCAGTCCTTTATATGCTGACGCGCATGGGTAGTGCAAAGGATTGGGGAACCGGCATCGAACTCAAGGCCAACTTACTCGGCAAAATGAGCAAGTTGGAAGTGCATCACATCTTCCCGAAGGCGCAACTCTACAAACTCAAACATAATCGTGCAGAGGTCAATGCACTGGCGAATTTCTGCTTTCAGACCAAACAAACCAATCTGGAAATCAGCGACCGTTTGCCAGAAGAGTATTTCCCAAGCTTTGAATCTCGACATCCCGGTGCGCTGGCTTCGCAATGGATTCCCATGGATGAGCAGCTATGGAAAATGAAAAATTACCGGGAGTTTCTGGAGGCACGAAAAGAGCTATTGGCCGCCGAAGGCAACATGCGAATGGCAGAGCTGTTGCATGGTGACACGAAGTGGCTTGAAGGACCGAGTACTAAACCAGCACCTGCATTGATTGTCGTTGGTGGCATTACCAGTGAAGCAGAGGAAGATGAACTGGCAACACTTAATGATTGGGTCGAAGCACAAGGCTTGCCGCGTGGCATCATCGGCTTTGATTTCGCCGACCCGGCAACCGGAGAGCAGCAAGCTATCTTTGATCTGGCATGGCCGAACGGGATTCAGGAGGAACTGACGGCACCTGTAGCCGTCCTTCTCAACGAAACCGTTGAAACCATTTCACTGGCAAGTGGTGCAGGTTATCGCTGCTTCACCGCAGCCTCAGCTTTCCAAGAATATATCCAGCGGGAAATACTCTCGCTTGAATTACAAGATTGATTTGACCGATTGAACGCCATGCAAAAAATAGAAGCTATCAGCCCGGAAGCCCAATCCGCCGACATCGTGGCTGGCAACATTGCTCAGCTCAAAGCTTTGTTCCCGGAACTGGTTAGCGAAGGGGCTGGGGGTATTACTACGGTCAACGTCGATATATTGAAAGAATTGGTTGGCGACAAGACCGTTACCGATGTCGATGAAAAGTACGGACTCAATTGGCATGGCAAGCGGAAAGCCCGGCAATTGGCTCTGACGCCAAGCACCGGCACCTTGCGTCCCTGCCCGGAGGAGAGCGTCGATTGGGAAGCGACTCAGAACCTGATGATCGAGGGCGACAACCTAGAAGTGCTGAAGCTGCTGCAGAAGAGTTACGGCAACAATGGAGGACAGGTCAAACTGATCTACATTGACCCGCCTTACAACACCGGCAAAGACTTTGTTTATCCTGATAATTTTCAGGACAACATCAAAAACTATTTGGAATTGACTGGGCAGGTTGAGGGTGGAGCAAAGATAACGACCAATACAGAAGCGAGCGGTCGATTCCATACCGATTGGTTGAACATGATGTATCCGCGCTTGCGTTTAGCGAAGTCGCTATTGCATCCGCAGGGAGCCATCATGGTTTCGTGTGATGATAATGAATTGCCGCGACTGATTTTGTTGTTGGATGAGGTTTTTGGCGAGGAAAATTTTGTCGGACAAATCGTATGGCAACGCTCTAAAAAAGGTGATGCGAAGCTAATCGCCACCACTCATGAATACATTGTTTGTTACGTTAAAGACAAGGGAGCCGTACTGGAGCAGGGCGTCTGGCGTCGCCCTAAAGAAGGGGCTGATGAAGTATTGGCAAAATACCAAGAGTTAAAAACCTCTTTGTCAGGCAACCACGAGGCGATAAGAACAGCGATGATGGACTGGTACAGAAGCTTGCCAGAGGGTGATCCCAAGAAATCGCACAAGCATTACAACTGGTCAGATGATCGTGGCTTGTACTTTGCGGCTGACTTTGCTGGCCCTGATGATGGCCGCGAATCACGCCCTCGCCATGACATTTTCCACCCCGTTACAAATCAGCCGTGTAAAAAGCCGTCCACTGGCTGGCGGTGGGACGAAGAAAAAACCAATTGGGCTTTGGCGCAAACTCCACCTCGCATTCATTTTGGGCCGGATGAGACAACCATTCCCACTCGCAAAAGCTATCTTTTTGAAATCGACAGAGAACCCTACTCGTCCGTTTTTTACCGAGATGGTCGATCTGCAACTTTGGAAGTTGAAGATTTAGTGGGTAAAGGGTGGTTCCAGTTCCCTAAGAACACAGATGTCCTCTCAGAACTGATTGAACTAATCACTAAACCTGATGACATTATTCTGGATTTCTTTGCCGGGTCTGGCAGCACGGGACATGCTGTTATGAAAGTAAATTCAGCCCATCAAACTAAGAGACGCTTCATCCTCGTTCAACTTCCGGAGCCAACTGGTAAGGAGCCGTACAAGAGCATTTGCGACATCACCAAGCAGCGGCTACGTAAAGCTGGCGACAAGATTGCAACTTCTGCTGGTTTAATGAAGCCTGATTTAGGCTTTCGCGTTTTCAAGCTCGAAACGTCCAATATCCGCGCCTGGAACCCCAAGACCAACGACCTCAAAACATCGCTGTTCGACCACCTCGATCATCTCGAAGCTGACCGCACTAGCGACGACATCCTGTACGAAATCTTGCTCAAGCTTGGTTTGGACCTCTGTATTCCCATTGAGAAGCGCGAAATCGCGGGCAAGCAGGTCAATAGTGTTGGCGTGGGTGTGCTGATGGCCTGTCTTAATGAAAGCATAAAGATGGTAGAGGTGGAAGCTCTGGCGCTGGGCATGGTCGCCTGGCGTGAGGAACAGGGAACGGTCGGTGACACCACGACGGTATTCCGAGATAGCGCCTTCGAGAACGATGTTGCCAAGAGCAACCTGGCAGCTATCCTCGAACAGCATGGTATCAAGCAAGTGCGGAGCTTGTAAGCATGGAAAACGAAAGCCTCCTTGAACTGCTGGAACGATTACGCAGCCGTAGCCATGAAGGGATTGCTGTTGAGTTCAAGTCCAACCTGAATGATCCGGCAGAAATCGGCCAGTACATTTCGGCACTTGCCAATTCAGCGGCTTTGGAAGGGGAAAGTCGTGCCTGGGTGGTCTGGGGGGTTGTGGATGTCACGCATGAGGTCATCGGTACGAGCTTTGACCCATTTGCCGCCAAGGTGGAGGGCAACCAGAGCTTGATTATGTGGTTGCAGCGGATGACGACGCCGAAGGCTGATTTCAGCTTTCATCAGGCGGAGCATTCTGTGGGTAGCGTTGTGATGCTGGAAATCCATCCGGCTCGTACTGCACCGGTTGCCTTTCAGAATATCCGCTACATCCGTATCGACAGCCACAAGACCAAGCTGGGCGAACATTCCGACAAGGAGGCCCGGCTTTGGGAAGTGCTCGGCCAGAAGGCAGACTGGTCGGGTGAATTAGTGGCTGGTGCAAGTCTTGATGACCTTGCGCCGGAAGCGATTGAGATGGCTCGCAAGCGGTTCATCGAATATCTGGTGAAGAGCGAGCGTGATGCTGAGCGTCATGAGCAGATTCGTCACGAAGCAGCGGGCTGGGATGTTCCGACTTTGCTGAACAAGGCGAAGCTGACAAAGCAGGGACGAGTGACGCGCTCGGCCTTGCTGTTACTGGGCAAGGATGAGTCCGCTCATTTCCTGGCTCCGGCTGATACCAAGATTAGTTGGGTCTTGCGCGATGCGAACAATACGACGAAAAGCAGCCAGCATTTCAGTCTGCCGCTACTGCTATCGACCGATAAGGTGTTTTCCTACATTCGCAACGTCACTATCGAGCACATGCCCGATGGCACTTTGTTCCCGACGGCGATCCAGCAATACGACCCTTGGGTGATTCGTGAGGCGCTGCATAACTGCATTGCTCACCAGGACTACCAGCTTGGAGGCAAAATCAATCTTGTGGAGCATCCTGACCGCCTCGTTTTCTCGAACCTCGGCCAGTTTATCCCGCCAAGCGTTGAGTGGATGCTTGAGCATCAGTCGCCGCCCGAGCACTACCGTAACCAGTGGCTGATTGACGGGATGATCCGCTTGCGGATGATTGACCAGGTGGGCAGCGGTATTCGCCGGATGTTCCAGACCCAGCGCGACCGTTTCTTCCCTTTGCCGGATTACCGTATCGACGAAAACGAACTGGGTAAGCCACGTGTGGAGGTAACGTTGCCCGGTCAAATCCTTGACCCGAAATACACCCTAGTATTGATGAAGCGGGATGATCTTGACCTTCGTCAGGTGCTGCTGCTGGACAGTGTTCAGAAGCGGCGCGTCATCTCACAAGAGGCAGTCAAGGAACTGAAGGGGCTGAAGCTGATCGAGGGGCGTTCGCCGAACTTCTTTGTTTCCTCCAAAGTGGCGGAATGGACTAATCAAAAGGCACACTACATTCTTACTCGGGGTTTGGATGACAAGTACTACCAGCAGCTTGTTTTGCAGTATTTGGGCGAATACAAACGCGCCTTACGCAGAGATCTGGATGGATTCCTGACAACCAAGTTGCCGGATGTGCTGGATGCCGCTCAGAAACAGCACAAGATAAAGAACCTCCTACAGGCCATGCGTCGGCAAGGGCTGATACATCCTGAGGGGCCTCGCTCGTCTGCTGTCTGGAAACTCGGAGCCGAGCCTGTCTTGGATAAGGCTAACTAGGCCTTGGTTTTAGCCAAGAGTTTAGACAAGAATTTTCGTAACCAATTGATTTATATGTTGTCTAGGATTGGCTTCAGAAGTTGAGATTAGACAAGGACGCTGCATGAAACTGCATTTTGAATCTGATTTGCCCTACCAAATCGAAGCCATCGAGGCCGTCTGTGACCTATTCCGGGGCCAGGAAGTATGTCGCTCCGTTTTTACGGTTACGGCTCAAGCCTTGGGTAGCTCTGACACTCAGCAAAGTTTTGAAGGCAAGCAATTCACCGAAAGCGGCGGTATCGGCAATGCCCTGCACCTGATCGTCGACGAGGAATTGAACGAGAACCTGCAACAGGTTCAGCTTCGCAATGGCCTTCCGCCTTCTTTGCCGTTGGAATCCAAGCAGCCACTCGATTTCACGGTGGAGATGGAAACTGGCACGGGTAAGACCTACGTCTACCTGCGGAGTGTGTTCGAGTTGAACCAGCGGTATGGCTTCACCAAGTTCGTGGTAGTTGTGCCGTCAGTGGCGATCAAGGAAGGCGTGAACAAGACGCTACAGATCACCCGCGAGCATTTCGAGGGGCTATACCCCAGCGCAAAGGGCTACGAGTTCTTTCAGTACGACTCCGAAAAGCTCGGTCAGGTCCGCAACTTTGCAACCAGCCCGAATATTCAGATCATGGTCATCACTGTCGGGGCGATCAACAAGTTTGGCGACGAAGCGGCTGCACAAGCGGAAGAGTCCGACGAGAGTAAGCGCCGCGAGAAGTCCAAGAACAAGATGTACCGGGCCAGCGAGAAAACGGGCGGTGAGCGCCCCATTGACCTTATCCGGCAGACCAGCCCGATCCTGATTGTGGATGAGCCGCAAAGCGTTGATGGAGGTATCGACGGCAAGGGCAAGAAGGCGCTGGCACACATGTCGCCGCTTTGCACCCTGCGTTATTCCGCGACGCACGTGGAAAAGCACAACATGGTGTACCGCCTGGACGCCGTGGATGCTTACGAACAGCGATTGGTGAAGCAGATCGAGGTGGCAGCGGCCACCGTACAGGGCGGCAATAACAAGCCCTACGTCAAACTGCTGGCGGTCAACAACAAGCGCGGTGTGATTTCGGCCAGCATCGAAGTTGACCGTGAAAACGCGGCGGGTGTGGTGCGTCGGGACACGATTACGGTTCAGGATGGCTTCGATCTGGAGCAGGAAACTAGACGAGCCTTGTATGCTGATATTCGCATCGGTGAAATTCGTGCCGGGAGCGGCAAGAAGAGTAGCGACCAGTTCCTGGAGCTGAAGGTGCCTGGCAATGAGGTGTTTCTGCGTGTAGGCGAGGCTTACGGCGATGTCGATGCCAACGCCGTGCATCGGGAGATGATTCGTCGCACCATCAAGGAACATCTGGATAAGGAAAAGCGCCTGCGGCCTCTTGGCGTGAAGGTGCTGAGCCTGTTCTTCATCGACGAGGTGGCAAAGTATCGGCAATACGACGAGCAGGGCAATCAGGTAAAGGGCGAATACGCCACGATCTTCGAGGAAGAATACAAGCGGTGGGCACGTCACCCCGATTACCAGAGCCTGTTTGGCGAAATCGACCTGGCGATGGCTGCCGATGAGGTGCACAACGGCTATTTCTCAATCGACAAGAAGAAGGTCGGCGGTAAAACCGTTGAAGTGCTCAAGGACACGAGCGGCACGACGGCTGCCGACGACGATACCTACAACCTCATCATGCGCGACAAGGAAAAGCTGCTGGGTTTCGAGTCGCCGCTGAAGTTCATCTTCTCGCACTCTGCCCTGAAGGAAGGCTGGGACAACCCGAACGTCTTCCAGATTTGCAATTTCTCGACCCGTGAGACCGAGCGTTGGCGTCGGCAAACGATTGGCCGTGGCCTACGTCTTTGCGTCAATCAGAAGGGTGAGCGGCTGCGAGGGTTCGAGATCAACACGCTGACGGTGATCGCCACCGAAAGCTATGAGCAGTTTGCTGAGAACCTGCAGAAGGATATCGAGAAGGACACAGGGATTCAGTTCGGCGTGGTGCATGACCACGAATTTGCCGCGATTCCCGTGACATCGGAGAGTGGAGAGGTTTCGCCCTTTGGTTTCGAGGCTTCCAAAACCTTGTGGGGCCACCTTCAGGCACAGGGTTACATCAGTGACAAGGGTAAGGTTCAGGATTCGCTGAAAACGGCGTTGAAAACTGGTGATATGCAACTGCCTGCCGAGTTCGAGTCGCAGCGCCATCAGATCGTGGCGGTGCTTAAGAAGCTTTCCGGCAAGCTGGAGATCAAAAACGCCGACGACCGCAAACCGATTTCGGTCAGAAAATCGGTCCTACTCAGCCCCGACTTCAAGGCCCTGTGGGATCGCATCAAGCACAAGACCACGTATCGCGTTCAATTCGACAACGAAAAGCTGATCGAACGCTGCATCCAGGCGCTGGATGATGCCCCGCCAGTTTCCAAGACACGCTTGCAGTGGAAAAAGGCGGGGATGACAATTGGCAAGGCAGGCGTCGATGCCTCGTTGCTGTCAGTGTCGGAACCTATCGCTTTGTATGAGGCCGATATTGAATTGCCCGATGTGCTGACGGAATTGCAGGACAGAACCCAACTGACCCGCAAGACGATTGCCCGCATCCTGACCGAGAGCACCCGGCTGAACGATTTCAAGCGCAATCCCCAGCAGTTCATCGAATTGGCCTCGGACGCGATTAACCGTTGCAAGCGCCTAGCCCTAGTCGATGGCATCAAATATCAGCGCCTCGGCGACGAGCACTACTACGCGCAGGAGCTATTCGAGTCGGAAGAAGTGTCCGGTTATTTGCAAAATATGGTGCTCAATACCGAGAGGTCGGTTTACGAGCATGTTGTTTATGACTCGGCAATCGAGCGTGATTTTGCAGAATCCCTGGAGAAGAACGAGGCAGTAAAGGTGTACGCCAAGCTGCCAGGCTGGTTCAAGGTGCCGACCCCGCTAGGAACATACAACCCCGATTGGGCTGTGTTGGTGACACTAGACGGGCAGGAACGCCTTTACTTTGTCGTTGAAACCAAAGGCAGTCTTTTTGACGACGAGCTTCGGGATCGTGAAGGTGGCAAGATCAAGTGTGGGGCAGCCCACTTCACCGCTCTGGCGAGCGAGGCTGATGCTGCGCGGTATGTTGTTGCCCGCTCTATTGAGGATGTTTTTGCAAAGATATGAGCTATCGGGCTACGGTTTTCTTTCAAACATTCGAGAAGTCACAGCACTCATGAACTCCATTATCAGGACCCTGTTTTTTCTCTCAGCGATTGCTCCAGCTGTGGTGCTGTCCGCAGCCGCGCAGTTTTACAAGCAAGGTGGATCGACAGAGATTTACGGGTGGATAGCTGCGGGGGCATTGGCTTGCATATTCCCCTTCTTGGTTATTCGAGCCGCAGCAGTTCAGACCGAGGTGCTTGCCTTCAGCGCGAAGAAAATCGACTCTCAGGATTGGCTGCTGGTCGTTTTTGTCGTTTCGTACTTCATTCCGTTGATAGCCAAACTGGAAGACCTTCAGACGCTCGCCTGGATTTCTGTGGTTGCGGCAGTGCTCTTGGCAACGCTAGAGGCAATCCCATGCCATCCGATGCTACATGTCCTTCGCTACAGGTTCTACAAAGTTGAAGGTGACAACGGCATGGTTTATACATTGATTTCGCGACGAAGGTTACTCACAGCGGCTGACATCAAGTCGGTTCGTCAATTAAGTCCGCAACTTCTTCTGGAGGGATGATGTTCACACTTTTTGCCTACACTCGGGACCCTGGAAATCGAATCGTCAGGTTTGCAGTTAACAACGATGTTCAGGCGTCGATGAGCGCGTACTTGGCTGGACAGGTCGAAGCGTTTGGCACTGACTGCGAAGAGGTGCCGTTCGATGGGAACTACAAACCTGAGCAGGGCGAAATGCTCGTCATTGAAGGGTTCGAGGACTTGGATAGCTTGGCGAAAGTCGTTGAAGCACCCTTGGATGTACCGGTTGCTGATCCGACAAGCCTAGATTTCGACCAGATCAGAGCTCTGTTCTTCGGCCAGAAGGAAGGGGACGGCACTTGGGTGGTGTATTTGCAGAGCTTTGATCGACGCCGGGTAATCTCCTCCGCTGGTTTTTCGATCTTTCACTCGAAGGACACGTACAAGCGTATCGAGGGTTCTGGACTGACGCTAGACAACAAGCTTGCGGCGAGGTTGCGCGGCACCAAGCTGTCTTTCTTCAGCTTCTTTCACATTCGACAGATCTTTGACATGTCGAACTACTATCAGGAAGCGACTGACAACGACATTAAGCAGTTTGCGGAACTAAAGGAATTACATGTTGAGAACGTTGACGAACTGATGGCTGCCAGCGATTCCTGGGTTCGACGCAAGGTCTGGCTGGTGATGCAGAGCAGTATCCTAGGTAAAGTGCCGCCCAACGACATCAAGGCTATCGCCGCTGAATTCAGTATCCCCATTGAATACGTGACTCTGGATGGTAGCGAAAGGATTAAGGTCCCTAGCGACAGAAAATCACTGAAGACGTTGCTGCGATTCCTGGACGAGGATTACTACAAGTCTCCCTTATCGAAGACGAATTTCCTCACAAATTCAAAGCGAGCGGTCTGACTACGAAATGTCGGTATGTTGCGAATTGCCAAATCGTTGAGGATGCCTTAGTTAAAATATGAGCTACCAAGCCACAGCTTTCAAAGTGATGATTGCTTCACCGGTGGATGTGCCTGCGGAGCGTAAGGTCATCCGAGAGATGATTACCGAGTGGAACAACGTTAACGCGGACTTGCGCCGTACCGTTTTGCTTGCGGTAGGCTGGGAAACACACTCAGCACCGGAAATGGGTGAGCGCGCTCAGGCGATCATCAACAAACGCATTCTGGCTGATTGCGACCTTTTGGTAGGCGTCTTCTGGACCCGACTTGGCACTGCGACCGGCGACTACGCGAGCGGAACTGTCGAAGAAATTGAGGAACACCTTCGGGCAGGAAAGCCGGCCATGTTGTACTTCTCGAATCAGCCAGTCGAGCAGGGCAGCGTGGATCAGGCGCAGTACCAACGGTTGCTTGAATTTCGCTCATCGTGCCAATCTCGTGGTCTTCTTGAGTTCTACTCTGACTTGAGTGAATTCAGAGAAAAACTCTACCGGCAACTGCAAATCACGTTGAATAGCCATGAGTATTTCTCAACGGCGGCGATTCACGAAGCTCTGCCTCTAGCCGCCACTCTTCCTGCGTCTGCCCCCCTTTCTAAAGAAGCCGCAGTGCTGCTGACTGAGGCGGCTGCGGCTGATGGTCAGATCATCTACTTGCACATGCTTAATGGAACGTTGGTGCAAGTTGGGCAGGAGAATTATGCAGGCGACGGCGATGCTCGGTCACTGGCTCGATGGGAAGGGGCTGTCGATGAGCTAGAGCACCTTGGGTTCATTGCCGCTCAGGGCAACAAACGAGAAGTTTTTAAAGTCACCAGTGATGGTTTTGATGCAGCGGATCAAATTGCTGATTCAGCATGAACAGATGACACGATCCGAATTGACCGCCGCACTGTCCCAGCGTTTCCCTCAACTTGTGCAAAAAGATGCCGAAATGGCTGTTAGCGAACTGCTTTTCACTATCAGTAGTGCATTAGTTGAGCAAGTTGCCGAAGCTGGTTTCTGAAATGGCAATAGCCGATTGCCAACTCTTCCTGCCATTAATTGATGCGCCAAAGCTGTTTATCTCGCTGGGTGCAGCCAAAGTATCGGTTGGATTTCCGTCACCAGCGGCTGACTACGAAGACAGGCGGATATTGGCACCAGCTAACAGCAAAAAATCCGCGATCTCTATGCTACGGTCGGCCCTGGAAGGTAATAATTCCCCATGCGATCAAGAGCCTTGGTTGCGCTCTCAAACCTTTCATCGATATGGCGACAGGTAGAGTCGATTGCCAGGTGTTCGATCCTAAGTTGTTCCGCACGATCGCGAGCCTGTTGCTTTTCTTTTCTGTCTGAAGAGCCTAGAAGCCAACGTCCCAGCGTAAACAACCCAAAACCGAAAATTCCATCAAGTATTACCGAACCGATTCCATCAATGACAGCGTCACCTATCATGTCGGTAGCCAAATCGCCAAGCAAATCACCGCCAGCAATTGCACCAGCAGATAACGCTACCGATGTCGCAGCTTCTGAAACCGTGCGAGAGCCTTTTGCCACCCAAAATATATTTAGCGCCAGTGGTATCAGTGGAAGACCCAAGCCAAGCAAACCAAAATCATCGCTGCTGACAGCGTCCGAAAGTTGAGACTCAAGCTGCGCATCTGAAAGGTCTGAGACGCTCAACCCAGCGACGGTTCCTTGGTGCGACACGAGTTCCGATGTTGCAAGGACGTCGTATTCAGGATAGCGGTCCAGTGCAGATTCCACATACGCCACGTAATTTGTGGCCTTGAGTTGTACCAAATCCGCTACTGAACCATCAGCGTTTAAAATCTGCATATCCCAACCGGGCTGCGTAGCGCTTTCGGCAAGTTCCGCCTGTTGTCCAGGGTCGAGGTGAAATTCACCAACCCATTCGCCGTTGTTTAAACGGTCGCGGACAGATACTTCAAACAGCTTTCCTTTCCATGGCTGCAAAAGACCTTCTAAATGCTCACCAGAATAATTGCCGACGTCTTCAATATTCAAATTGGGGAACGCTAACCGAAACGACTCTTGCAGTTCTGGTGTCAGACCTGATGGATCGAAACCGGCATCAATATGCAGCCCCATGACAGCGGCGCTGCAGGCTGCGGCTTCGGCGAAGGTTGTGTTGCGCCCCTCCTGGAATCGTTTGACCAGGGTGTTGAAAGCTCGACGTCCCGTGTGTTCTCGGGTCTTGTACTCAGCGTACAGATCGTCTAGTGTCACAGAACCCCCCCTTTTCCGTAGGCAAGGGCTCCTATAACGGCAAAGCCGGCAACAACGAGCGCCCCAACAATTAACCGAGATTTCTTGGCAAACTCAATTTGCTGGATTTGGTTTCGCTCAGATTCAACCTTCAGCGCTGCAAAAGCTGCATCTCCTGCAAGCTGACGCTCGGAAAGCTCATTGTAGGATGATTTCAAAAATCTCTTGTGCGCGTCCATATGGGTAGAAATTTTTTCTTCCAACTTGGCAATCGAATCATGGAAAGCATTCTGGGCGCTGGCAAGAAACTTGGCCTGCTCACCGACCATAGACTGTAACGCCAAGTGATTTTCCTTACTGGACGCTGTGATCGAGTGATCCTGTTGTTCGGAAAATTGCTTCTGTAGAACTCGCGTTTCCGACGAAAACGATTCGATTTGGTCTTTGGTGGCATCGATCAACGCCACTATCTCTGAACGAAAGCCATCTCGTTGCCCGGCGGCCTCTGACTGGAAGCCCACAATCGCGCCAGTTTGTTGGGCAGCAAATCGATCAAGAAGAATCGTTATTTCTGTCGAAAAGGCGGCAGTGTTGTTCTCGATAGTGCCAATCAGACCCTCGGCCTCTCCACGAAAGTCATTGTGTGCCCGTGAAAGGTTGTTCGTGGATGTTTGAAGTGCGTCACCTGCTGAATTAATTGCATCATCTGCTTCTTGCGCAACCGACCTGACTCTCTGTACAAGAGTATCAATTTCATCAAGCACCGCCACCGCAACTTCTGCACGCGTGCGAATATCGGCCACGATCTCATCGCGCCGCCGGTTGATATCGCTTGTTACTGCGTCAACTTTCTCATGGTACTGGCCGATGCGGTGCTTCTGCTCTTGAAGTTCTTGATGCATGCCGACAAGTACAACACCAGTCTTTTCGAGGTGCTTGTCGATTTTCTTTGTAATGTCATCGAACTGCGAGGCGCTCACAGGTTATTCCTCAATATTCATTATGAATGCTTCGTCAAGCCTACCATTTTTTATAATGGAGTCGGTTGTTACTCGAGATCATAATCTGAAGCCGCTTCAGGCAACTCGTCGAAGCCCTGCTCAATCTCCTCAAACACTTCCCCCATATCAGGCTCAGGGATTCCCATGGCTTGCCGGAGCGCTGCTGCTGAGTGAGGCAATATTCGGATTCTGCGACGATCGCGGTCTGAACTGAACAGCACGACTGAGCGATTGCCGACCACAGTTCTCAAGCGTCGATTGACCGCACCGACAAACGACCGCTTTAGATCATTCATATCGCGGTAAGGGCGCTCGTCACCCACCAGTTCATCAATCCCAACCCGTTCAGCAACAGCAAACAGGCGCAAGGTCTGCTGGCTCTTGTCAGCCAGGTTGCTAAGCATTTCACTCGCTTGATCAGCGGAAATACCAATCACCCTTTTCGCTGGTGCTGCATAACTAGGTTCGCCGTCATAAGACGCTAACGGTATTTCGTCGAGGGGGCCGACTTCTACAGCGTCGTGCCGCGACACAATCGGCACGCTGTTTTCGGTGCCCATCAGTAGTGTTAGCAGCTCTTGCTGGGTAGTGGGGGAAAGTCGCTGAAAGTCGCCCTGAGAGATCACCAAGTCCATATCGTCTCCTGAGTTAGTTACATGATGCACCGAACTTTATCACATGATATTGGTTGCATTGGACAATAAGTTGCGTAATATTCGTATCGTGCACAAACACTCATCCACAATACCCGTTAAGGAGAGCATCATGTCATCGCTCAACCGAGTTGCTTTGATAGGCAATCTTGGCGCAGACCCAGAAACCAGAGCGTTCAGCGATGGAGCCATGGTTTGCAACATCAACATTGCCACTTCTGAGACTTGGAAGGATCGCGTTACCGGCGAACAGAAGGAAGCCACCGAGTGGCATCGCGTAGTGCTCTATCGCCGACTAGCGGAAATTGCTGACCAGTACCTGCGCAAGGGTGCTCAAATCTACGTTGAGGGAAAACTGCGCACCAAGAAATGGACGGACAAGACGGGGGTCGAGCGATACATCACGCAGATTGAAGCAGACGAACTCAAAATGCTCGGCAAACCGAATCAAGCAACGACTAACCCGTGGCAGCAGTCGTCGGGGTCAGGTGCCGCTAATAAGACCGTAAGCACAAAACCACCCGGTCGAAATGAACCGGGCATGGACTCATTTGAGGATGATGGCATTCCGTTTTAACCCTCATCAACTGTGCTCTGGCAATACCGGCCACGGGGAAATCCTTGTATCCGGCGATCAGGAGATGACCGCCTGGGGCGTGGTGCGATGGATCATCCATCAGGTATGACAAAAACGTGTTCACCTCATGGGCTGGGCGTTATCATGATGACACTCACTACCTGAACATACTTAACACAATGCCAACCACACCCCATTCACGTTTTCGGGTATTGCTGAAGTGGGCTTTAAGTATTGCGGGTATCGGAATTTTGCTCTACGTCGGCTACTTCTATTACTCGCTGGCAACGGGGGGAGATCGCATGACTGAAGTCTGCCGCCAAATGAAACCCGGCATGCCCGTCGACCAACTCATCGCCCTTGCCAGTGAGCATGGCCTTGGGCCCAGCATGCCGAAACCGGATACAAAACTCACCTACTTTGCAGAACTGCGGAGTTTTGGACGTCATGCCTGCCGGGTTGAGCTTGAAAACGGCGTTGTGAAAAGCGCGACCTACAACTACGCTGATTGATGCTGCTATCACCTTCCATGTCATCCCTTTCCAAATATTTCGCTGAATATCGGCGCCTGTGGAAGCTGGCCACGCTTGCGATTGGTTTGGGTTTATTGATCGTCGGTTCGTTCGTATACACAGCCCCTGACTGGGATATTCCGATCTCTATCATCATGGCAGGATTTACTTATCTGACCGCAGGATGGTCGATGCACGTCATGGTTGAACGTCGTTGGCGTGACTGGCCCCTGATGCTGTTTCTGACCTGGTGGTGCGTTGATGGCTGTTATGCGCTGTATTGGTGGTTGGTTGATCCGGAGGCGCTGGCGCTGATGCGGGACGTCAATTGGCCTGCTTCACTTTTACTTTACTGGGCATGCGGTCTGGTGTGGTTCTGGAACGGAACACTTCGGGAATTCCTGAGCACGATCAAGACTGCATTGCGCCAATGACCATTGCCCAAACATCTATTAGAAAAGCCTTCATCATGAACTCCGTATTCAAGGTAATCACCCTACCCCAAACCGTGGCCACCCTTAGCATTGCTGCCAGCCTGCTGGTCTGCGTAAGCGTCAGTGCTGAACCTATTAAATGGGTGCCAGTAACGACCGGGACCCCGTCTGCTCCTATGCCTGGAGGCTACAACCAAGGCCATCAAGGTGCATCTGGCGCGAAATACCAATACGATCTGAATAATCCAGGTGACCGAATTCGCTACGAGGTCGACCCAGCTGCGCAGCTACGTGACCAAATTGCGGTCGACCCGCGCCGGGACATCGACAAGTCTATTGGCCAACAAGGCGGCGGCTACTATAGGTGAAGTAAGCACTCGGAATTAAATAGACGCCCCTTCAACTGATCTTTATTTTCAAACGATACAAAAATAGGAGAGAAATTGCCGTTTACGCCATTCCACATGGGCGCTGCGCTCATTGTTAAACCTGCTCTGACCCGAAACTTCAGCGTGATTACTTTCGGCATTGCACAGGTTGCAATGGATATTGAGCCGGGTATTGGCATGTTTACTGGCGCGGAAGTTCTTCACGGCCCCACACACACCATTCTGGGTGCGCTGGTCATTGCTTACCTCGTAATGCTTATCGCACCAAGTATTTGCAGCTACTTGCAAATGAAATGGAACAAAGAAGTCATTCACTATAATTTGCTTTGGTTAGTGCAATCTGAAGCCGTAACAAAGACCGCAGTGATTATTGGTGCATTCTTTGGCACCTTGAGTCATGTTGCCCTCGATAGCCTGATGCACCACGATATTCAGCCCTTGCTTCCATTTTCGCAGGGGAACCCGTTGATGGGCTTGATCACGCACGACGAGGTGTATCAGTTGTGTGGGGCGGCAGGCGTTTTGGGCGCGATCGCATGGGTTGCCATTAAATTCTTTCGTCGCTCCCCACAAGATGCCGGTGTCAGCGTAGCGCCTGAACCGATGGGAGTTGATACACACAAAGGGACCTTTGTGCTTTGGGTTAAAGAATTGCGCTTTACTTGGTTCTGGATGTTCGTTTTAACGGTCATGCCCAGTGTTCTATACGGCTCATCAATCTTTTCAAGGACGGTTTTGATGGCCGCTGTTGTTATAGGCATTCCATCTGTTGCCATTGCTCGCTTGATTGCCAAGGGCACAAAAAATGGTTTGAGGCGATTGGCGGTTATGCTGCTGATGCCATTGATGGCACTGACCTACGTCTCCCAGGTTGATCAGCAAATTCCGGAAAACGCTACCCCGATCACGATAGCCCTTGAGTCCTTTCGGTTGGAAACGGGGAACTACCCAGACACACTGGAAACGCTCATTCCAAAGCACTTGGCGAAGATGCCAGTGTTAAGGTTTTCAATTGAACAACCGCACGTAACCTACAGAGTCACGAACGGAAAACCATACTTGTCACTCCCTTCAGCAATGGGTGACATGTTTGCAATATTTGAGTACAACTTTGAAACCAAAGTCTGGATACAGTATTTCTGAATATTTTTTGTGGCGTAAGTTTTTGCCCCGCGCGGGGGGAGGTGGTTTCACGCAAACAAATCAGGCTGTGGTTGCCGCAAACTATCTCGACTAACGGTGAGCCGAACGTTGATGCCCTTTTTACCAATGGCCTCAACAATCATGCACCCACGAACTGCTTCAGCAATCACGATGACGTTACGTGTCAGCGCCTTCGTCCTGCCGACGTAGGTAGCCATGTTGCCAGGGGTGGGTGTCCAAGATGTCATTTCGTGAATCATAGCCCTTTGAGTTGCCTTTGTATCCGTGCGGACTAAAACCCAGCTTCTGGGCTGATTCAGAGCAGTTCAACACGGCATCCGCTATGTTCAGCAACAAAATACAAGTCACCGAACATCTGCTGTTTTCCAAGCAGAAGCCCGCCAGCAATCACGCTAATCAGGCAAAATGTCTATTTGCCGAAATTCATCTGGAATTTATGAATCGTCTGCTGTCAGCCATTGCCTTTGCCGCCCATAAACACCGTGACCAAAGACGCAAGGACCTCGTTGCATCCCCATACATCAACCACCTCATCGGGCTGGCCAATGTATTGGCCAACGAAGCCGGCATCGAAGATGAACGTATTCTGATTGCTGCCATCCTGCACGACACAATCGAAGATACCGAGACCACCGAGCAAGAACTCATCCGTGATTTCGGTAAAGAAGTCGCAGATATCGTTATGGAAGTGTCTGACGACAAGTCGTTGTCAAAAGCGGAACGCAAGCAACTTCAAATTGAACATGCTGCCACCATCAGTCGGCGCGCCAAGGTCGTCAAACTGGCCGACAAAATCTGCAACCTGCGCGATATCGCCAATAATCCACCGGCAGACTGGACCCTTGAACGCAAACAGGGATACTTCGACTGGGCTAAGTCTGTGGTCGATGCCTTGCGTGGCACTCATCCGGCGCTCGAACATCTATTTGACGAAGCCTACAAACTTCGCCCCTGACTCGATGCCCACGTTTCTCGACGTCCAATTCAAAGATAAAGACCAAGCGAAAGCACTCGGTGCCCGTTGGGATGGCACGGCCAAAAAATGGTATGTCCCTGATGGCAAGGAATTGGCCCCTTTCAATGCCTGGTTGCCGGTAGCACTGCGTGGCACCGCACCCGCACCAGTTGCCAATACGGCACTAACGCCATCCGATGGGTTTGGAAACGATGTTGCTCTAGCCAAGAAGGGTATGACCCTCTCGGAATTGCTGGCCGGTGTCTCCTTAGCGGTGGCTCAAGCTTTCAAATCGGGTGTCTGGACCATGGTCGAAGTCGTAGAAGCTCGAACCAAGAATGGTCATGTCTACCTTGAACTATCCGAGCGCACCCTAGAAGGCAGTGTTCTGGCTACGGCACGAGCAACCCTCTGGGCGACCACGGCCAACAAAATCCTGCCCGAATTCGAGCGGGCAACCGGTGCCACCATTGCCCCGGGCATCAAATTATTGGTGCGTGCTAAACCCGTCTTCAAGGCGCAATACGGATTCAGCATTGAAATTGATGCCATCGACCCCGAATACACCTTGGGTGACCTTGAGGCTCGTAAACGGGAAATCCGTACGCGCCTGCAACAAGAAGGCATCTACGACGCCAACAAAAAACTAACGTCCCCATGGAATTTCAATGCAGTACTCGTCGTCGCTCCACAAGGCGCTGCCGGCCTGGGTGATTTCCAGGCGGAGGCAACTCGCCTCGAACGATTCGGTATCTGCCGCTTTGTTTATGCCACCAGCCGATTCCAAGGGGAGGGCGCTGCCAACGAAATCAAAGCGGCTCTCCAGTCTGCGCTTGAGCAATGGCGTGATTCCGGCATGCCGTCACCTGACGCGATAGTCATCATCCGTGGTGGTGGTGCGGTCAATGACCTAGCCTGGTTAAACGACTACGAACTCGCCAAGGTCATCTGCACGATGAAAGTTCCCGTACTGACTGGCATCGGTCACGAGCGCGACAACACTATCCTCGATGAAGTGTCGAACATTCGCTTCGATACCCCGAGCAAGGTGGCCGCTGGAATTGAGAAAATCATCAAAAAACGGGTAGAGGAGGCCAAAGCCAGCTTTGCGCTGCTGACCAACTTTGCAACGCGAGCAGTCAATAACGCCAACGGTCGTCTCGATAGGGATTTCACCGCTATCCAGGCCGGGGCGGTACGTCAGCTGGCAACCACCAAGCAGCACACCCAAGCGATGATGAGTGAGGTGCGTCATGAAACGCATCAACAATTATCCGAAGCCAAACGCGCAGTGCCCGCCTTGTTCTCGGAAATCCGGGTAGAAGCGAGCAATGTTGTCAAAACGGCAAGAACGCTGACAACCAATCGGCTGGATGCAATACGAGACCGAGCGACCGTTGATTTACTGCGCAGTCGGGAATCGCTAAGGCAAGAATTCGCTGACTTGGTGACATCCGCCCGCCGCGCAATCGCCGACGCAAAACAAACATCACAAGCCCTGGTCTTAGAAATTACCGGCCAAGGGCCACAGAAAACCTTGGGGCGCGGGTTTGCCATCGTGCGCGATGAACAAGGACAGCCAATAACCTCAGCTACCGGCGCGAAGCCTGGGGTAGGGATGGAAATTGAATTCAGGGATGGCCGTCTGGCTGCCCAAGCAAAATAGGAAAAACGGAAATGGCTGAAAACACCTTCAAACAAGCCTATGGCGTTCTGCAAAAACACGCCGAAGCACTCCGCACGCAGCAAGAACCGAACATTGATGACCTACTGACCATCGTTACCGAGTCGGTCGATGCCTACAAAGTCTGCAAAGAGCGTATTGACGCCGTCGAAAAGGCATTGGAGCAGGCCCTGAGTGGTGCAGGGGTAAGCCATTCTGAAGGCTATTATTCAGAGGACAGTCATGGCGAACCGCCACCAGATGTGGGTTCGTCTACCCACCCAGCATTTATAGATATTCCGTTTTAGCAATCACCGACAAGACATACGCACAAATCAGGATAAGTAGCCCGAATGAGACATGATTTGAAGGTTTCCTTTACAGACAAAGATGCCAGAGGCAAGAAATAAGAGCTGAGTGCCCTCTCGGCAGTAAGCTGGGTCCTTGCTGGCCATCCTACGAAATGTCAGCAATAAGTTAAATGGCTGTCCATTCGAATGGGGTGGCGCAGCACGCCTATGCGGTTTGACTGAGTTGCATTCAAGATATATTCGTTGCACTCGATTTAAGACCGCTGCCTGCGAGGTAATATTAATTACCATCCGGGTAATATTAAACACCACCCGCAATCTACCGATGCTGCGGGAAAATAATATCCTATTGATTTTATTGTAATTATTGTTATGGCACGCCAATTGCTTAAGATGGTTAACTAAACTATTCCGTAAGAGGATGCCATGCTGAAGACCAACGATCTTGAACTGCTGAACCAGCGCGTGCAATTTGAAAAAAACGTTGTCGTACAACCGATTGATGCCCCGGTACAAGTCGAGTTGGCAAGAGATGGCAAAACCGCAAAGTTTTTCCACCGCAACACCGAGCTGCTGGCCAGTGTCGAACGACCGCTCATGCACCAGCTCGGCTCACGGCTGTGGATTACACAGGATTTCGCTGCCATCAACCAACGATGGAAAAGCACGCCGGCACAACAACTAGAACAGGAACTTGCATCCGTGTTTCAGCGGCATGACCTGGTAGTGCGCCACTATCGAGATGTAAGGGGCGTGAACAGGGTTTACGGCTTTGTCACTCCGGCCTTTGTTGATGTTAATCCGCTCGACTTTCGCCAGCGCTTCATTGAGCAAATTCGGCTGAACACCGCGATTTCACCTAAGTGTGGCAGCCTGACCCGCGATAAAAACGGAGATCTGATGGAATGGTTCGATTTTCAATCACCTGGCTACCAAACCGAGTTTCGCTATGGCCTGCACTACGCCCGCAATAGTGGATATGATGCCTACAAGGTACATTGGGGCCGCGAGGTCATCATCTGCACCAACGGCCTTAAGCGCTGGGAAAGCAGTGTTTCGCGCTGGAAACACACCCGCGAACTAGCCGTGATGGATTTCATTGAAGAGACCGTCAGGGAAGGCATTGCAAACCAGCAATGGCTGGAAGAACGCATCCATAACGCCCAAGACACCCAGTTGGCAGAAGATATCTTCCGCGAACTAATGGCGCGTTTGTCTCTGGCTGCGGCCACCAAAGAGCGCTTGCACAGCCGGGTTGAGGTTGAGGCAGAAGTGGTGGGTCGCAACGAATGGGCGCTGTCGCAGGCGATGACCTGGCTTGGCACCCACGACCGTCACATGTCCTTCTGGATCAAGCAGCAGTTAACTGACTTGGGCACCGAACTGCTGGAAAACTCGCTGAAGAAGGTGCTTGAGGTTGATGTCAAGCCGCGTGGTGATGGGCGTTATGGAATCGTTCTGCCGCAGGCACGGAATTTATCGGCCTGAAGTGTGCGCATACAGGTTTTTATAACTCAAATAATAAATTTGCTATCGGAATCTAAAGAAAGTTTTAAATGTCAAATAAAAATAAAATTTTTAAAATTAAAAATGCCATTAATCATGTCACGAATGATAAGACAAAGATTTATGGTTTCATTAATACCATTTTTGCGTTTGGGTTTTCATACCTGCTCGCTGTACTTCTTTACTACGTGCTTAATAGCTATAGAGATTACGGGAGTATTGAGGCGGAAGAAGTATTTAAGCGTTTTAACGATTTAGACTGGTACTTAATATTAGCGTATTTTGCTGTTAGCATATTAATTTCCCTGTTTATAGAGTTATTCGCTTATCGTCCATTTATGCGACCGATACGTCGTGCCATAGCAAAAAAAAATGGGGATCACTTTAAATATGGGATGACTTATATCTATGATGGTGACCAATGTAGGTTTTCCAGTTCCGATACATTTGGTTGGGGTGGCGGAAAAACAGACTTGGAATATATTAATTACATTTCAATGATCTTGATCGGGTTTCCATTTTTAATTCTGATTCCCATTGAACATAAGATTCAGTATTTAAGGAGTCGTCAATATTTTACAAAAATCTTCTTCTTTTTGGCCGTGCAACTAAGACTAGCCATCTTTCCAAAAAATGCTGATCTCCTCATGTTTAAAGCGTGTGAGAAAATGATACTCGTGCAAGAATCCGACATTAATTACGGTAAATCGCGTTACTACTTGGCGCTGATGACTGAGAAGATCGGACGCAATCGATTTAACGCACAAGTTGATCAGGATATGTTGACTCGAACGCAGGAACTTTTGATAGAGGCCATCGATCTTGGTGTAGAGAATGCAGAGTTTCAGTTGGGAATGTTTTACCTGCAATATGCCAGCACACTTGCAGATCGGTCAGTTAATGGCAACAAAGAGGGAGTAAGACTACTTCAGAATGTCATTTCGAAGCCGTCGAGCAACCTGGGAACTTGTAACATGTGCCGAATCGCAATTGCCAAATCACTTTCTGACTCTGAAGATGCAGATGAACTGGAGTACGCAATAAAAATACTAGATGACTTTGATATTGGTAACAAAGAAACAGCCAAATTAGAGCGTAGTGGTTTATTTGTCAGAGACTGTTTGAAAGACAGAAGAGAAAAAAATGACGCTGCGTTTATTAAAGAGGCATTTAGGCTGACAATGATTAACCCGATGAAACATGATTCCATACCACTTGACAAGAGAATGATTAATGCGGATTACACCTCGTTAAATGACATAAAAACAAAATTGAATCTAAAACTTGCAAATGCACGCGAGATTGAATTGATCAAAACTCTCGAAGCCGAAAAAAGGAAGGCCACAGAAAACCTGATGGCGATGTTCTCCCATAAATTCAGGGGGCCGGTTGACAGCATTATTTTCAACACTCAACACAAACACGATGAGCGCATTTATCTGGATGCCGCGCGAACCATGACCGGCTTGTTGGAAGTGTTCAGCATCGTTTCCACCGAACCCGAAAATTTGGCTGAGGCGATGCGAAACGACCTTGGGGGCAGTGGTTCGCCGGAAAAAACCATTCTGCGCTCCTTGAAGTTGGCTTTGATGCAGTTGCTCTCCCAGCGAAACATAAAGCGCATGTCGCGGCATTATTGGCGCCATGCCCGTCGCGGCGGCCTGGTGCCGGAGAATGTCAGTTTCAAGGACTGGGCGACCCAGTCAGAAACGACCGTGTTGGAGAAAGAAATTCAGGAAAAGCTGGAAATGGCGGTGAGCGCCCTTTCCATCGAAAACGGCGCGGTGGAGCTGTTGGCCTGGCTGCAGAGCAACCTCTTCGCAACCACGATTGAAGTCGCCGACGATAGCCAAATCCGATTTGCTGAGTATGGGCGTAAAGAGGCCTTGCTGATCACCATCATGACTGAAGTGCTGGTCAATGCCATCAAACACACGGATGTCACATCTAGCCAGCCATTGAGCATAAGCTGGAAAGAAGAAGATCAAGCACTGGTGTTTGAATGTACCAACCCGAGTAGCCGGGAATCGCGCAGTGGTGTAAGCCGTGGCAGTGGCAAAGGCCATCTGTTTTTGAAGACACTGCTGGATAAAATGCAGGGTGAATTCAAACCTGATGTGTATAGAGATTTATCTTCGGTTCATATAACCATGCCGTATGATTTGCTTAAAGGAGCTGCAAAGTGAGTGCATTTTTATGGGTAGAGGATTTTGAAGGCGGGCAATATCGCGAGTTTGCCTTCAAGTTGTTTGGCGAAGCATTAGGTATTCCAGCCCATGACTTTTCAGATACAGAAACGGGTTTGAAGCAGCTATTGAAGAAAAACGATATTTATCTGGCGACTAATTTTGCTGATGGGCTCCGATTTATCAACGATGAATCGGAGCGTAAAAGAATTGATTATGTGGTTCTGGATATTGATTTGGCACTCATGGGGCCAGACATCTCAGATGATGAACCGCTTATCCGACCCGTGCTGGAGAGCTGGTACAACTACAAGCCAGCCGATGCCAACGAGGAAGAATCATTCAATCGAGCTTGTGATGAACTGAAACGCGTCGCCGGTTATCATTTATATGTTGATCTGGTTGTAAATCTACGCTTTCCGCGTGACCGCATATTGTTTTGTTCAAATCATGGCGGCTACCTCAAGGCCATTCAGGATAGTTTCAACGGGGCAAAAATCAAGCCGCCAGCAGTGCTCACCAAATCCGATCCTGCCTTGAGCCATGAAGTAAGTGCTTTTTACGCTGATGAATATAGCCATGTTCGGCGCATCATCCTTGCTATTTGCGATGAACTGTCAGATGCGCTTCGATTCAAACAAGCCGAATTTACTATGGCAAAAGTTTTCAAAAATTCCGAGGACACGCTTAAAGCAACCGATGGCGCGTATTTTCTCGGTGTTTTGCCCCATCTTTTGCCGGCTTATCTCAATGACGATACTGAAATTCGATTGGTATATCGGCAGCTTGTCCGCGCCTTGACGCAAGAGTTTGTTGATAAGGTGGATTACGAAGGCATGCCGAAAAACAAGAAGCCATTTGTCAGAGTGCTCCATACCATAAGAAACTGGACAAGCCACGACAGCAGGGCACTAAATAATCTGGACGCCAGTGATGTGGCATATATATTTTACCTTTTCATTCAGACGGGATTTTCGATCAAGACGACAGTCATCGAATCTGTATTGGGTGATCTTTTGAACATTATCGGGCGTCACGGAGAAATAGATCACGAACTTCTCAACAGAGCAATCATCAATTCGATTGAAGATGTTTCACAACGAGGTGATGCTTTGTCAGATGAGGCAAAGAGCATTTTCTATCAAGAAAGAACGCCCTTTGGACTGAAAGTAAATTTACTTTCCCAAAATTCCTGTTTGTTCCCGGGTGAGCAAAAAAAATTCATTTATCAAATATTTTGGCACAACATTGTGACTCTGAATGACACAAATAGCTTGTCACCCCAATCGACCTTCTTCAGCAATGACGGCGCTTACGCCGCTATAAAACAGTTGTCGCATAGAATCTTCAATAAGTCTTTTGTGGTGTGACCCGCCCGTCCCATTAGCCGCCATTTGATATTGCGACCATTCATGCCGCCGTCAGAATCTACGCCGATTGTAATTTCGGGTGCTATCACTCACCTCCTATGCTGGATCGGTAGCCTCGACCTGAAATCCGCCAAAGCCTCTGAGGTCAACGGCCCAATCACGGCCACTGTCCGCGCGTTGGAATCTTCGCTAGCCAAGGTGGTTCTGCTTAGCAATTTCCCGGCTGCTGACAATACGCTATTCATGGATTGGCTGCGCCAGTACACGGCGGCAGAGATTGAGTTGGGCTGGGATCAGCCCGGTATGAGTCCTGTGGACTATCGCGCCATTCATGCCGCTGAGAAGGCGGTTCTGGTGCGTTATGCGCCTTTGGGCAAGCGTTCAGCCATTTTGCTCAGCCCAGGCACCCCGCAAATGCAGTCGGTCTGGTTGTTATTGGCCAAGACCTATTACCCTGCCTTGGTGTTGCTGGCTTCGTCGATTCAGCAGGGTGTCGAGCAAGTCGATTTTCCGTTTCAGATTGCGGCGGAATTCACGCCGCTGTCCGATGCCAAGCTACACGAACTGGTCAGCGCACCGGAATCCGTCACCGAGTTTGACGACATTTTGACTTGTGCCGAAGGGGTGCAAACGCTCAAGCAGAAGGCGGCGCAATTAGCGCGGCGCGATCTGCCGGTGTTGTTGCTAGGTGAAACCGGTACCGGCAAGGAGCTGTTTGCCACTGCCATTCATCATGCCAGTACGCGGGACGGGCAGCCGATGATTGCCCTTAACTGTGGTGCCATCCCACCCGAACTGGTGGATGCGGAGTTGTTCGGCCATGAAAAGGGGGCCTTTACCGGTGCCATACAGCGCAAGTCGGGTATTTTTGAGTCGGCTAATGGCGGCACGGTGTTTCTGGATGAGATTGGCGAGTTGCCTTTGCTTGCTCAGGTGCGCCTGCTGCGAGTGTTACAGGAAAAACGAATCCGGCGCGTGGGTGGGAGTGAGGAGGTCGCTATTGATGTGCGGATCATCGCCGCTACGCATCGTGACCTAGCCCAGCAGGTCGCCAGCGGGCAGTTCCGGGAAGACCTGTTTTATCGACTCTCCATTGGCGTACTGACACTACCGCCTCTGCGTGAACGTGCTGGTGACATCCTGTTTCTGGCCGAGCATCTGTTGCAGTCGATTGCGGCAGCAGAGGACTTGCCGGTCAAACGCCTTTCCAGCGAAGCCGCCTGTTTGATTCTGAACCACAGCTGGCCCGGCAATGTGCGAGAACTACAGAACACCCTGCTGCGGGCGACGCTCTGGCAACGCGGGGAGACTTTGACGGCGGATGACCTAGAACAGGCATTGCTGCGACGACCGACCAGCTCGGATCGAGCCTCCGACACAATTCTTAACCGACCCTTTGGCGGCTCATTTCAGCTGGAAGCCCTGTTGGATGACGTAGAGCGCCACTTTCTGTTGCGCGCAATGCAGCAAGCGAATGGGGTGAAGAAGGCGGCTTCGGATTTGCTCGGTTATCGCGATACGAATCAGACGCTGAACAAACGGCTGGCAAAGCATGGGCTCAGTATTGGGTGATCAATTTAACTGTTGAACTCGGGTGGTTGGCTTACTACGGGAAGTTCTGTCGCTCGACGAGGTATCCAGTGTTCAGGCATTTCAACAAGACGTTGTTGGCTTGGGCAATGCGAGAGTACCGTCGGTTTAGACATCACAAGATAAGGCGTTTGTATCACCCGGGAATTTTCGATGCAATACCGGCAAATCGGGAGCGAAACTTACTTCGATGAATTTATGGGGAAGAAGGGAACATCCTTAGAGCCAGATTGGACAGAGAAATGGCCCTTCTAAAAGCGAATGGGGCTTATTGCTGTCAGATAAAATAGACCACAGCAATAAATGTGAACAGCGGCTTGGGTGAGCCCCTGAAAGGTCACTTTTGGTCAATTGGATGGTGAGCAGAGGCTCCTATCAACAAATGACCCAACTGTCGCCCTCCTGATAAGAAAGAACAATAACGTGAACTACGATCCGAAACGTGCGCTGGAACTTCTCCAAATCGGATCTGGTCGTGATGACGCGATCTTCCGTGAAGGTCAAGAAGATGCTATACGTCATATCGTTGAAGGCAAGGGACGCTTGCTGGTTGTGCAGAAGACCGGTTGGGGGAAGAGCTTTGTATATTTCATCGCGACCAAGCTGCTTCGTGAAGCCGGAAAAGGCCCCTCCTTATTGATCTCTCCACTGTTGGCGTTAATGCGAAACCAAATTGTTGCAGCGGAGAGGATGGGGGTTCGCGCTGCAGCGATCAACTCCGACAACTTTAGCGATTGGGCAAATATTGAACGGAGTCTTATAGCGGGTGAGCTAGATATTCTTTTGATTTCACCCGAGAGGCTAGCAAATGAACGATTTAGTACGAAAGTGTTAGCTAGTGTCGCTGACCAGATTGCCATGTTGGTAATTGATGAAACACATTGCATTTCTGATTGGGGGCATGACTTCCGCCCTCACTACCGACTACTAGAACGCATCGTGAAAACCCTGCCACCTAATTTACGGCTTTTGGCAACCACTGCGACTGCCAACAATCGCGTGATGGAAGATCTCGTTGCCGTGTTAGGACCAAAGTTAGATGTTTCACGGGGCGATTTGAATCGCACCTCCCTATCACTCCAAACCATTCGCTTACCGAGCCAGGCTGAGCGCCTTGCATGGTTGGCGGAGCAACTCTCCACCCTAGAGGGTCACGGCATCATTTACACGCTGACCGTGCGAGATGCACAGTTGGTCACAGCATGGCTGATGTTTCGTGGGTTCAATGTTAAAACCTACACAGGTGCCACTGCTGAAAATCGTGAGACTCTTGAGAACGAGTTATTAGACAACAAAGTCAAAGCTCTTGTGGCTACAGCGGCACTGGGGATGGGGTATGACAAACCCGATCTGGCATTTGTAATCCATTACCAAAGGACAGGTTCTGTCGTTGAATACTATCAGCAGGTCGGTAGGGCTGGACGTGCGCTAGAGTCGGCGTATGGAGTACTTCTGAGTGGCGAAGAAGAAGTCAATATTGGGGACTGGTTTATCAATTCAGCATTCCCAACGCGACAAGAGGTCGCATACGTTCTTGAGGCGCTTGAGGAAGCCCCAGAAGGGCTTACCCTCAATGATCTCTTAATGCGAGTCAATCTAAGCATGGCTCGTATTGAAAAAACCATCGCATTGCTTTCACTAGAGTCGCCAGCACCAATAGTCAATGACGGCAAATATTGGCAACTCACTGCAGCAAGATTGAGTGAGGATTTTTGGGCACGAGCGGAAAGACTCACAGCTCTGCGGCGTGTCGAGCAGCAGCAAATGCACGACTACGTCGATCTCCCTTATGGGGGGCATATGCGTTATCTAGTAAGTGCGCTTGACGGTGATACAAATGCCGTGACAACTCCTGTCCTTCCCCCTCTTTCGACTGTTGTAAACGCAGAGTTGGTTCAGGCAGCCATAAAGTTTCTTCAATCTGCAATTCATGCAATCCAGCCACGCAAACAATGGCCACAAGGGGGACTGCCTAAATATGGAATTAATGCGCAGTTGGGGCCAAGAAGCATTGCAAAAGAACACCAGGCTCAGCCGGGAAGGGCTCTCTGCGTTTGGGGTGATGCCGGCTGGGGTGGCAAGGTTAAGCGAGGAAAATATCACGATGGCAAATTCTCAGACGAACTGGTTATTGCATGCGTGGACATGATTAAGGGGTGGAGCCCTCAACCCAAGCCAGCATGGGTAACATGCGTACCTTCGCTGCGCCATCCTTTTCTCGTTCCTAATTTTGCGAAACGATTGGCTGAGGCATTGGAGTTACCTTTTTTTATGGTTATCGCAAAGACTGATGAAAGGCCTGAACAAAAGAAAATGGCAAACATTGTTCAGCAGGTGCGCAATATTGACGGTTCACTCGAGCTAAATGGTCAACCTGTATCTCATGGACCGGTATTGTTAGTCGATGACATGGTTGATTCACGGTGGACGCTCACGGTATCGGCCTGGCTTTTGCGTAAAGGAGGTAGCGGAGACGTTTGGCCTTTGGCACTCTCGCAAACGGGGTACGACGCATGACGTCACTATGCTCTCCAAATACAAAAGCAATCTTATTGCTCACTGCACCGCTGATAGTAGGGGGTAAATCATCAACACCAGAGCTACTTAAGCCGAGCGAATACAATAACCTCGCCTTTCATTTGCGCGAAATGAAGGCGCAACCAGCCGATCTCATATCTCCGGATGCGATTAATCTCATCCGTGCTTGCCAGACTGTAGTTGACGAAAACCGTCTGAAACAACTGTTGGCGCGTGGATTCCTACTTAGCCAAGCTGTTGAGCGATGGCATGCCCGTGCGATATGGGTAGTTAGTCGTGCTGATGCGGATTACCCACAACGTTTAAAGACGCAACTGCGCGAAAAGTCACCCGCCTTGCTTTACGGTTGCGGTGACATCAGTCTTTTGGATTCTGGTGGACTTGCCATAGTTGGGTCGCGTCATGTGGATGATTCACTTGTTAACTACACGCTGGAAATAGGCAGACTTACCGCTCGTTCTGGTAAGGCATTGGTCTCAGGTGGAGCCAAGGGGATCGACCAGGCGGCCATGCGAGGGGCATTGAGTGCTGGCGGCAAAGTTCGGGGTGTTCTCGCGGATGGCCTAGAGAAAATGGCATTGGAACGCGAGTACCGCAATCCGTTGCTCAATGGTCAACTGGTATTAATCTCGCCGTATGACCCTAATGCGGGATTTAACGTTGGTCACGCAATGGAGCGTAACAAATTTATATATGCATTGGCAGATGCATCCTTGGTTGTAAGTTCTGATGTTGGAAAGGGCGGAACTTGGACGGGGGCCGTTGAACAACTCAATAAACAGAAGTCAGTTCCTGTCTATGTTAGATCGACAGGGGAGCCGTCAGAGGGGCTTGAGGCACTCCTTAAGAAGGGTGCGATTTCTTGGCCTAACCCACAAGACGTGAATTCGTTCGAGGCAGTATTCGATGTGGTGATACCAATCCCGGATGCATCCCCCCAGATTGCTCTATCTTTATTTTCGGACAATCAGCCTGCCAAACCTGCGGTTTCAACACAAGTGTTACTCGAACCTGTCCAGGTATCTCAAAAAGGGGGGGAGTTATTGGCAACAATTGCCGCGCTTCCTGATGAACGACTAACGACCGTATTAGCTGAGGAGCCGATAACTTTGAAGCAGGAGTGTGACGTCGAAATCGGCAATACGAATGATTTGTCAAAACAGACGTCGGCATCGGCAGAAATGCTATTCGCAGCAGTACGTGAGGCGATTCGGCAGATATTGAGCAATCCGATGAATGACTCCGAAGTTGCCGCCACTTTAAATGTCACAACTACTCAAGCAAAGGAGTGGCTAAAACGCTTGGTCGATGAAGGTTATTTGGAGAAACAAAAAAAACCAGTCGCCTACATTATCAAGAGAAAAGGGGCGTTAGATTTGTCTGATAAGTCAAATTAGCATGACTCGATCTGAACTTGTAGCTTCTTTGGCGCAGCGTTTCCCTCAGCTTGTTCTAAAAGATGCCGAAATGGCCGTCACCGAGATACTTGGTGCAATTGCGGCAGCGTTAACGGCAGGAAATCGAGTTGAAATTCGTGGTTTCGGCTCTTTTGCCCTGAACTACCGGCCACCACGCACCGGCAGGAACCCGAAAACTGGGGAAAAAGTGGCTGTGCCAGGCAAATATGTGCCTCACTTCAAGGCAGGTAAGGAGCTGCGCGAATTGGTGATTGCAGCTTCAGTTAGCGTCAACTAGCAGCATCCAGTGCGACTTATATTGACCTGACCTAGCGGCATAGTTCTCCCGACTTAATAGTTATGGAGAGCATCATGAATCGTCGGCAATTTTTTCTGGCACTGGCGGCATAGTGATGGAGGCCGATGGGTGATTACTCAGTAGGGCAAGCAATTCGCTGGCATCTAGTCGGCCTAGCGTTTTTTGCGGGCAGGAAGCTGGGTTACCAAAATCGTGTCATTTGAAGCACACCCGCTACCATCATCACCTGTATCAGTTGCGAATTGGATTGCGTCTTGCAGTTCCCCACCGAAATTCGTTTTCGACACGAAAAAATAACCTACTTTCCCTTGATAGATGGTCGCAGCAGAGTTGAGCCTTCCTCGTCCGTTGCCATCAGCGAGGTAGCGATCCAACCCCTCAAGCTGTCGAGCCTGGAGGTTGCTAATTGTTGGCTCAAGTTTGCTTATCGTCATATGAATTGAAAGTGATCCATCATCAAGCGATTCGGACACTACCTGAACGTTCGGCTTATTTTTTGCAATCGACATGAAGTTTCTCCAATGTCCTTGGGTTAAGGCATATCGCTTGAGTAAACAAGCTGACGCTGATGTTTCAGAGCCAGCAACACTACATCAGTCTCCGAGTGGGCGTAGAGCGCGATATGCTGGCCGACAACGTACTCCCTAAGGTTCGGCAGCCCAGCTTGCTCCGCCAGTTGCAATACCGCCTCAAGTCTAAGCTGAGCCTGTATTGACGTTGCTGCCAGAAAACGGGCAGGCCGCCCACCAGCAGGTGACCACTGCAATACTGCAACCATTTCTCGCAGTTCAGCTTTCAGCTTGGTTAAACGTGCATCGGCGCTGTCAGCGTCCTGCTGAATAAAGAACTGGTGAGCAGCATCCAAATTGGCAATGAAGTTCGGCGCAGCCTCAACTTTGGCGTTTAACGGTAGTGCCATAGCCTCAGGTCAAGGCTTTCATCAGATCAACATTCGATACACGCTTGCCTGCCAAGACTTCACGCAAACCAGTTTCGGCTTCTGTTAATAGCACCAAACTGGCATGTTCTTGCTCTAACGCGCGGTAGTAATCCAGTTTCTTGGCATCAACCAAAGCAACATAAGCAGAGCCGTTTTTGGTCAGCAGCTTCTCCGCACCATTCACCACATCATCAGCCAACTCGGTAAGGCGAGCACGTGCCTCGCTGATGGGCACGACATCCTGTGCGCTGTAACTCATTTCAAACCCCTTAATGAATACGTTAACGTTTACTCTAGCAGATTTGACGTACTAGCTACGCAGCTTAACTAATCATTGGCACGATAGCGTTCATGATCTGCGAACAATGCTTCGGGTGTTTTGATGGCAGTGGAGACAGCGGTCGAAGAAAAAACATAACACTCGAACTCATCTGGTAGGGCGAAATCGTCGGTTGCAGCCAAATACCGCTCCAAATCCTGATGCGCGGCCAACTGCTTGGCGTTGGCAACAGGGATTTTCAAATCAATGCCTATCGCTTTAATGACCTTGCAGGCGTTCGCAAATGCGGCATGAGATTTCCTCTGGCTGGCGAACATCGTATGGCGGCGAGGATCGTGCCCATCAAAGTACCAAGCCAATAAATCCTTCTGCGCACTGCTCAGGCCAGTCAGTTCCTGGTCACCAGGCATTGACGTTGGAAATTTCTGGTTGAGGCCAAAATCGTCCTGGACCAAAGCCAGAATTTCGGCATTTATACTGTCACTATCACTTTGCCAATTAGCTGGATTGACTTTGTCGTTGCGCGTCAGCCAGTGTTTGTTCAGTTCTACCTCGATAAACAGATATTCTTGGCACAACGTAAGGTAAAAGTCAGGGATTTCCTCGACATCGAGGGTATAGGGCACCCTGGACATCCAGAAGTGTGGGTCGTTGAGGGCAAAAAATCGCACACTGTGATCCTTGAGGTGCAACTCCCAGTGGCCGTTGCGCTGGCTGCCATGAAATTGCAGTTGATCACGATAAGCCGTCGTCCAAGAAACTTTCTGGTTATGTAGGAGCTCTGCACGGTCAGACAACGTACTGACGGCCAGACGAACTTCCTCGAGACTCTCCAGCGGTACGAATAAACCGGCAGTCGCGTTAAGGACCTTGCTACGTTCAACGCTGAACAATTTGACCAAATCCAAGGGGCGATCCCAAAAAATCAGCCACTCCTGTAGCAAGCTCAACGCAAGCTGTGCAGCCATAGGCATGTCGTTGTGAGTCAAAAGCTCGCAACTGACGGTGCAATCTCCGGGATAGAGTTCGACTTGGTAGCCCTTGAAGCGTCCCGACGCGCCATAGACAACAGATATGGCAAATTCGCTGCCGGTGATGTAGGAAAACGGCATGATTGGTGAAGGCACCGTCTTGCTGCGTAATTCGACACAGTCGCTGCTACCTGAGTAACCCGGCAAGGCTCGTAGCACCTTGCGCCGAAGGTCGGTTGTATCGGGATAAAAGTTAATAGTGAGTTTTCTCATGATTTGCTCCGGGAAGTGATGTCAACGAATAGGCAGCGCGAACCAGCTCGCTGCTGTTATGTTGGCTTTACAGTATTTGGCGACAAAAAATAAGCCGCACAAAGTTGGTTTGAAATAAGGTGCGCAGATCAGCAGAACATCGTTTGACTCATCCCTAATACCGGGCAATACAATTTTACGGAGGTGTCATCAACCGGAAGTGCGCTGTCCGAGTCAAATACGTGCGCCTTGATCCAGCACCGAAACGAAAGCGTTTTGCCGGTGCCATCATCCCCATAGTAGGGAAACTCAATTGCGCTGAAATGATCGAGGTAGCGACCAGTGCATAGCGACCCGGCAGTCCTCATTCTATAAAGCGTAACCACTATGCCTAAATAATATGGGCCAACTTGCAACATTTGACGCACGTTTCCAAAATCGCCCTCAGAACTTCCTGGGCTACCTGAGAAACGGTAAAGGCCTTGACGATTAATCAACCTTATATCGACTGTTGTCCCGTCATCTAGTGCTTCGCCGCAGCGACATGGGTGGCTGTGAAAATCCCCCATATACTCCAACGTGGGCATGATTTGCATATGCACCGCTTGATGCAACACGTCGGACTGGCGGTAGCTTTCGCATGAGTTCGGCTGACGGTCTACGATTGTGTGTACGCTGGCATACGTCAGATCAAGTTGCACTGTCGAACTGTTGCCGTTGAGGCCAACCGTTTTCCGGCCAAAGAGAGAACCACAGGTCTCGACGGGGATATGGTTGCCGCTACTCAGGTTGCTCGGCAAGGGAACGATGTAAGACTCAAACGCCGACGCCAAAATATGAGCGAGTGCTAGATCGTGAAGATGAATATTAATCATGGTCAATCTCAATTGATAGCCAGGCCCTGGCTTGTAGTTGAGGGCCTGGTGAAGTTAATTGGTAAAGGCAATCCGATAGGCAGTGACGCGGAGTCGGCTCGGATTCCCATAACAAAGCGACGTATGCTGGTTCAGCAAGCAGGTTGCATCAGTCGAACATACAGGCTGGGCGCACATCAAAAAGCCCTAGTGATTTTTATGAACTGGGGCTTTTCCTCGGTTGCTGGCATCACTGGAGTTCAATAGTCGAGGTACGCCATCGGCTTCAGGTAAAACTTCAGCTTAGCCACCCTTGAAAGGGTGGCAAAAAATCACAATTTCGGCTCAATGACTCGAGCCAGTTCGGGCAAGAATGTGACAGCAGCCTTCGGGCCGAAGTAATAGCGTTCCCACTGCAATGGAATATCGAAGTTGGTCGTGAAATTCAACATTTTCTTAATGCTTTTAGGTGGGAGAGACTCCTGATCCCAGAGTGCACCACATAGCCAGGATTGAACGGCATCGTAAGCTGAGGAATCCCATGCATTTGGGTTTTGATATTTATTTTGAATCAACCAATTCCGAGTTAGATTCGCCTCAAATTTTACAAAACGATCAGCATCGTATTTCATTTGTTCAGGGATGCAGACCCAGCGTATACCAGGAAAATTTGCGGACTCAATCAGGGCGTCCGGATCAGACATTGCATAGAAATTTACGCAAGATCCATCATGTTCAACGCAGAAAGATTTGATGGGATCCAGAGCTATTTTACGTTCTGGATCACGTCTCTTCATTGTCAAGAATAGTTTGGCTTCAGCCAAAATTGCGTCCTCTTCAGAGCGACATTTAACAAAAAATGCAGCTGTTGCATCAATCAACTGCATTGCTTCTAAATCAAAATATTCAATGTACTTTTCAGCCTTCAATTTTGCTGAGTTAAGAACGTCCTTCAAGACAAATTCAGCGACCTTTACTGACAGTTGAACATCGTTTTTAAGAAAAAGACTGTGGCCGACCGCAGCATCTGCTGGACTGAAGGAAATCCGAATCGCGTGAGCTTGCCAATAGCCATTTACCTCGCGTTCAATCAAAGCATGGTCGTATGTCGCGCCGGTCGTTAATAGTGAGCCGCTACTGCGGCAACAGTGAACACGATCACCATCCCAGATGTTTGTATATTCATCATCGTATTCAGCCCGAAGCAATTCAGAACCACTTTCAGATAGGGCGTTACGAAAAGGGACATCAAAAGTAACATGTTGCATAATAATTTCCTTATTTTCCAGAACCTCTCCGTTATAAACGGAGTCCGTTCCGCAGCGTTGTTTAAAATGCCTGAACATGTATTTGCTCAAGCACTAAGTGTTTACAGTTTTCGGTTGTGACTTTTACAGTCATGAATGCGTTTTTTTATCAGTCATTTCAGAACTGATCGCATCCTTGCTGGACGATTAATGCAAGATGATCAGGCGTGTCGGAATAGCGTTTCTTTGTTATCTGTGCATCCATGGCGATGCAATGCGCAATTTATGTCGAGCACTTCTGCTCCATCTAAGACTGCCGATCAGCCTTTTTGAAGAGGATCACTGCTCTGGTAAAAACTGCAAAATTGGCATCAAGCAAACAACAAACACTGCTTTATTTAGGGCCCACAGAGACTCTGGTTTTAACGTCGATAAAGGATGGCGCTGCCTTTTGAACAACCACCATCCTGAGCATCTTTAATTAATCAAACAGAGTCTTTGCTCCAGGAGGACGCCGCCCCTTAGCGTTCTTAAGACCAGGCGGCTTCGCACGCATTTTGATGCGCTTCACGGCATTTTCCCGGATAGCCTTGGCAATGGCTGGAGAAGCATCTGGAGGGGTGTGGCACAGCCACTGGGGTTTAGCATTCTTGCTCATGGTTGCACCTTCGATTGATCTGTACGAACCGACGAATAGAGTTCAATAGTGAATCGACTGGTACTGCGCGGCACTTTCAGTTTGACCTTCTTGGCAAGAGGCTTGATGCCATCAGGGGTAAGCTCGAAGGTGATGCACTGAGTTGCAGGAAAGCTTTTGAAGCTTTTTACCGATTCCTTGTTACACGGTTTCAAACCAAAGCCCCCGAGTATTGGACGAACAGGCTCAGATACTTTGGCCGTTGATAGATCGCGAGTTATCAACTGGCAACGGGGCTTTACATTGATTGCGAGCGATTCTGCTTTGGTAATACAATTATTTGACATGCTTATTCCTCGAAAAAACAATAATCATCAGCAAAAACTGACGGAGATTTCCGGGAATGCAGATGACTTGCTCAAGATCAGCAACAATTGCTGATTGCCAGTAATAGTGCCGAGCAAGCGCCTGTCGTAACAACACGACTGCATTCTTTAGTCTCGGCCCGCTGAATCAAACCTATGCATAGGCTCTCAGCTTGGCTTTCGAGTCAGGCCTACCGAAGCAGGCCACGGAGTTAAGGGTTATCGTTTGACCCCAACTCACATAACTAGATTGTAGATGATGCAAAATATTTTGCAAGTGATTGAATACAAATATTTAATTTGTCACTTACCAAGGTATTGATTGGCGTTGAATGACATTGATTTTCGTCATCTCATCCTTAGTCCGCCTTGCACGACCCTTTGCTGAACAGCGTTGATTTTCAGCTTCGCCTGTTTTTATTTTGCAAACAGGAGTCGTGCAGACCTTCGTTGCGCTTGTTGCAGTTGTTGCACGAATTTCAGCAGATCAGTGCAACAGGTTTAAGAAATCGTTAGCCCATCAGATTAGATATATCCGAGGTTGAATTGGAATCAGCATTGTCGATGTGGGCCATCATGGCATTGAATAAATCACGGTTGGAGCGGTACCTGATGCCATCACGAAGTAACTGACGAGCTTGCATAAAAGAATGGCTGATGTGGTGTTGTCCAATAGGGAGGGCTATGTCGATACCAGTGCTTTTCTTGATTTTATCTCGAATGCTTTTATACGCTCTTTGGTCATAAATGCTCGAAATCGAAACACCCGCAGCGTGAGCAGCAATAACAGCTTTGTGCGCGTTAGTTAGTTTTGATTTTGACTTGATTGGTAGTAAATGCTTTCCGTTAATACCTGACAACAAGGTTTTGATGCGTTGTTTCAAGAGAGTCTTAGCGTACTTGTTCCTCCACACCAACGGGTTGTTTAGTTTTAAATCCGAGCTTCTCGATGACTTGGCTTCTTTCAAATATTTGTTGCGTAAAGTAAGCTCAATTCGCACTAGCTGATTGCTGACAATCTCGATTTCTTTGCCGTATAAAACATCATATAGGCCGCCTTTGGCTTTAATTTCTCGGCCTTTCATGTACGTCTTAAAAGTCCGGCGCTTAGAGCTTTGACCAACGTACAATGTTTCATGATAGCGGTAGTGTGAATAGTTTGGCCGATTAAATGCCCAATGTTTCTTGATTTGCTCTTGTAGGAATATTGCAGAGTCTTCACTTCTTGTATCACAGTGAACAGCATAATCAAGTCTGTACAAGATAAAATCGCCTTGTTCAACAGCATTAATCTCCTCCTGGCTAGGGGTAATTCCAATAGCCTTGCACACCCTTTGAAATGTCTGAGAACACAAGTAAAGCAAGTCAGCAGTGCCGATAACATTCTGTCCTGTTAGCCACTTGATATACGAGCCATCAATAGTCAACGTTGTGCCATCACTAGATGATCTAACAGTGAGGCTGGCATTCCCGATGCTGTTGAATACCTGATTGCTGGTCATCGTAGGTTTATCGTTGTCGTAGGGTAGTGGCTTTCCCTGTGGTTGATGTGAAACCTTAAATTTTGCCTTCACATTATCGAATGTTGACGATGCAAAAACACCATTTATATACAAACCACTAAGACTTTTTTTCTGTTTATTATTCATTGTTGACCATTAAATTGTTGATTAACAAATAATTGTAGTAACGGTAAGTATTACAGTATTAACATGGTTGCGATTCCTGTTTGCTTTAATCGCATCGTGGTGCCTTGAATTATATGGCACCTAGATTTCAATGGGGATTGTTGCATGGCCGATAAAAATCAATGCTCTTTCTAACGCAGCATTTATGCGATTTTTTACGTCATAATCACAGATCTCTTCATCAGGACGATTCGCCATGGATATTTCTGCAATTGCCACCGCTGACCTCAAGGCCCTACTTGAACGTATTCCGGCGGAACTCAAGCGCCGGGAAAATGAGGACAAGGCGAAAGCCCGTAAAGAAATTGAGGCAATCGCAGCAGCACATGGCTTCTCGCTTGATGATCTGCTTGGTGGAGTGTCCGAGCCCAAGGTGAAAAAGGCTGTGGCCGTGAAGTATCGTCACCTGGAAAATGGCGACCTCGCGTGGACTGGTCGTGGTCGTCAGCCCAAGTGGGTGGCTGACTATCTCGCGTCAGGTGGCACACTCGAACATCTGATGGTTTAACCCGGCCGGAAGGGGCTGCCTTGACGCGCTGAGCGGTTTTGGCGGAGGTAAGCTCGCATTGTGCTGTCCGCCGTTACTAAGCGGTGATGAGACGGGGCAGGGCTTGCCTGCGGTCGTGCGTTTATTGTTGCAGTCGTTTCGCTGGTTGCATGTTTTGCAAGAGTGGCATCGAAGGTGTGCAACAGAATCGCTGGCGTCACAAATTGACGGCGGGACTTACACCCGCAGGATCGCGCCCATATTGGACGCACAAATAAAAAAGCCCTGATATATTCAGGGCTTGATATTTTGTCAGGCTGGGCTCCAGTCGTCCTGCGGTTCATCCACAGGGTCGGGACATGCAGAGAACTTCAGTTGGCGGTCAATGAAATTGTGATCCGGCAGGATGTGAGGTGTCGGAACAATTATCTCCGCTGCATGACGCCAGACGGTCTGCCGAGTAACACCTAGTAATTTACCGGCTTCATCGTAACCCATAACCATGACGTGCCTGGCAAGCCACGCCAGTCGGTGTTTCAGTTCTTTATGAATAAATGACTCCGTCGTCAGCTTGGTGCTACCATCAATGTCCCAAATTGTAGACATCTGAAGATTGCCAATTGCAAGCCCACTGAGCCACTGACGGTTGAGGGAGTTAACCGAGAATGAGGTGACTGCGCCGGCATAAGGTTCCGCGTGCTTCAACAACAAGTACTCATCCGCAAGCTCAGTGCATCCGATTGCATCCGGTGCTAGATCGCTTTGAAGGAAGACGATGAAGCAAATTTCCTTTTCGCGTGCATGTGTCTGAAGCTTAATAAAACTCTCGACCTGGCACGGTTGGAAAGTCGAACGAATCTGCTGCTGCATAGTGCATACGGTTTTCTTGCTCGGCTTTCCCGTCTTCAAAGTGACATACAACAAGCCTTCCGGACTGAAAACATCGAACTGATTTTTGCCCAAAAGCACTACACGAGGTAGCTCGCCTTCATCGCTCGCATAGTTGTTGCGATATAGGGCGTTGGCTTGTTCATGTTGGTTTTTACTTACCGACAGGAACGAAACTAGGTGCTGCGATTTTTCAAACTCAAGCGTATACGCTGAGCAGCCACCAACCACCGCCTGTTCAAGTGCGCGACGGATGTAAATCAATGGAAGATTGCTAGGCACCTGAACGATGTGAAGCCCAGGAACAGCAGGGGTTACCGCCTCAGACATGCCCGTCAGTTGATTGTTTTTCTCTTCCAATTCATTAGTTTTGATTGCCATTATTTTTCCTCCCCGTTCAGAAGGCGAGCTACGTCTTTGGCAGGCCAAGCTAAGCGCCGGTTCGGTAGCTTCAGAGGGGAAATCCCGCAGTAATTTGAGTTGCGACAAAGGCCAGACCTGATCGTGTCGGCCTTAACATGAACCAGTTCGGCGAACTGCTCGGTGGTGAGGTGGCTGAATACCTCTAACCGGCGCAGCAATTTCTCCATGAGTCCAGCTTGCAAAGCGGATTCCTCTGCTGCCTGGTTGCTTGCTGCGTGTGTAGTTGAAGAGTGTGGAATCTGGTCCATTTGACCAGGATCGGTGCGGTGCTGCATAAAATGCTCCAGGCCCCCCAAGCCAAAGTTAACAGAATCGCAGCAAATGCAGCGTAACTTTTGAAGTGGTAGCAGTAATGGAGCAAGTTTCGACTCGAACACTACCTGACACAGTTGCAGGCAGGCCCAACAGAAATTGCTGTTGGCATACAGATACACTTCGTCGTATCTGTTCAACTCGGCACTCAGACCTTGGGGGAAGGTTTAGCCAGAAGCTTCTTGAGCAAATAAAAAACTTTGAAAATTCTAACTTACAAATCAGTTGCATCAACATCGAGTCACGCTGATCTGATGTATTGAATACTACACCCCTGAATTTGATTTGCAAGAACTATAACGAAATAAACCTTTGATTATAATAATAAGTTGTGTCAACTGGATGTGTTAACTGGCAATTTGTTATATGGGTCTGTCGCCACAAATTTCACACCGGCTTGTTCCAGCACCCACGCTTCGATCTTGGTATGCCACATCCGCAGCAGGTCAAGGGGGCGCACACGGTAATGTTTCTCTGCTGTCGCACTGGGTTTGTGCCCCATGATTTGGGCTACGATGCCTGTTGGCACCTCCACCCATTCGGCCAGCGTACCAAAAGAGCGACGCAAGCCATGAAGTGATAGAGAGGGTAATCCAGCGGCGGCTAGAGCCTTGTTATGAGCAATCCTCGGTTCCTGAAGCCTCCCTGATGCAGCCGTCAGGCTACTGAACACCCACGGATTAGGGGCATCTTTGCCATCAACTATCATTTTCCGGCGAGGCAAACTGCTCAACAACGATGCAACGTATGGGGTGAGTGGAATCGTCCGTTCCCCCTCCACTTTGTCTCGTATAGCGATTCCTCCCCACTGAAAATCAATGTCAGACCATTGCAGTCGTGCCATCTCTTCACGACGGGCACCGGTCAGTAGCAGTGCCTGTAAGTATGCAGAATGAACAGGGTTGAACAACTTCCGAACTTGCTCGAACCATAGTGGCAATTGTTCGCGTTGCAGGCAATCATCTTTTGATGCTTTTTTTGGCAACTCATCCCGAACACTACGCGATGCACAAACATCGGCATTCACATGGTGCTTGTAGTCCTCGTGGTCGGCTGACCAATTCATGAACGCACGTAACAACCGAAATCCTAATGCCGTATTTGTCGGGCGCTTGACCACTTCATCACGCATCCATTGCGAGACCATTGCCGAGTCGATCTTGTTGAGCGGCAAACGGAGCAAGGCGTAAAGCGCACCTGGCTCCGTCTTGTCGCCCTGCCCCTTTTTTCTGCCACGCGATTTAGGCTTGCCACCGGGGTCAGAGAAGCGTAAGTGATCTCTGTAGTTACGCTCTCCCCACTTTGAGCGACGTGCCTCGAGGTAGATGTTCCAGGCTTCTATTGCCGGAGCCTCCGACCTAATCGAGTCGACACGCTTTTTCTCCGTGGCGGCGACACGCTCTTTTTTCTCTTGGCGGGGGTCTAATCCTTGGTCGATTTGCTTTTGAAGTGTGCGCGCTTCTTCTCTCGCCTTGTCGATGCCCCATGCGCGTACATCCCCAATAGTTATCCGAACATTTTGGCCGGAGAGTAATTTGCCTTGGAAAACGAACGCCTTGGTTCCCTCTGGATTACGCTTACCAGGTGCTGTCGCACGAACAGCCAGACCGGGAGTGTCGGAATCCCACAGAAATGCTTGACCGTCTTCGGCAGTGAAGTTCCGGATGCGACCAGCGGTTAGATTGACACGAGCCATGCTTCACCTCAAACGGCTTACGCAGATTTCCATGTAAGAACTTTGTAAGACAAATCATAGGATATACATCAATGTTGATCAAGAGTTGCGTAGCAGAATACAAAGTATTATTGTTGTTTTATATAGGTTTTTTAAAAATGAGTCGACGCGAAGCAATAGCGATCAATGGCTTGATTTTCTGACTTTTAATCCGTTGGTCCCGAGTTCGAATCTCGGCCGACCCACCAAGAAATTCATAAAACGCCCAGCTCGCTGGGCGTTTTTGTTTTTCTGGCGCAATAAAAAGCTTCAGTTGCCTTATTAGCGGGCTTTGCGGCTGAATTTGTCAGCGAGTTGGCTGAGCTTCTCAACTCGTCGCTGCTCAGCCTTGGCGGCGGCTTCTGCGGCCTTGGTGGCTGCCTCGACAGCCTTCCGTTGATCCGCCTGCTTTTTGAAGCGCTCGCGCAATAATTCTGTGGCGTGCAACCGGTTTTCATCCGTCACTTCGTCGGCGGGAGTGGCATCGAGGTTGAGACGGACTTTGCCTTTTTCCATCTCTTTCAAATAGCGCGTGGAGACTGTATGGCTGCGCATGGCGAGGCGCAGGGCCTTTTTTTCCAGTTCAGGCAGCAGGGCGATGACCTGTTTGTCGATGCCGATCGCCAAAGGGCTGTGGTTACGAAAAACTTCAAATTTTTCGTGCAATTCTTTCAGCAGGCCGCGAACGTCGATAGGCTTTTTAGGGGTAGATTCAGGATTAGTCATGTTTGAAAAATGGTCTTTTGAGGCGTGAAGCGTAGCACAAGGTTAGGCTTCGCTACCGCAAAGCCAGGGATTTACAGGCCGCTTTTTTTGAACCAGGCTTGCATTTTCTTCCAACCATCTTCCGCATCTTCCTTGCGGTAGCTGGGGCGGTAATCGGCGTGGAAGGCATGCGGGGCGTTGTCGTAAACACGAATTTCGGAAACTTTGGCGGCGGCGCTGCCCTGCTTGAGCGCTTTTTCCATCGCTTCCACGGATTCAAGCGGGATGCCGGTATCCAGGCCACCGTATAAGCCGAGGACGGGCGCCATCATGTTGCTGGTCAGTTCCATTGGGTGCTTGGGGGTAAATTCGTTGGCCACGCCCACCAGACGACCGTACCAGGCGACCGCCGCTTTCAACTGGGGATTGTGGGCGCTGTACAGCCAGGAGATGCGGCCACCCCAGCAGAAACCGGTAATCGCCAGCCGATTGGTATCGGCCCCTTGCGCCGTTGCCCAGGCAACACATGCGTCAAGATCGGTCATGACTTGGGCGTCAGGCGTTTTGCTGGTGATATTGGCCATCAGCTCCGGGATGCTGGTGTATTTTTGTGGATCGCCCTGACGCGCGAACAACTCAGGGGCGATGGCGCAGTAACCGAGTTTGGCCAGGCGCCGGCAAACATCCTTGATGTATTCATGAACCCCAAAAATCTCGGAAACGACGAGCACCACGGGCACCTTGGCATTGCCCCGCGGCGCGGCGCGGTAGGCCACCATTTGGCCATCTTTGACCGGCACCTTGATTTCACCGGCCAGCAAGCCGGCATCGTCAGTCTTGACCGCCGTTTGCGCCATGACCGGCTGAACAGCCAGGGCAAAACCAGCACCCAGGCTGGTGACCAGAAAGCTGCGGCGGTCGAAAGATTTGGATGAAACGAGGCTGTCGAACTCTGGGTTGAGGCTCATGGGGTTTATCTCCTTTGTTGTTTTACATCAGAACGATGTCGTACTGCTCGGGGGAATAACTCGGTTCGGACTGTAGGGATACCGATTTCTCAATGAAGTCTGAGAGCATCGCCAGCGACTGAGATTCCTCGTCTAAAAAGAGATCAACCACTGCCGGCCCGGCGAGAATGCGGTATTCGCGGGCGTTGAATTGACGGGCTTCGCGCAGCAGTTCGCGGAGGATTTCGTAAGCGACGGTGCGCGCAGTTTTGACCTCACCACGCCCACCGCAGGTTTGACAGGGCTGACAAAGCACATGCGCCAAGGACTCGCGCGTACGCTTGCGGGTCATTTCAACCAGGCCCAGCGCCGTAAAGCCGTTCACCGTTAAACGCGTGTAATCACTGGCCAAGGCCTTGTTGAATTCATCGAGCACTGCCGTTTTGTGTTCTTCGTTTTCCATGTCGATGAAGTCGACAATGATGATACCGCCGAGGTTCCGCAAGCGGAGTTGGCGGGCAATGGTGACAGCGGCTTCAAGATTAGTTTTGAAAATAGTGTCGTCAAAATTGCGCACGCCGACGAAGCCGCCGGTATTCACATCCACCGTAGTCATCGCCTCGGTCTGGTCGATGATCAGATAACCGCCGGATTTGAGATCGACGCGGCGCGCCAGGGCTTTCTGGATTTCATCCTCAACGCCATGCAGATCAAAGAGCGGGCGCTGGCCGGTGTAATGATCGAGCAAGGGCAAAACGGCAGGCGTGTATTCCTCGGCAAAGGCGGTGAGCTTTTGGAAGTTCTCGCGGGAGTCGACGGTAATTTTGCTGGTCTCAGGATTGACAAAGTCGCGCAACACGCGCTGCCCGAGTGACAATTCCTGATAAAGCACGGTCGGCGGCCCGGAAACGCGCGCTTTGTCGCGAATATCACCCCAGGTTTTGCGCAGATAGGCGATGTCGGTGGCGAACTCCTGATCGCTGGCGTTCTCCGCCATGGTGCGGACAATGAATCCACCCGGCTCATCCGCCGGCACCAGGCTGGTGATTTTTTCACGCAAGACTTCGCGTTCAGCTTCAGCCTCAATGCGCTGCGAAATGCCGATATGCTTTTCCTGCGGCAGATAGACCAGCATGCGGCCGGCGATGGAAATTTGCGTTGATAAGCGCGCGCCCTTGGTGCCGATCGGGTCTTTGACCACTTGGACGACGATGCTTTGGCCGTCCGACAATATCTTTTCGATGGGCCTTTCAGTGGCCGTCTCACGCGGTTGCCAAATGTCCGCAACGTGCAAAAAGGCGGTGCGCTCAAGGCCGATTTCGACAAAGGCAGATTGCATGCCGGGCAGAATGCGACAAATGCGCCCGAGATAGACGTTGCCGACCAGCCCTCGGCTGGCGGTGCGCTCGATGTGGAGCTCCTGGACGACGCCTTGTTGCATGACGGCAACGCGCGTTTCCTGCGGGGTGAAATTGATCAGGATTTCTTCAGACATAGTCTCTACAATGCGCGATTTTGCGGCATTCTACTATGGTCAAAGCCCCCGAACTCCTCGCTCCCGCCGGTTCCCTTGAGATGATGCGCACCGCCTTCGATTTTGGCGCGGATGCGATTTACGCCGGCCAGCCGCGTTACAGCCTGCGCGTGCGCAATAATGCCTTTGGCACCATCGGCGCACTGAAGGAAGGCATCGACGAGGCGCACGCCCGGGGCAAGCAGTTTTTTGTCGTCAGCAACATTTTCCCGCACAACGCCAAGCTGACGACTTACCTGGCCGACATGGCGCCGGTCATTGCCCTGAAGCCGGATGCGCTGATTATGTCCGACCCCGGTTTGATCGACATGGTGCGCGAGACTTGGCCGGAGCAAAACGTTCACCTTTCCGTTCAATCGAATACCGTCAACTGGGCTGCCGTGCGCTTCTGGAAGAAGTTAGGGCTTACTCGCATCATTTTGTCACGCGAATTGTCCCTCGATGAAGTGGCTGAAATTCGCCAGCAATGCCCGGATATCGAACTGGAAGTTTTTGTCCATGGCGCGTTGTGCATTGCCTATTCCGGGCGCTGCCTGCTCTCCGGTTACTTTAATCATCGTGACCCGAATCAGGGCAGTTGCACCAATTCATGCCGCTGGGATTACAAAGTCAGCACCTCGGATGGCGCTGCGCCAGATGGTTACGGTCAACCGCCAAAAGAGCAGGAAATTTTGCTCGAAGAAAAGATGCGCCCCGGCGAATTGATGCCGATCGAGGAAGACGAGCACGGCACTTACATCATGAACTCCAAGGATTTGCGCGCCATTGAGCACGTCAATCGGCTGGTTGAGATGGGCATTGATTCACTGAAAATCGAAGGCCGCACCAAAAGCCCGTATTACGTTGCGCGCACCACCCAATCCTACCGTCAGGCGATTGATGACGCGGTGGCCGGCAAGCCGCTTGATCCGGCCCTGTTGCGTGAACTTGAAGGTCTGGCCAATCGTGGTTACACCGATGGTTTTTACCAGCGCCATCATGATGCCGACTATCAAAATTATCTGCGCGGCAATTCAGAGTCTGATCGAAGTCTGTATGTTGGCGACGCGGTGGCGTTCGACAGCACGCGTGGACTGATGGAAATTGAGGTCAAAAACAAGTTCTCACTCGGCGACCGCCTTGAATGCGTGCACCCTGTCGGCAACTTCATCATGCCGCTACAGCGCATGGAGAACAAAAAAGGCGAGGCGATCAGCGTTGCGCCGGGTAGCGGGCATCGCGTCTGGATTGATTTGCCCGAGCGGTACAGCCACTCGTTTGTTGCGCGTTTTGTATAAAGCGATCTTGACCAACAGCGCTGTTCCGGCATTTTTTGGGCTGATTCTGGCGTTGACCGCAAGCATTGCCGCCAAGATGCTGTTTTATCGCTGGATCGAGCAACTCGCCCCGCGCTTGGAAATCCAGCTCATCCGGAAAGCCCTGTTGCTACAGACGCCCCTGCCAATACCGAGGTTCGCGACTTTGGTGAGAAATGGCATATAAACGCGGCCCGGAATCCTCTTCGCGGTACACCAATGAGTAGGGGAAGCGCTGAAATGGATAAACGCGCAAGCCCTTATTTGCCAAGGTACCGAGCTTTTGGTTTAGTTCCAGCAGCGCGACGACTCGCTCGAACTCGGTCACAAACGCGTTTGCAATGATGTTGCTCGCGTGTTCTGCATAGTACAGCGCAGCATCGGTCAACTCGATTTCCGCCTCGGGATGCAGCCAATAGCTCATGCAAGGCGTGCACGAACGCGAGCAACGGCTTCTTGCCCTGATACGAGGGCAACCTTGCCCGCCTGGACTTCAGCCTCTCGCCTAAGCGCTTCTGACACCCAGGCATCTTGAATCTTTGAACTAGGCTCAAAGCTTTCAATCAACCGCTCAAGTAAATGAGCGCGTTCGGTGGGGCCTAAGTTCAAAATCTCAGCTTCAAGGTCATAAATATGAGCTGGCATTTGAGCCTCCGGAATTTGTAAGATTAATTGGATGATACAACTACGAAAAGGGTCAAAGGGGTCCTATTGTTTCGCAACACAAACCCTGAACGGCGTCGGGATTCTTTACAGTCCGATGACAACCCGCTGCCCATCATCAGATTTTAATATTCCTGCTCAATAACTTGGTGTTTGTGGCTGGATTTTTGCTTTAGTTAAAGTTCTGAAGAATTCAAAGCAAAAAATGAAAAATACATTCCGCAAACTCGCCTTCGGTCTTGGGCTGGCTATCGCCACCATCACCGCCCACGCCGATCTCGTTACGCCGCTGGTTAGCCTGCAGGAAAACGTGATCAATGACGAGAATGGCAACTGGTTGATGAACCAGTATCACGTTACGAATAATTCGCTAATTAAAGAGCACGACATCTACGCCTTTGCTGTCACCAACCCGCTCGCTATGAATGCATGGACGAATAGAGAAGGCTGGAGCGCCACCACGATGTCGAAAGATGAGTGGAATGCCGGGACGTATTCAAGAAAGACTTTCTGCACTCCCGGATGCATGGTCATCCAAACAGGTAGTGCACCGACAGATACCGAGTCCAGCAATCTTTATTTAGGTAGCTTTGAGTCATTGTTTGGTACAGAAGAAATCTATGTAAATTTCTATTGGTCAGATGACGGCGACCCTATTCAACATGGCGATTCAGGCAAGGAGTTCTATTTTTCCGCTCCGCCAGCCTCGCAATACGCAGCTTTCGGCCTTTCCGGAGTTGTTTTCCAGAGCTTCAACAATGTCCCCGAACCAAGCTTACTGGCTCTATTTGGTTTGGCTGCACTAGCAAGTCTGGCCGTTACTCGCCGTCGACGCCTCAACTAAGCCTAGCAAGAATCCCGCAAAGGGCGTGGCCGAGGCCACGCCCTTTTTATTTTAGTCGGCCAACTCGGGCCGTTCCCGGAAATATTCCAGCGCTTCAGGATTGGCCAAAGCTTCGACATTCTTCACCGGTCGCACATGAACGATATTGCGTACCGCCAGTTCAACGATCTTGCCTGACTTGGTGCGCGGGATGTCCTGCACTTGAACGACCTTGGCCGGCACATGGCGCGGGGTGGTGTTGTCCTTGATCTGCTTCTTGATCCGGGCGATCAGGCCTTCATCAAGTGTCAAGCCTTCAGCCAGTCGCACGAAAAGTACGACGCGGACATCGTCATTCTTGCCCGGTGGCCAGTCCTGGGCGATGACCAACGCTTCGAGGATTTCCGGTAACTGTTCGACCTGACGGTAGATTTCCGCCGTGCCGATGCGCACGCCGCCGGGGTTAAGCGTGGCGTCGGAACGGCCGTAGATGATGATGCCGTCGTGGCCTGTGATTTCCGAGAAATCGCCGTGGCACCAGATATTTTCAAAACGCTCGAAATAGGCGGCATGGTATTTCGCACCATCCGGGTCGTTCCAAAAACCGACCGGCATGGCCGGGAAGGGTTTGCTGCAAACCAGCTCGCCTTTTTCTGAACGTACCGGCTGACCATCGTCGTTATAAACATCAACCGCCATGCCTAGGCCGCGACACTGGATTTCACCGCGATAGACAGGCAGCACGGGATTGCCGAGGACAAAGCAGGAAACGATGTCGGTGCCGCCGGAGATTGAGGCGAGCAGGATGTCCTGCTTGATTTCGCGATAGACCCAGTCGAAACCTTCCGGGCTGAGTGGGCTACCGGTGGAGAACATGGCGCGCAGGGCGGTCAAATCGTGCGTCTGGTTGGGTTGTAAACCCAGCTTGGCGGCGGCGTCGATGTATTTGGCCGAGGTACCGAAGTGGGTCATTTTCTCGGCGGCGGCGTAATCGAACAGCACTTTGCCGCGAACAGCGAACGGTGAGCCGTCGTAAAGCAGCAGGGTAGCGCCGCAGGCGAGGCCGGAAACCAACCAGTTCCACATCATCCAGCCGCAGGTGGTGAAGTAAAACAGGCGGTCGCCGGGGCGCACATCGCTGTGCAACTGGTGTTCTTTCAAATGCTGGAGCAGCACGCCGCCGTGGCAATGGACGATACATTTCGGCACGCCGGTGGTGCCGCTGGAGAACATGATGAACAGCGGGTGATCGAAGGCTACGCGCTTAAAAAGCACCTCTTTTTGCCGGTCGACCGCAACGATTTCGCGCCAGTGCAGTGCATGGGCAATATTGCCGATTTCCGGGCGTTCATTGAGGTAGGGAACAACCACCGTCTTGATCAGCGTTGGCATTTTGCTGACGATTTCGGCGTTTTTTTCCAGGCAATCGACCTGTTTGCCGTTGTACCAGTAGCCATCAACGCAAACCAGCACCTTGGGTTCGATCTGGCCGAAACGATCGAGTACGCCCTGTACGCCGAAATCGGGCGAGGCAGATGACCAGATGGCACCGAGCGCCACCGTCGCCAGCATGGCAATCAGCGTTTCCGGCAGATTGGGCAAAAAACCGGCGACGCGGTCGCCTTCAGTCACCCCGGCAGCGATCAGGAATTGCTGGAAGCGGGCGATTTCCGCTTGCAGTTCGGCACGGCTTATCCGCCGTTTGACCTTGTCCTCGCCCCAAAACACCAGCGCTTCGCCATTATCGCGGCGCTTCAAGAGGTTTTCGGCGTAATTCAAGCGGGCTTCGGGAAACCAACCCGCGCCGGGCATTTTTTTACGGTCAACGAGGATTTCGCTGCCTTTTTCACCGACCACGGCGCAGAAATCCCACAGCTTTGACCAGAACTCCTCCGGCTGATCGACCGACCATTGCCATAAATCGCTATAACGGCCATGCCCCATGGCCTGCATGAATACCGCCATGCCGGTGTCGCCGACAGTATTTGGGTTGGGTTTCCACAGGGGGGCTGCGTTAATTTCGTAGGTCATGCTGTCTCCGTTTTATTTTTTGGCGGCGGCCATCAGCCACGCGCTTCACCGTTATTGTAATGGCGGCACGATTAGAATAATCGCCTCACCCGCGCGAGTTCCCATGTCACTTCTCTGGTTTTTGAAAAATTTGTTGGGCAGCTTGCTCTTGCCGCCGGGGAATGGCTTGTTGCTGCTGGCTATCGCCGGGATTTTTCGCAAACGGCGCTGGGCTTTCTGGCTGGCGCTGGTCGCCGGCATCCTGCTCGGTGCGCAAAGCCTGCCGGTGGTTTCCAACGCGCTGATGAATACCCTCGAACGGCAGGCCGGGCCGGCGCTGAGCGAGGTGCAGGGCGCTGGCGCCATCGTCGTGCTCGGTAGCAGTCTTAATTTCGATGCCCCCGAATATGGCGGCGATACGGCCAATGAGCGTACGCTGGTTCGCCTGCGTTATGGCGCTGTTCTGGCCCAGCGACTCAAGCTCCCGGTATTGGTCAGCGGCGGCCAAGCGCCGCGTGGCAGCCGCACCGAAGCTGAGGTAATTAGTGAAATTCTGGAAAACGAATTGGGCGTCAAAGTCCGCTGGCGTGAGGACAAATCGACCAACACCGCTGAGAACGCGCGATTTTCAGCCGATATCCTGCGTGCGGCGGAGATCAAACGAGTCGTGCTGGTGACCCAGGCATTCCATATTCCGCGCGCGCGGCTCTTGTTTGAGCGAGCCGGCCTGGAGGTGATTCCAGCGCCGACCGGCTTTAAATCACTGCACGATCCTTCTGCCATCCTGGCCGGATGGTTGCCCCAGGCATCGGCGCTGCAAAATTCCTACTATGCCCTGCACGAATGGCTGGGCATACTCTGGGCAAACTTATCAAGCAGCGGCTAGATCAATCCCGGCCAAACGTGAAAATGGCCGATTGCCGCTCACCGGCACTTTTTGCATGACGCTGACGGGGCGTCCGAGATATGGGCGCAGGGTCAGGCTGAGTTGGGTAGGCGACATGCGCTGGTCAAAAACCAGATCGGCACCGCTGTCCAGCAGGCGAGTCGGGCCTTCGCGATCAAAGCGGGACATTTTGGTGCAGGTCAGCAGCGCACTGTGCGGCAACTTCCCACGCAGAAAAACCAGCGCAGCCAAGGTGTCTTCGGGAAGATCCGGGCCAACAATGACGACGCGAAAATCATGGTCTTTGAGGTGAGTTCGGGCCTCTTCCAGACTTTCCGATTCAACCAGCAGGCATTCATCAATGCTCCACGACAGCGCCTCAAGCACCAGCGCACGACGCTCCGAGCTGGGGTCAACCACTAGAATGTTCATACGCCCTCCCTTGTTGGTGGCAATTGTCGATCAGGGTGGTGAGTCTAGGCCCGGCAGCAAATCGACACCATTGGCATGAGTTCGGATACGTCTAAGTAGTTTTACGGATATCAGCCTTCAATGACTGCTTCGGATAAATGTCGTAGCGACTGGATTTGCCTTCCAGCACATACCCCGGTTGCGGCCCGACAATGGCCGGCGCCTTGCGCGCACGCTTGACCACAACGCGATGGCTGGCCAGCATCAACGCGGCCGCCAGCAAGGCCGGCGCGTCATCGTCATCGCCGACCAGCGGACGAAACAGGCGCATTTCCTTTTTGACCAGCGCACTTTTGTCGCGGTGCGGAAACATCGGGTCAAGGTAGATGACTTGCGGTGGCGGCTTTGTCCACGCCTTCATCCATCGGATAGCATCGCCGGACAGAAGCTTCATGCGCGCCGCAATTTTTGCCACTTCGTGATCAAGCTGGGCGCGCAGCAAGCCATCCTCCAGCAAAGCCGCAACGATGGGCTGGCGCTCAATCATCGTCACCTCACAACCCAACTCGGCCAGCACAAAGGCATCGCGCCCCAGGCCGGCGGTGGCGTCGAGCACGAATGGGCGAACACCAGGCTGCAGCCCCACCGCCTTGGCGATCATCTGCCCTGCCCCACCGCCAAACAGTCGGCGATGCGCCAACGCCCCGGAGACAAAATCGACCCGCACCGGGCCGGGCGCCTGCGGGCCCAAATCGCGAAGCTCCAGACCATCGACACCCAAGGCCAGCGCAAAATCTGCCTCGCCGTGCTGCGGCAACTGCAAGCGCTGTGCCCAATGGGCAGCGGCGAGCGTAAATTCCGGGGCCAGGGTGTCAATGCGAATGCGGGCGGGTGTGGAGGTCATATGAGAAAATTTGGCAAACATCTCGAAAGCCAGCATTTTGCATCTGTTTTTTGATATCGCCAGCCAACAGTTTCGGCCAACTAAAAAATCGGCCCAAATTTGCCGTTGACCGTGGAGGCAGCGCGCCTATCAGCAAACAGAACACGGTCGCGGAATCACAGCACATTTTGCATACAGCAATCGCTTAAACTAATCGCTCAACGCTCAGGACACCTCCCATGCTCGGTATTGCTGATTACCCATCGTTCGTCATCGCCATCATCATTTTTCTCGCCATTCCCGGCCCCGGCAATCTGACGCTCATCACGTCGACCGGCAAAGGCGGCATTCGCGGCGGCATGGCGGCGGCGCTCGGCGTTATCCTCGGCGACCAGGTGTTGATGTGGCTGGCGGTTGCCGGCGTCGCCGCGTTGCTGAGCACCACGCCTGGCGCCTTTTTTGCCGTGCAATGGCTGGGTGCCGCCTACCTGGCCTGGCTCGGCGGCAAAATGCTGTTGGCCAAACCCGGCGCGGCGCCGGTGCTCAATATCAAGGCGGGCCACTACCTGCGTCAGGGCATGCTCATCACCCTGCTCAACCCCAAAGCCATCGTTTTCTACATGGCCTTCTTTCCGCTCTTTGTCGATCCGGCGCAGCATCGCGGGCTGACCACTTTCGGCTTCATGGCGCTAACTATCGCCACGCTGACGTTTTTTTATTGCCTGACCGCCGTCTTGCTCACCCATTTTCTGGCTGAGAAACTGCGTGCCAACCCAAGCATTTCGCGCGGACTAGAAAAACTCGCTGGTTTGTTCCTGATTGGCTTCGGCATCAAACTTGCCGTCAGCCGTTAAAGCGCGCGAACCACAAGCAAACTACAGGTCGTTTCAAATTTCCTATAATGTACAAACTAGCTAGTTTGTACAGGAGAGCCATCATGCGCACCGTCACCTCGGTTGAAGCCCAAAATCGCTTCGGCGAATTGATTGATAACGCCCAGCGCGAACCCGTCACCATCACCCGCCGTGGGCGCGCCGTCGCCTTCGTTTTGTCGCCTGAAGATATGAAAGACCTGCTGGCGATCCGTCAGAAGCGGGAACGTATCGTTAGCGACTTCGAGGCCTTCTTCGCCAATGCCGATACCCAGATCAAGTCTGATGCGCTCGATCTTTCCGATGCTGACGTTCAGCGGCTGGTGAATGAGCTTCGTTGAACGCGTCGTTTTCGACACCAGCACGCTGATCAGCGCCGTTCTGCGACCCTCATCGGTGCCGCGCCAGGCCTTCGTGAAGGCGCTGTCCCAAGCGGAACTGTGTGCATCACCGTCCACGCTGGCGGAACTTGAATCGGTGCTAGCGCGCAGCAAATTCGATCGCTATCTTGACCCTGCGCTTCGACTTGGGTTCTTTCAGCTGTACCGTCGTCACGTTCGCCTCTTTCCTGTCTCCGAGGCTGAAGAAGGTGCGCTCCCAGAGCCCTGCCGCGACTCGCGTGACAACAAGTTTCTGGCACTTGCGCTGACTTGCTCGGCTGATTTCGTCGTGTCCAGCGACGAGGATTTACTGACGCTTAATCCTTACCGGCGCATTCCGGTCATGCTGACAAGAGATTATCTTGAGCGCTGACGATACCCATTCCCCGTCAGCCGTTAAAGCACCCGAAACCCCATCCGCTTGAGCAATTCGCCGGTTTCACAGACCGGCAAACCCATCACCCCGGTGTAGCTACCGGACAGATGTTCGACAAACATCCCGGCGCGGCCCTGAATGCCGTAGGCACCGGCCTTGTCCATCGGCTCGCCGCTCATCACATAGTGGCGGATTTCTTCTTCATCGAGCTGGCGAAAGCGCACTTCGCTGGTGGACAGCACAAATTCCGTGCGCCCTTGGTGGTTGACCGCAACCCCGGTCAGCACGCGATGAGTTTGCCCGGACAAACGCTGCAAAATCGCTGAGGCATCAGCTGCATCGACCGGCTTGCCAATAATTTCACCGGCAAATTCCAGCGTCGTGTCGGCGGAAAGTATGAGCCGACGCGGTAGCTTGCGCGAGTCGATAATCTGCGAGCCATGCTCGGCCTTGGCCCGGGCGACTCGTTCAACGTAGACAACTGGCGACTCACCCGGCAGCGGCGTTTCATCCGTATGGGCATCGGCCCGTGCGCCATCGCGAAAAGCCACGGTGTCGAAAGCTATCCCCATCTGGGTCAATAATTCCCGTCGGCGCGGGCTGCGGGAAGCCAAATAAATACGCATCATCCCTCGCGGTGATAAGGGTGTTTTTTGAGTACGCTGACCGCCCGATACAACTGTTCGCACAAAACCATGCGCGCCATGCCGTGCGGCAGGGTCAGGCTGGAGAGGCGCAGCTTGTCGTCGGCCTGCTGTTTGAATTCCTCGTCGAGGCCGTCGGCGCCGCCGATCAGCAAGGCCACGTCGCGCCCGTCCTGCATCCAGACTTCGAGCCGTTTGGCCAGTTTGAGGGTGGTCAGGTCGTCGCCTTTTTCATCGAGCACAACGAGCCGACTACCCGCCGCCATGGCTTCGCGCAGGCGTGTTTTTTCAGCGGCAAGGAGTTGCTCACGGGTTTTCGAGCCGCGTGGCTCGGGCTTGATTTCGGTGACGCTGGCCGGCAGTTCGCGCGGCATGCGCTTGAGGTACTCGGCGCAGCCATCGTTCACCCAACTGGGCTGACGATGACCAACGGCGAATACCGCCAGCTTCATTGGGCGGCGGCTGCCTGCTCCACGGCCTTGCGGCGCTGCGCCGGCGTGGTTTGCCAGAGTTCTTCGAGGTTGTAATACTGGCGCACCGAGGGCTGCATGACGTGAACCACCAGATCGCCGAGATCGACCAGCACCCACTCGCCGGTATCTTCGCCTTCGATGGAGATCACCTCACCACCGGCTTCGCGGACTTTTTCACTGACATTGCGGGCCAGCGATTTGACCTGCCGATTGGAGTCGCCGGTGGCAATCACCAGACGATCAAACATCGAGGTGAGCTTGGCGGTATTGATGACTTCGATATCTTTGCCCTTGATATCTTCGAGGGCGGAAACGACGACTTTTTGTAACTTGCGGATGTCCATTAGGGGCTTTTGTAGAGTTGATGGGTTTGAATATAGTCGAGAACGGGATCAGGCAGCAAATAACGCGCTGATTTCCCGCTGGCGATGAGCTTGCGGATTTGGGTTGCGGAGATAGCCAGTTGAGTCATGGCAAAAGTCACGATACGTCCAGCCGGTGCGACGTTCAGCGCGGCGGCATCCAGTTGATGACGGTCAGCGAATTCGGTAGCCAGTTCGTGCGGCAGACTAGCCAACTCAACCGGGAAACCGGGACGATGCGAGACGGCGATATGCGCCAGCGAAAAAATCTCGCGCCAGCGATGCCAGGTCGACAAACCAGCAAAGGCGTCCGCCCCCACCAGCAACACCAGCGGCTGAGTCGAATCCAATTCACGGCGCAAACGCGCCAGCGTTTCAACGGTGTAACTCGCCCGTTCGGCATCAACCTCGGCTGAGTCGACAAAAAATCGGTCATTTTTGGCGGTTGACCGTAAGACCATGGCCAAACGCTGCTGCGGCGTTACTTGCGGCGTGCCGCGATGCGGCGGCTGACCGGCAGGTATCCAGCGCACGCTACTCAGGCCAAGATGACTGATCGCCTCTTCGGCTAGACGCAAGTGGCCGAAATGTACCGGATCGAAGGTGCCACCGAACAGGCCAAGCACTTCAGACAATTTCGGAAATACCAAAAATATCGCGATAACTGACGTAGAAACTGGCAAAAATCACCGGTGCAACCGCCAGCAGCATGGGCATGGTGATCAGCGCAGTGATGAAGGATTGGGCGCCGGGGAACAGCGCCAGCAGAATACCGAGCACGAGGCCGGGAATAATGCCGGCCACCAGAAGAAGGGCAATGCCGTAAGAGAGAAAGGGGCGCCAGTTGATCCAGCAGGCGACCAGGCTGAAAAACAACGCTCGACCAACCGTGAGCTTGTGCCAGGCGGCCAGCACGGGGGCGAACCAGTAAGCCATCATGACTGGCGTCATGAGCAGCATGACCACCAGCGCCGGCAGGGCGAAATTGCCCGACTCAATCGTCTCGCGATCGGCTGTTTTGCTGGAGAGCATGAAACTGACCAGTTCGCCACCATCAGTCAGCGCAGAAATTCCCAGCACCGCAAGCGTTAGCACGAGATAGAGCGCGCCAAGGGCGATCAGGGTTTTGGTATTTTCACGTAAGCCACCGTATAACGTCTGGATACTGATCGGCTGACCACGCTCCAGATTGCGCGACGCCTGCATCAACCCGACAGATAGACCGGGAATCAGCAACGAAGATGCCACCGCACCGATCACCGGTAGCACGTTCAGGAAGAGGACGGTGAACCAGTAAGCCAATACCAGCATGGAAAGCAGGATGGGGTTGCGGCGATAAATGGCAAAACCACCAACAATCCATTGCCAGCCGGCATTGGCCGGAAGTGTCTGGGCACGCATGGCTAAACGCCCTCAAAAATGTCGCGATAAGACGCGTAGACCGCACCGGAGAACACCGGCAGCAAGAGCAGGAATCCCAAGCCCAGCGGCAACATGGCAAAGAAGGCCATGATCATCAATAAAATGCCGAAAATACTCATCGGCAACCAATTTTTCAGCCCCGCCGCAAAACTCGCCCTCATGGCGTCGACCGGCTTCATGTGATGGAAAAACACCAGCGCTGGCGCAAACCAGGTAGCCATGATCACCGGCACCGACAAAATCATCACCAGCAAGGTGGCGAGCATGACCCCTCCCAGCGCAATGCCGACACCCGCGACTTTGCCGGTAATCACGCCACCAAACACCCCGCCGCTGATCAGCAAAAATGCCAGGAAAGCGATACCAAAAACTCCTGCCACATAAATTACGCCAACCATCACCAAAGGCCCGGCATTTTTACGGAAGCCGATAAAAATGTCGGCAATTTCCGGTTGACCGCCGGCTGACTGCACCCGGCACAACTGGAGCAGGCCGGCGCCAAATAGCGGTAGCAACAGATTGGCCCCGACCTGGCCAAAAATCGGCACGATCGAGATGGCAATCAGGATGACCATTAGCAATACCGAGCTACCAATCCACGCGCCAGGGTTGGCGACAAACAGCGCCCAGCCTTGTTGCAGCCAGTCAAAGCAGGCGCCAGCATCGACCTCGCGGCATTCGCCGGAAAAGGGCGCCGGGGCGAGCGGAAATGGCGTGATTTCTTCGTTCATGGGCGGATGCTAACGGGGGAGTTCATCAGGAGCAAGGCTGAGGTGTTGCAGGATGCGTCCAAAGTAGTCTGGATCCTTGATCGTTACTACCGCCCCCGGGCGTGGATGATGCCGCACTTCAAGACGCAGCAGCCAAAAACGCAGGGCGGCGGCACGGCGCAAGGCCGGCCAGGCGATGGCTTCATCAACGCCGATTGGTCGCACGCTGCGATAGCCGGCAACCAGTGCGGAGAGTTTGGCCGCATCAGCGCACCAGTCGTTGGCAACCACCGCCAGATCAAAAAGCAGCACATCCTCGCCGGCAAAGTAAAAGTCCAGCACGCCGCTTAATTGCCCGGATTGCCACAGCACGTTGTCGCGAAACAGATCGCCGTGAATCACGCCACGCGGTAAATCAGCGTAATTTTGCGCCGCCTGAAACGCCAGCTCAGCCGTCAGTCGGCTGCGCTCATCGGCGCTGAGTTGGGGCAACAAGGCGCGCCCGACAGTTTCACGCCAATCCGCACCGCAGGGGTTGGGCAAGGGCTGAGAAAAATCAGCAGCGGCCAGATGCAGGTGCGCCAGCATCTGGCCGAGCAAGCTACACTGTTCCGCCGAAGCGGCTTCAATATCCACCCCCGGCAGGCAACTCAACAAGGCAGCCGGTTTGCCGGCCAGCCTGCGCCACAGCCGGCCTTCAGGGTCAGCCACAGGTTGCGGACAGGGAATGCCACGGGCCGCCAAATGTGCCATGAGCGCCAGATAGAAATCGAGCTGTGTCGGCGTCAGGTGCTCGAAGACCGTGAGCACGCGGCGCACGCCGCCGGCGGTCACAAAATAATTGGAGTTCTGCATGCCGGCTGCAATGCCGGCAAAGTCCGAAAGCGCGCCTAGCGCCAAAGGCTCAAGCCAGGTCGCGAGTTCGGCGCGCCCGACGGTGGTATAGACCGACAAGATTTACCAGGAATGAACCGTCCACATCGGCGGCTTGGTCATCGGCCCGATGGTATCGGACTCGATAAAATTGCCGTCACCTTGCTGGTCAATCAAGTAAAAAACCGGCCCGACTTTCGGCGTGACTTTGACCATGTAAAGCTTGCCCTTGACGCGATATTCCTCACGCGTCTCCTGCTCACGCCGGACGATGGTGACTTGCGGCTCAATGGCCGCATCAAACGCTTCCATCCCCGGCGGCGGGGGCGGCACTGCGGGCAGCGGCTGAAGATCGTTCTGCGCCCAGACGGGAGCGGAGGCAAGGAGCAGGAGGGAAAGCAAGCGGCGCATGAGGATTTCCTTAAGAATAGCGCTGATTTTATTACAGGTTCAGCATCAACTCCCGTTCGTTTGGCAAGGGGCCAAACGGGCGCGACTCGTAGTGTTTGAAAATCGCCTCAACTACTTGCTCCGGTTGGTCGATGAGCTGGATCAGGTTGATGTCTTCGGGATTGACCATGCCTTCATTGACCAGCGTCTCCTTGAACCAGTCGATCATGCCTTGCCAGAAATCCGAGCACACCAGAATCAGCGGAATCTTGCGCGCCTTGCCGGTCTGGATCAGGGTCAAGGCTTCCATCAGTTCATCGAGCGTTCCAAAACCGCCGGGCATCACGACATAAGCGCTGGCGAAGCGGACAAACATGTACTTGCGGGCGAAAAAGTGGCGGAAAGTTTGCGAAATATCCTGATACGGGTTGGCTGCCTGCTCGTGCGGTAGCTGGATATTGAGGCCAACCGAGGGTGATTTGCCGTGGAACGCGCCTTTGTTCGCCGCCTCCATAATGCCCGGGCCGCCGCCGGAGATAACGGAAAAGCCGGAATCGGAAAGCAAGCGCGCGGTACGTTCGGTCAATTCGTAATACTTGGAGCCGGGCGGTGTGCGCGCGCTGCCGAAGATGGTCACGGCCGGCTTGATCGCTGCCAGACGCTCAGTGGCCTCGACGAACTCTGACATAATGCCGAAAATCCGCCAGGACTCACGAGCCGACGCACCATTCAGCAGGGCTTCGGATTCCGTTCCCATCACCAGTTTTTCATTTTCCGTCACGTCTCATGCCCCTCTTATTGTTGGTGGACGGTTCGTCCTATTTGTACCGCGCTTTTCACGCCCTGCCCGACATGCGCAACAAGGCGGGCGAACCGACGGGCGCCATGTATGGCGTTTTGAACATGCTACGCCGGCTGGAAAGCGACTACAAGGCAGACTACAAGGCGATTGTCTTCGATGCCAAAGGCAAAACCTTCCGCGATGACTGGTTCCCTGCCTATAAAGCGCACCGCCCTTCAATGCCGGAAGACCTGGTCAAGCAGATCGAACCCATCCACGCCGCAATCAAGGCTGCCGGCTGGCCGGTGCTGATGGTTGATGGCGTTGAAGCCGATGACGTGATCGGCACGCTGGCGACGAATGCCACGGTCGACGGCATAAACACCCTGATTTCTACGGGCGATAAAGACCTGACCCAACTGGTCAATCCGCTGGTGCGCTGGTACAACACGATGAGCAACGAGTTGCTTGACGAAGCTGGCGTTGAAGCCAAGTTCGGCGTGCCACCCGGCAAGATTGTCGATTATCTGGCACTGGTCGGCGACACCGTTGACGGCGTTCCCGGCGTTGCCAAATGCGGCCCGAAGACCGCGCTCAAGTGGCTGGAGCAATATGGTTCGCTGGATGAGATCGTTGCCCACGCCGATGAGATTGGCGGTGTTGTCGGGCAGAACCTGCGCGACCATCTGACATTTTTACCGCTGGGCAAGAAACTGGTCACCGTCGCCTGCGACCTGACAAATTTGCCCGCAATTTCGGCGTTGACCGTAACAAATCGCGACACCGAAACCCTGCGCGATCTCTACACCCGCTACGAATTTCGTACATGGTTACGAGAGCTAGATTCTCCGCCCCCTCCCCTTCAAGGGGAGGGCCGGGGTGGGGATGGGTCTATCAGCCGAGATGCCACCCATCCCCCTGATGAAGCCACTAAGCAACCGACTAAGCCGCCAAACAACGGCGGCCAAGTCTCTGCTTATCCCAGCCTCCCCCTTGAAGGGGGAGGAGCCATCATCCCGTTCAACTACCAGACCATCCTCACCTGGCCGCAATTCGACACCTGGCTGGCCAAAATCGAATCCGCCGACCTCACCGCCCTCGACACCGAAACCACCAGCCTCGACTCCTTCGCCGCCCGCATCGTCGGCATCTCCCTATCGGTCAAAGCTGGGGAAGCCTGCTACATCCCGCTTGCCCACAGCGGCCCCGGCGTCGTCGACCAGTTGCCACGCGATGAAGTGCTAGCCCGCCTCAAGCCCTGGCTGGAAGCCGTCGACCGTAAAAAGGTGCTGCAAAACGCCAAGTACGATCAGCACATTTTCGCCAATCACGGCATCACGCTCGCCGGCATCGCCCACGACACCATGCTGCAAAGCTACGTCATCGAGTCCGACAAAGGCCACGATCTCGGCCAACTGTGCACCCGCCACCTTGGCCTCTCCACCATTGCCTACGAAGACTTGTGCGGTAAGGGCGCCAAGCAGATCACCTTCGACCAGGTTGATCTTGAACGCGCCGCCACCTATGCCGCCGAGGACGCCGACGTTACCTTGCGCATCCATCAGGTGCTGCATCCACAATTCGCCAGCGAAACCGGGCTGTCCACCATTTATCACGACCTGGAAATGCCTGCCCGGCAGGTCATCTGGCAAATGGAAAGGACCGGCATCCTGATTGATGGCGACATTCTCGCCCGCCAAAGCCACGAAATCGGCCAGAAAATCATGGCCCTGGAAACGCAGGCCTACGAACTCGCTGGCCAACCCTTCAATCTAGCCTCACCCAAGCAACTGGCCGACATCTTGTTTGAAAAGCAGGGCCTGCCGATCAAGAAAAAAACCCCCAGCGGCGGCCCATCGACCGACGAAGAAGTGCTCTCCGAACTAGCGCTTGATTACCCGCTGCCCAAGCTGCTGCTCGAACATCGCAGCCTCGCCAAGCTCAAAGGCACCTACACCGACAAGCTGCCGCGCATGATCAATCCGCAAACCGGGCGCGTACATACGCACTTCTCGCAGGCCTCAGTCGTTACCGGGCGCCTGGCGTCCAGCGACCCCAATTTGCAGAACATTCCGGTGCGCACCGAAGAAGGTCGCCGCATTCGTACGGCTTTCATTGCCCCGCCCGGACACAGTATTGTCTCGGCCGATTACTCGCAAATCGAACTGCGCATCATGGCCCACCTCTCGGGTGACGAACGCCTGCTCGACGCCTTCGCCCATGGTGAAGACGTGCACCGCGCGACAGCCGGGGAAATTTTCGGCGTCACGCCGCTCGAAGTCGGCCCCGACCAGCGCCGCGTCGCCAAGAGCATCAACTTCGGCCTGATCTACGGCATGAGCGCCTTCGGCCTCGCCCGCCAGCTCGGGCTGGAACGCAGCGCTGCGCAGACCTATATCGAGCGCTACTTCAACCGTTACCCGGGGGTTGCCCGTTACATGGAAGAGGCACGCGAAATGGCCCGGCAAAAAGGCTACGTCGAAACCGCCTTTGGTCGCCGGCTGTGGTTCCCGGAAATTCGTTCGAGCAACGGCAACCGTCGCCAGGGAGCGGAACGGGCGGCAATCAACGCACCGATGCAGGGTACCGCCGCCGACCTTATCAAACTGGCGATGATTGCCGTGCAGAACTGGTTATTGCGGTCAACCCTGAAATCACGCCTGGTTTTACAAGTGCATGACGAACTGGTGCTTGAGGTGCCGGATGACGAACTTAACGAAATTCGTCTGCACCTGCCACGGCTGATGACTCAGGTCGCCGAACTCAAAGTGCCGCTGGTGGTGGAAGTCGGCGTCGGCGCCAACTGGGAAGCAGCACACTAGTCGTAGCAGTTGGGCTTATGGGTTGGCCGCGATATGCCGCATAATTCCAGCATCGAACGCCGGGAGAAACTAAGATGAAAGTCGCCAGCTACACGCAAATCAGCGAAGCCGAATATCTTGCGCTGGAAGCACAGAGTCCGCTCAAGCACGAATATGTCGCCGGTGGTATTTACGCGATGACCGGCGCCTCGCTTCGCCATAACGTCATTGCGCTCAATATCGCCGCACTGCTACGCGCCCATCTGCGCGGCTCGCCCTGCCGGACGTTCATGAGCGATGCCAAACTGCGGGTCAACAAACTCAGCAGCTAATACTACCCGGACGTCATGATTACCTGCGATCCGCGGCATCAAAATATCACCCCCGCCGACACGGTGATTGAAACACCGTGGCTTGTCGTCGAAATACTCTCAAACAGTACCGAAGCCACCGACCGCCGCCAGGGCGATATCGGCTGGCAAATCATCACGCTTTCACCCGGCGACCCGGTGGAACTGAACAGTGTCGAGATATTGACTGACTTTGCTGCAATCTACGAAGAAAGCGGGCTGGCATTCTGAATCGCCCCGCTGGCCAGCAAGCGTTCAAAAGCGGCGAGCGCTTCGTCAACAGCGATATCTCCGACATCACGCGACGGCTTCTGTAGCAACTCGTAGGGCACGCCCCAGGGATGCCAGCGCTCAGCGGAAGAATTGCCGAAGAAACAGACCAGCGGCTTGCCCAGTCCGGCGGCAATGTGCATGCCACCGCCATCCGAAAGGATGGCACAATCGGCCAATGACAAGCCAGCGATGAGTTCCGACAAATGCACTGTCCGAACTGGCGCAACGGGCAAACCGGCCATCGCAGCCAGCAAACTGGCCGCTTTCCCATCATCGCCCGGATGAAAAGGGTTATTTTCGTCACCTGGTGACCAGAAGATCAGGAAGCGGGCAGCATGCCGTGTATGCAACCGATGCGCCAACTCAGCAAAATTTGCGGCTGACCAACGCTGTTTTTCCTTGCGCGCACTGATGTGCAGGGCGACGAGAGGGCCGTCACCTTGCACCAGTGCGGGAGGTAACTGTTTTTGTAGCTGTTTAGCCAGCGCGGTATCAGCTGTCACGGTCAACGCCGGAATTGGGCTGAAAATTTCCAACGGTGCCAGCAGACGGAACATATCCTCAGTTTCATGCAGCTTGCCACCATCGCCATGCGGAACCGGCAAGTCTATACAGCCGGATGTCTGAGCACCAACAAAGCCCACAATATGCTGCGGCGCGATCCAGCGTGCCAACTTGACGGCACGCGAAGCAAAACCGCCGTTGGGTAGCAAAACATAATCAAATTTCATCTGCCGCAGTTGCCAAAGCAGGTGCACACGACGCAAATAAGCCTGCCAGCGCGATTCCCCGGCTGCATGCTTGCCCTTGGTGTAAGCAAACACAGCATCCAGATAGGGATTGCCGGAAATTGCCGGCGCGTTATAACTATTGACCAACGCAGCAAGATAAGCCCGTGGATATTTCTGGCGTAGCGCCTCAAACAACGGCGTGGTGCAGATCAAATCACCGATGTTGTCTCGACGAATGATCAGTATTTTCATTTCATTGGTCACCGTGGGTGATATCAGGCAATGAGCACCCGCGCCTGATCGATCCTTGATTTGCCTGCCAGATACAGCCAGGACAGCAAAAAACGCCCACGCGCGCCCAACCAGCCGGGGGCCAGCAAGGTCAAATGGGCATGACGGAAGTGGCGAACCTGTTGCGGAATATGTTGGTTATCGACAAGGTACACCCGCTCCTTGCGAATCAGGTCAATTAAAACCCCAGCCTCGATATCCCGCTTCTCGACCAGTAGCAGTTGTCGGCACGGCACGCCCCAGCGGGCCTCACATATCTGGCGATTGCGCGCAATCATCTGGCGTTTGACATCACTCGGCAGCTTTTTGAAGGACTGACTACCCAGATGTAAAACAAAAGCATCATCACACTGGGCAGCACGAAAACCAGCCGCGCGCGCCCGGTAGCTGAAGTCGTTGTCTTCGTAGTAACCCCCGTCAAAAATCTCGTCGAGCAAGCCCAATTCCTGAAAAATCCGGCTTTGCACAACCATACAAAATCCCGAACAGTGGGCAAGTTCGGTATACAAAGCATTTTGCCCAGCAATGAGTTGATGGGCATAAGCATTGACATCGCCAACCTGGCGGTTTTCGCTACGCTCGTTGCCACGCGGGTTAACCAGTCCGATATCAGGTTCACGCTGCATCAGGGCAATGCAGCGCGCGAGCCAGGCCGACCCACAAATCACATCGTTGTTGAGCAGACAAACATACTCAGCCTCGACATGACGCAAGCCGATGTTGGTGGCCTTGAGCCAACCGATATTTTTTTCATTCTGGATCAGCAGCGTTTCACCAAATTCATGGCTTGCCGCAATGTCGCGGAAATAGGCGCGCGCCTCCTCATCTTCGGAGTTATCAACCAGAATCAGGCGATAAGAAAAATGCGCCTCCCGCTTGAGGCTTTCGAGCGCCGTGCGGGTCATGGCTACGGCATTCCAGGTAGCCATGACGATATCACAACGCATGATTTGCCTGCTCGTCTGGTAGTTGCCTGCTCAGGGCAACGGAACACGCAGCGGCGATTGCCACAAGGATCGGCAAAGAGCGCCAGGCCGGGGTTTCAAACTGATAAAAGAAAACATAATTACCAATAAAAGAAACCAGCACCGCCAAGGCAAGAAGCAGCCAGGCATTGCCAACAAGCACCTTGCGTTGCCGCCAGACGGGTGGCAACAGGGACTGAATCAAGACGAAGGTGAGCCCAAAAAGCGCGAAAACTCCCGGCCAGCCTGCCGCAAAAAGTGTCTCAAAAAAGATGCTGTGCGGAGCGCTAGGCAGCCAGCCCAGTTGTTCCGAAAAAGCAGGTGTCCATTCGGCATGCCCGGGTATACCCAGTCCATAGTGATGACGAAAAACCAGATGACCAAAGCCATGACCCAGCCACGGCGCCTGCATGGACATGTCCCAGGCGGGTAACCAATGTCCTCCCCAGCGGTTGCTGGCGTTGGTCTGCTGAAATTTACCCAGGACATAGGCAGCCTGCTCCGGAAACCACAGGTAAAGCATGATCACGCCCAGAATGACCAAGACGGCGCCAAGCATTAACAAACGCCACATCCTGGCCAGTACGGCAAAAACCAGCGACATCAGCAGAATCGCCAGTGTGGCCCCGCGAAAACCGGTGGTCACGGCCAGCACCATGGCGCCGCTGGCGCCGACGGCAGCGACAAAGACAAGCCAGGGGCGGCGGGGCTGCGCCACGTAGCCGGCGAGTGCAAAGGGAAAAAAGGTGACCATCCAGAACAGATAATCGCGTTGAAACGGGAGTTTTCCCGTACTCACAACGCCCTGAGCGGTACTAAAAACTGAGTGCAGAAACATCAAAAAGCAGGCCAGCGCCCCGGCAACCAAAAGACGCCGCGCCCGATCGGTGCTGTTGAGATAGAGAAAGACAATCAGGGCAAAGAAGGTGCCCTTGAGCAGATCGCTGCTAAAGCGATGCCGGCTTTCTCCGAGCAATTCGGCAGGTACTTGAAACAGGCTCAAGGCCAACAAAGCAAGCAACAGCAACCAGGTCAAAATAAGCCGATGAGAGAGTTGGGCGATTTGGGGGCAACCGTATTTCCAGCACGCCAAAGCGAGGCCGAGCACACTCAGCAGCAGGCATAGCGAGCCGATAATCCCCGGTAACGGGGGGAAAAAATGCAACATGAAATAAGCCAGCAATGGCCATTCAAACCAGGCCATTCCGGATCCGGCTGGATTGGCAAAAAATGAACGCAAAAAAACCGGAAAGCGCATCTCAACCCGCCCCATCTTCCGGCACGGCATGGCCAGGGTTAGTCGCATGCCGCTGTCGAGCAACCTCGATATTTACAACATCAAGCAAGCGGGTCGCCCGTGCCGCCCAGGTAAAGTCATGCGCTTTGATACTTAAGCGCTCACCCATCGCTTTGGCGCGCAGCGGATCATCCACCAAAGCGCGCACGGCACCCGCGAGGGATTGCGCGTCACCCGGGGTAAACCACGATGCCTCATGCTCATCAAGCACCTCACGCAATACCGGTAAATCACTCACCACCACCGCACAACCAGCGGCCATGTACTCAAACAATTTGAGCGGCGAGGTGAATGCACTGACCGAGCCAGCACGATTGGGCAATATGGCGATACAGGCACGAGCCAGGCGCACGCCAACCTCATGCGGCGAGAGATGACCAACAAATTCGACACGGGCACCCGAGGCAGGTAGCAGTGTGCGCAACCGTGCTATTCCTTGCTCATCGCCACCGATCACAACGATACGACATTCGGGCAACCACTGCGTCGCCGCAATCAGATCGTCAACCCCCTTCCAGGCAAAAAAGCTGCCGGCATAAACAATTTCCTGGCCAATCTGCGTCCAGTCCTTGCTTCCCGGCTCTGCCGGCAGCGCAGTCGCACTGGGAACAATGGCAAAATCCCGATTGAGACCAAAATAGCGGTTCAAGGCGTCGGCAAGCCCTTGCGTAATGGCAACCAATGCCGCCGACTTTTCGATCACCGACTTTTCCTGGGCAAACAACTTGGGGGCTGGCTGGGAAAATATTTCGTGCGCCTCGTAAATCAGGGGCAGGCGTGGAAATCGCCGCAACATGGCGGCGGCCAGTTTGACATGCCGGGCAAAAGCAAGCTGCGGCCCGTTCCCCAAGCGCGCCTCAGCATTCAACCAGCGACCAAGGCGCCAAATGAACAGTCGATTCGAGTGCGTGCGCAAAAAGGCTAAAGGGAAAGGCAGGCCACGCGAGAGGGGCACAAGCCGAACATTCTCCGGGCATCGCAGTCCACAGCAAGCAAAGGGATCGCTGATTCCGGCCACCGGCACATACGCAAGGTCAATCGCCAGGCCTTGATCAGCCAATGCCGCAACGGTATTGATAACCTGCAATGCCCGCGCCTTGCGCAACGGCAAGGGCTCAGGAAAAACATACAGGAGCCGGGTTGGCTTGTTCATGGCGCCTGTCGTGACCTGTCATCGCCAGACGCCGGCGCGTTGGCGAGTGCAGCCAGCAGACGTCGGGCTGCCAAATCCCAGGTAAATAGCGTTTCGATTCTCTGGCGCGCGGCCTCCCCCATGGCTTTGCGGGTGTCTGCCGCGTCGCAGAGCTCAGCCATCGCCTGGGCGCAGGCGTCAATATCGCCCAAATTAAAGAGTTGACCGCAATGCCCTTCATTTCCCACCACCTCGGGCATCCCGCCGTTATAACTGGCAACTACCGGCAAACCACAGGCCATCGCCTCGGCAACAGCAATTCCGAACGCCTCCTCACCAAGCCCTGGAAACAAACCCGCATCGGCACAGGCGAAGAGTGTAGGTAATTGGTCGTGGGAAACCGCCGGATGGAAGACGATACGATCAAAGACACCAAGCTTTTTGGCTTGCGCCTGCAGGCCGGGCCTGGCATCTCCATCACCGACAATGAGCATTCTTGCCGATTTGCCAGCGAGGACAGGCGAGGCCAGCGCTTGAATGGCGAGATGAAGTCCCTTCAGACCAATCAATCGCCCGGCAAAGGCAAAGACCACATCATCGGCCTGAAAACCAAGACTGAGGCGCCGCTCCCTATCACGCTGCCCGGGTTTAAATCGCTGGGTATCAACCCCATTGAACATCACTCGCACCAAGCGCTTGTAGCGACTGTAATTTTGCTGGGCATTGAAATGACTGCAGGCAAGCAGCACCGAGATACGACTTGCCAGCCAGCGGTCGCCAGACATGAAATCCGTGCCACCGCTCATGAATGCAAAGCGGGAGGGATGGAGCGCCGGCATCAGACGAGGCCAGAAAAAATCAAATGGCTTGGTCAGGATGATCCAGTCGTGACCGGCGGCAATCACGTCGCTACGCGCTTGCCGCGCAAAACTCAGACGCTCTGCCAGCTTGCGGAAACGCGTCCCAAAATTGGGGAAGCGCTGACGCGGGGTATAGGGATAGGTTTGCACCGTCACCGCCCGCGCCCCGAGATCGGCACGAATCGCGCCCTCACCGCCGTAGATGGTGACCTGATGGCCGAGATCGGCCAGCACCATGGCCAGTTGCCAGACTGCAGTTTGCACGCCCCCGAAGGAGACGGTTGTGGTGACGTCGATAAATGCAATTTTCATGCAGCCTCCCCGGTGAGAGCCGCTTCGACATGCGCCCATACCGCGTCGACCGAAATTGCCGCCATGGTGCACGCCGTCGTCGCATCAGCCAGCGCGACGGGATGCTCAACCACGCCGAGATAACTTGGATGTTCGAGTGGCGCCAGGAAGCGCCCTGGGTGCAGGCAGTGATAGAGCGCCACCATGGGGACGCCAAGCGCACCCGCCAGATGGGTCGGCCCGGTGTCCACGCCAATATAAAGATCCAGATTTTCCATCAACGCCAAGGTTTGTCGCAGCGAGAACTTTCCCGCCAGGCAATGGCAACGCTCCCCCAGAACTCGCGCCAGAGATTCCCCTGCAGCGGCGTCTGGGCGATCGCCAAAGATCAGGATTTGTGCGTCGGGAAAACGCACCAGCAGACGCTCGCCCAATTGCTGAAAATTTTCCCTGGGCCAGTTGCGATACGCCTTGGTCGGGAAGCTGGCAATTTGAAAGCCAATCCTCACCCATTGTCCGCCACCATGCGCAGCAATCCACTCACTGGCCATCCGTCGCTCATCTTCGGTAACCTGATAGTCTAGACGCAAGCCCGCCGCCGGAATACTCAGCGGCGCGAGCCAGCGCAAGCGGTCATGGACGGCATGGCGCATTCCTTGATCGCTGATCATTGCAAACAAGCGGGCATCGAGTTTTTGCTTGCCGCAGGGCAATGCAATCACCTGGCGCGCTACCCGCAGCGCGTATGCATGCAGGGCTGGCTCATGACCAAAAACCAGTGCGAGATCATAGCGCTGACCAAAACGCCCGCGAAAGGGTGCGGTCTTTTTGCTGATTGCTGCACACCGATCGATCAGCGGCAGACCACGCAATACCTCCAGCCGCTTCGGGTGCGCCAGACAAACTATCTCGGCCACCGGATAAGCCGCTCGCAACGCGCGCAAAACCGGAACGACGAGAATCGTGTCACCAATCCGGGCGACATTGATCACCAGAATGCGGCGTATCGGCCCAACCAAAGATCGTTTTTCGCTCAATTCATTTCCCTGCAACACTTTGCCCTTGACGCGACGAGTGCAAGGCACAGTAAAGGCCACCAAGCCAGGGGTTGGCATATAACGCAGTGCGTCGCAACAGCCAGTTACCCGACTTTTCCTTGGTCACAAACCGAGCGATACGGTCAACGGCGGAAAATGGGCGATTTATGCGCACCTCAGTCGTGTAAAGAAATTCAAAGCCCTGTGCTTTGGCGGTTGCGAGATACCGCTCGTCATAATAACCCTGCGGCCAGCACAGGTGCCGGCTCATCACGCCAAGGCGCCGCTCAAGGCTTGCCTTTGATCGCTGCAAGTCATCGGCAAGCGCCACGCCTCGCGCCGCCGGGTCAGCCAGCGTTTTGTCCCAGCGCTGGTGTGTGTGTGTGTGTGAATGAAATTCGAAGACCCCACGAGCTTGCAAGGCCTGCGCCTCAGACCAGCGCAGGATCACGCTATCAGCATCGCCAGCGGCAATTCGGCGCTTGCACTCACCATGATTCGGGGTTTCCGGCTGACCACTCCGGATCGGGCCATCGCCCATCCAGCCGGTCACCGCAAAAATAACCGCTTTCATCCCCAAAGCCTCAAGCACCGGTGCGGCATAGACCTGGTTATCAAGATAGGCATCATCAAAACTGATGACACAGGTTCTGGCCGGCAAAGCTTCGCCACGATAAAAGCCGGCGACTGCATCAAGTCCGGCGGTTTTCCAGCCGGCGCGGGCCAGTGAAGCCATCTGCTGCCGGAACGTTTCCGGGGCAACCGTAACCAACCCGGGATTTGGGCTGACATGGTGATACATCAGAATGGGCAGCGCGGCAGCCGCTGGCATCAGACAACCAGCAAACGTGAATAAAGTGCCTGCATACGCTCAGCCATAACTTCGCGCGAAAACTCCCGCCCGACACGATCACGGGCATTGTCGCCAAATTGGCGTCGCCGTTGTGGATCATCGAGAAACGCGATGATTGCCGCCGCCAGCGCAACCGGGTTCTGCGCCGGAACCAGGACGCCGGTTTCGCCATCAACAACCACTTCGGGAACGCCATCAACATTGGTCGCCACCACCGGCAACGCCATCGCTCCGGCTTCAATAAATGCCGTGCCGAGTGCCTCTTGGTGGGTTGGCAGAACAAAAAGGTCAAGCGACTGCAGAACATTCATCACGTCCCGGCGCAGTCCCAATAGATGAACCCGCGACGACAACCCCAACTGCGCTGTCAAGCGTTGCAGATTTTCCTGCTGCGGGCCGTCGCCGGCAATGATGAAGTGCACATCAGGATGACTTTGCAGCACACGCTGTGCCGCACTGAGCAAGTCGGCATGACCCTTTTTGACACGCAGAATGGCAACCGTGCCAATCAAGACCGTATCGGCAGAAAGTCCCAATTCACCGCGCAACGTACCGCCCCCGACAGCCGGGGTATAGCGCTGCAGTTCAATACCTGTCGGCACGGCCTCAACTTGTTGGCGCGGCACCCCCGCAGAAATCAGATAGTCACGAACAAAACCACTGACTGCGACCACTCGGTCAGGCAATACGCTGTAAGTAAATCGCGAGGTAATCGGCAATGCCAGATGCCGAGTACGAACAATCCGTGGGCGTGCACTGCCCATGCTGCGTGCCGCCATGCCGGCCAGTTGGGTGTCACGGCCACTATGGGTATTCACGATGTCAGCGCGAAACTCTTTCATCAAGCGGCGCAACTTGAAGATCGCCGGAAAATCCAGCACGCCGCGCATGTCAACCGCAAAGGCTTGAAATCCCGCCTCTTTGGCACGCTCGATGATGCGTGCTCCGGGCCGACTGACGATCGCCATTTCGTGCCCACGCTCGCGCATGGCAATCATCTCGTTCATCGTGCGGTTTTCCTGACCGCCCCAACCGGTCGATGACTCGCTGTGTAATATGCGCATCAGGCAATCACCTCTTCGGCCTTCTGCATGCGATAGAGACGCGCGTACAGACCATCATGATTCAACAATTCGCTGTGCGTTCCTTCTTCCTGCTTCTCGCCATGAGCCAGCGCCACAATCCGGTCGGCCCGCTCAATGGTTGAAAGGCGGTGAGCGATGACCAGCGTTGTTCGGCCACGCATCAACTCATCCAGCGCCGCCTGGACGTGACGCTCGGATTCTGTATCCAAGGCCGATGTCGCTTCGTCGAGGATAAGAATCGGCGCGTTTTTGAGTAGCGCACGGGCAATCGCCAGTCGCTGGCGCTGCCCGCCAGAGAGTTTCACGCCGTTCTCGCCGATCATCGTGTTCAGGCCATCGGGCAATGCATCAATGAACTCCAGCGCGTGCGCCGCTTTGGCAGCGGCACGAATCTCGTCCTGCGTGGCCTGGCGCTTGCTACCGTAGGCAATATTGGCACCGAGGGTATCGTTGAAGAGGACGACATCCTGGCTAACCAGCGCGATGTTATCGCGCAGGCTGTCGAGACTGATCTCCTGCAGGGCATGCCCATCGACGCGGATTTGACCTGCATCGACCTGATAAAAACGCGGCAGCAGGTTAGCTGCAGTAGTCTTGCCACTGCCGGAAGGCCCGACCAAGGCAACACATTCGCCGGGGTGCAGCGTCAGCGAGACGGCCTTCAAGGCCGCCCGGTCGGCGCCGGGGTAAGTAAACGTTACATTGTCAAATTCAACCAGACCATGGGCACGACCCAGTACTGTTTTGCCGGTATCCTTTTCGGTGTCTTCATCGATCAGGGAAAACACACTTTCAGCCGCCGCCAGACCGCGCTGGATCGGTGCATTGACGTCAGTAATCCGGCGCAGCGGCGCCATCAGCATCAACATGGCAGTGATGAAAGAAACAAAACTGCCGACGGTGGTCTGGTCGCTGGCCGCCTGTTTGAGCGCAACCCCCATGATGATGGCAACACCGAGTGCAGCAAAAAACTGGACAATCGGACTTTGTGCCGCCACCGCCATGGTGGTGCGCATGGCGAAACGACGCTGTTCACGAACCGATTTGTGAAAACGAGCCTCCTCGTAGTGCTGCCCACCGAATATTTTGACGACCTTGTGACCTTCGATGGCTTCCTGCAAGACTTGGGTGATCCGTCCCATCGACTCCTGCTGGCCTTTAGCCACACTACGCAGGCGCTTGCTGAAATAACGGACAACAAAAGCGATAAACGGCACCACGCTTAAAGTAATCAGCGTCAGCTTCCAGTTGAGATAGAGCAGCCAGGCCATCAAGCCGACAATCGACAGCGAATCCTTGACCAGAGACGAAAGCGCATTGGTCGCGGCGCCGGCAACCCCAGTCACATCGTAAGCAATACGCGACATCAGGCGGCCAGACAGGTTGTCGCTGTAATAATGGGTGGGCAAACGCACCATGCGAGCAAACATCGCTTCGCGCAATTCGGCAATGACATTATTGGAAACCCAACTCATTGCATAATCACCAACAAAGCCAAAAATGGCACGGGCGAGGAAAATGCCCATCACCGCTGCCGGATAAAGCAGCCAGTCCCAGCCACTTGATTTGGAAAAACCATCATCAAGAAGGAATTTCATCATGGCCGGAAAAACCGGTTCAGCCAGCGAGGAAAGCGCCATTGCCAGGAGAGCAATGGCAAAAACCTTCCAATAAGGGCGCACATAAGCAAGAAGCCTGGCATAAAGCTGCCGGCTGGTCATCATGTCCCCCGATGAATCTGCCATCAGAGCCGCCACACGCTGAATGAATGGGAGCCATCCGCTCCGTCGCGGCCCCAATCAAGCACCGCCTTGACGTCAACAACCACCCCTGCCGGGCGAACATAAGCGGCCATATCGGCCACCTGCAGCTTGGCATATGCATGGTGAGCAACAGCGAGGACAACGGCATCGGCAACCGGCAAGGCAGATGCTGGCACCAGGGTAATGCCATACTCTTGGCGCGCCTCTTCCGGGTCAGCCTCGGGGTCGGCAACTGATACTTCGACGCCGTAACTCTGCAACTCACGAACAATGTCCGGCACCTTGGAGTTACGGACATCAGGGCAGTTTTCCTTAAAGGTCAGCCCCAACACATTGACCCGCGCCCCACGAATACCCGAACCGCTGGCGATCATCAGCTTGATCGTTTTTTCAGCAATGAACTTGCCCATCCCGTCATTGATCCGCCGTCCGGCGAGAATCACCTCCGGGTGATAGCCGAGAATTTCCGCCTTGTGGGTCAAATAGTAGGGATCAACGCCAATACAATGGCCGCCGACCAGACCCGGACGAAAGGGCAGGAAGTTCCACTTTGTGCCGGCCGCTTGCAACACCTCGGTGGTATCGATACCGATCCGATCAAAGATGATCGCCAGTTCGTTCATGAAGGCGATATTGAGGTCGCGCTGGGCGTTCTCGATCACTTTCGCCGCCTCCGCCACCTTGATGCTGGAAGCGCGATGGACCCCCGCCTTGACCACTGACTCGTAGAGTGCGGCGACACGCGCCAAGGTTGCCGGCGTGTCACCCGAGACGACTTTTGTGATCGTCGTCAGGGTATGAACCCGATCACCCGGATTGATGCGCTCCGGCGAATAGCCGACAAAAAAATCAGTCTGCCATTTGAGCCCGGAAACACGCTCCAAGACCGGGATACAAACCTCCTCAGTCGCACCGGGATAGACCGTTGACTCGTAAACAACGGTCGCCCCGCGCTTGATCCATTGCCCAACAAACTCGGAGGCGCCGACCAATGCGGCAAAGTCAGGGCGACGCGCTTCGTCGACCGGGGTTGGTACGGCCACAATCAGGTAATCGGCAGCGGCCAACATCGCCGGGTCGGAGGAAATTTGCAAATGCCGGGCATCCGCGAGACCTTCGGCGCCAACCTCGCCGGTGGGGTCCTCACCGGCACAAAGTAGCGCCACTTTGCGTGCCGAGACATCAAAACCCAAGGTCGGGCGCACCTTGCCGAATTCGACCGCGAGGGGCAACCCGACGTAACCCAAGCCGACAACGGCGACAATTTCCTGACTTTGGTTCATAGCTCGGCAGCCAAAAATCTCAATTATACGCTGCCGCCTGAGCAGCGCCGAGGCGACGATAGAGCACCAGTAATCGCTCTGCCATCATTGGCAAAGTCAATGCCTCGACGGCCAAGCGCGCTGCGTCGCGCAAGGGCTGATGGGTGGCCTGACTGACGACGAAACCGGCGAGTTGATCCAGGCGCCCGGCCAGGCCATTTACGTCGAGTGCATCAAGCACCCAACCATTGACGCCTTCTTGTATCCATTCCTTGGCACCGCAAGTGGTCGATGTGATGACAGGCAAACCACAGGCCATCGCCTCCAGTGCAGCATTGGGACAAGGATCGTAAAGCGTGGGCAGGACAAAGCCATCAGCAGCACCGTACCAAGGCCGAACATCCTTGAGCGGCCCGGTGAAGTGCACGCGTTCGGCGACGCCAGCGTGCCGTGCCAACGCCTGCATGGCAAGCAACTTGCGGTCGCCGCCGACGATGACCAAATGCGCCGAGGTATCGCGCATGCTGGCAAACGCACGCAGCAGCACGGGCACGCCTTTGCGCTCAAAGCCGCTGCCCACAAACAGGAGCAGCGGTGCCTGGGGGGCAATGCCATGCGCACTTCTAACCTCGGCACGAAACTGGCCGGCCAGTGCCGGGTGAAAAGCCTGGGTATCGACCCCGTTGTAAATCACCACCAACTTGTTGCGGTCAACGCCGTAAAACGCCTCAATTTCATCGGCCACCATCTGCGAATTACAAATCACCGCACGGAGTGCCGCGTGACCAAACATCGCCCGTTCAGCGGCCAAGACATGGCGATGATAGGGCGCAAAAGCTTGCCATCGTTGCGCCAGGCGACTCAGCACGCGCCCGCGATGCTGCAGCCAGGCGGCATGAACGCCATCGCCAGCACGAAAAATCATGCAGCCTGGAATGCGCTCATGCGACTGAGTAATGTCAAAGCCACCGTCGGCCATCTCGCGCTGGGCGCAGGCGGCAAAACTGCGGTCACGCGCCGCGCGCCCCCCCCAAAACCGGGAATAGGGCGGATCACAGATAATTTGCCGAAAGCCGGCAAGCGGCGCACCCGCCCAACTGCGGGTAATCAGCGATATCTCGGCCCCCTCAACCAGCAACGCGCTCAGGGCACGCTCGACGAAGCGCTCAGCACCACCAAAGGGGTTATAACGCTGCCGGACAATGGCGATTTTCATGGCGCCAGCAGTTCCAGAGCTGCCGCCAGCACCTCATCCACGGTTAAGGACACCAGGCAGTCACTCACCTTTCCACCGCCGCAGCCATCAATGCCGCAGGGACGACACGAGTGTCGCGTGCTACTGACCACCCGGTTCGGCACCCCCCACGGCCCCCATTGACGATCTCCGGAAGGGCCAAACAAGGCAACGGTTGGCGTACCGACGGCGGCGGCAATATGCATGGGTGCCGAATCAACGCCAATAAACAGGCGGGAAACTTTCGTCAAGGCGGCCAATTCCTTCAGCGACAAGACACCGGACAAGCTGAATGCCGGACAGCTCAAACGAGATTGAATCGCTGCCAGCATGGCTTTTTCATCACCGCTGGGCGCGGCAGTCAAAACGACCGCATGACCCTCGGCTTGCAGCCGCTCAATCAGCCCCGCCATTTTTTCAACCGGCCAGCATTTGAAAAACCAGCGCGAGGCGGGGTGAATATGGATGAAGCCACCTGCTGGCAAACCAAAGCCCAGTAGGTGCTGAGCAATTTTCTGTTCAGCAGCGACACCCGGCACCAGCGTCATGCGCCGCTCATCGAGCGCCGGCTGGATGCCAATCCGGCGCAATGCATCAAGATTGCCCTCAACCATATGGCGCAAGGGGTTTTTCGGTGCCATCTGAAGATGCGTAAAACTCTGCCGCCAGCGCTTGCCACGCCCGCCAATCGCCGGCCCAACCGCCCAGCGCGGCTTGAGCAGCCGGCATAACCAGGCACCACGCCAATGCTCGGTCAGATGAATGATCAGGTCGTAATGCCGAGCCTTCAGTGTCGACAGCAAAGCCAGTTCGGCACGCGCCTGCCCCCAAACCCCCAGCTTTTTCCATTGGCGATCAATGGTATGCACTGCCGAAATAGCTGGGTGGAAGGTCAGCATCTCGGCGGTATCGGCATAGACCAAGGCGTCCACTTCAACCCCCGGCACTTGCTGCTTGAGCACCGAAAAAACCGGCGAGCTGACCAACACGTCGCCATGATGGCGCAACTTGATGACCAGCACCCGGCCAATTTCACCGACGGGTACGGCATCAGGCAAAGGGTTAAAAGTATCCATGGCCGGCATTTTACCGGGGGACTTCGACCCGCGTGCAGGAACCATAGTCGAAAACCAGTTCCGTCCACCGTGCCGGCGGCAAACCCTGCCAATGCGCGAGCAAAGTACGAATCACCCCGGCATGGGTGACGATCACCGCCTCCGGCACATCCAGACCGGCGACGAAATCGAGTGCCCGTTGCTGCAAGGCCAAGGGCGACTCCCCGCCCGGTGGCGCATAACCCGCCACATCAGTCGCCCAAGCATCTAGTTCAGCACGCGGAATATCGTCCCATGCGCGACCTTCCCAAGCCCCAAAATCCATCTCGACCAGACGATCATCGAAAACCGGGCTGGCGTTCAAGCGTTCAGCCAAGGCCCGACAACGTCGCAACGGGCTGCTCCACAGCGGCAGACCACTCGGCAGTTCATTCAGCAGACTTTCCGCCAGCTCGTCAAAATTTTCCGCCGAAATATCGAGTCGACCGTAACAAATGCCGGCGTCGACCAAGGGCTTGGGGTGGCGAATCAGATGCAGGATCATGCGGCGCTGACGCGATCAACGGACGATGAGATTGCCGAGCGTTGCCACAACGATGGTCAGCCCAGCGAGCGCCAGATTGGTCATGACCAATATCCGAATACTGTTCATCGCCGCCCCGGCCAAAGGCCAGTCGAGCATCACCACACCCGCCTCAAGACGCGGGAGATACAGCAAGTAGATGACCCCGAAAATTGCCGACATCAACAAACCAAGCCCCGCCATCACATGCCAATGCAACGGCGCTTGCGCAAATCCCGTCGCCGTTAGAGTGGCGAAACCCGACAGCAGAATGATGACAATGCTGGCGGCAACCACCTTGAAAAATCGCCCCAGCACCGCCGCTAGCAGCGGCAAACGCAGAGGCGGCTGCAACTGCGCCACCGCCACCGGCCGCAGGCAGAAATGCGCGAAAAACATGCCGCCAACCCAGATGATTACGCCGGAGAGATGGAGCAGAAGCAGGAAGGAACGCATTTTGGGTGGCCTTGAAAGGGGAAAAGGGATTGGGGATTTGGTTCTGAATGGCTGGGTTGTGCCCTTTGCGGCCCGTGACAACTATTAAAAGCTGACGCTTAACGTAGAGGTCACCGGCGCTGCGCGGCTTTATCGAGCAGCGTCCGGTGGACCGCCATGTTGAACGAAGCCGCTACGCGGAGAAGCCGCCCGGCGGCTGGTGCTGACTTATCCTGCATGTCGGTTCCTTCGTTGTGAAGGAACCGATTTTGCAATACTTCACGAGGATAAACCAGCATGACCATC
>JAQTZQ010000002.1 GCA_028687645.1 Rhodocyclaceae bacterium
GCACCAGATCAAATTTTGACTGTTTAAAGCAGTTGACCGCAAGCTCCCCGTTTTCGGCCTGTACGACCTCAACGCCGGCGGCAGTCAGCAGATATTCCCCGATTTCACGATTGATCGGTTCGTCCTCAACCAAAAGTACGCGGCCTTTGAGCTTTTTTTCATCCCAGGTTGGTGGTTCGGTAGCCATCTCCAGCACCTCGTCGGCAACCCCGAACCTGGCCGTAATCCAGAAGTGGCTACCGACGCCGGGGGTGCTGTTGACACCCACTTCGCCGCCCATCAGTTCCGCCAGTTGCCGGGCAATCGCCAGCCCCAGCCCGGTACCGCCATAGCGCCGGGTAGTTGAGCCATCAAGTTGCTCAAAGGCATGGAACAGGCGCGTGGTGTCTTCCTGATGAATGCCAATCCCGGTATCCGTCACGGCAAAGCGGCAGAGCACCTGTTTGCCATCATTGGATATTTGCTCCCCGGTCAGCGAGATTGAACCGTGTTCGGTAAATTTGATGGCATTGCCGGCAAAGTTAAGCAGCACCTGACGCAAGCGGGTGACATCGCCATAAACCTGGCGGGGCAGGGTGCCGGGTTTGATCTCAAGACTCAGGCCTTTGCGCGATGCCTGTTCGCGAATCAGCACGCCGATACTTTGCAGGACATCCGCCGGTGCGAAGGGCGCGTTTTCAAGCACCAGTTTGCCTGCTTCAATTTTTGACAAATCGAGAATGTCATTGATGATTTGCAGCAGATGTTCGGCGGCTGCTGACGATTTATTGAGTTTATCGACCTGATCAGGCAGCAGCGGGGTTTGCTTGAGCAAGTAGTTGAGCCCGATGATGGCATTCATTGGGGTGCGGATTTCGTGGCTCATGTTGGCCAAGAATTCCGACTTTGCCCGATTGGCGGCATCCGCCTTGTCCTTGGCAACGGCCAGTTCCAGAGTGCGCAAGTCAACCAACTGCTCCAGGTGCTCGCGATGTTCGAGCAACTCCGCCTCGTTACGTCGGCGCTCGGTAATGTCCTCCTTGGCCGCCACGTAATGCGTTATTTCACCTTGCTCATTGCGCACCGGGGTAATGCTCGCCAATTCGAGATAGTGCGAGCCATCCTTGCGCTGATTGATGAATTCGCCACGCCATACCTGACCGGCTTGAAGTGTGGCCCAGAGTTCGGCATAGGTTTCTGGCGGAGTTGCGCCGGAATGCAGCAGACGCGGGTTCTTGCCGATAACTTCGGCCTGGGTATAGCCGCTGGTTCGTTCAAAGGCCTGATTGACGAAAACAATTTCAGCCTTGGGGGTGGTAATGACAATGCTGGTTGGACTTTGCTCAACGGCAGTCGACAGGCGATGCAGACCTTCTTCAGCGGATTTGAGGGCGCGCAGTTGTTCCGAGCGCTCTTCGTAGAGCGTCTGAATGGCTTGACGATCACATAACAGTTGTTGTTCTCGCGTTTGCAGTGCCTCGGCCATCTCGTTAAAGCGCGCGTTGAGCAGGCCGAGTTCGCGCGGAATGCCGGCGGTGCTGACCCGGCGTGCCAGGTCACCATGCGCCAAGTCACCGGTGGCGTGTTCGAGATTACCGACCCAGCGCTCGATCAACTTGTAGAGGTAAATCCGTGCCGTCAAAATGGAAAGCAGGGAAATTACGACGAGAAACGCTAGGCGCATCCAGAAGGCTTGGTGAATCGGTGTCAAAGTCTGCTCGACCGGCGCAGCAACGGCAGCAATCAGTTCCTGCTTGGCGGTTTTGAGTGGCGACAGGAAGAAAATCCGCTGTTGACCGTCAAGCCCGAACAATTCAACTTTTTCCTTACCATCACGCAAGGCTGACAGTACTTGTTGCCAGCTTTCCGTAGGCAATTGCTTGCCTCGCCATTGTTCCGGATTGGGATGGCGCGACAACACGCTGCCATCACTGGCGAAGAGTACAGAGCTCCAACCCTGCGGTAATTGATAGGTTTTCGCCAGGCGATCAAACCAGTGAATACCGCTGGAAACAAACAGGGCAGCGCGCAGTTTTCCTTCCACATCACGTAAAGGCATGCCAAAAGTGATACCCGGTTTGCCTGACATTTTACCGATCACAAACTGACCGTTGCTGACGCCAGTGCTGTTTAGCGTTTCCTGGAACCAGCTACGATCAACGACGTTAACAGACTTGGCTGGCGCAATGACGGAGCAAAAAACCGCACCATCCGGCGTTACTGCCCCAATATTGGAAAAATCCGGAAAGGCAGCGATGAGGCGATGCGTCAGGGCAGTACAAGCTTCGGGATTCAAATCATCCATTTCGTTGGCCCGACCAAACATGGATAAAACCCGTTCAACATCGCGCAGGGCGGCGTCTTCTTCAATTTGTGTGCGCTGCAGCATTAGTCGGGCTTCCTGCTCGACCTTGTTCAAGGCATGCTGGCGTTCTTTGGTGTAGTCATTGATCGTCAACACGAGCAGCGGCAGGATGGTGATGGCCAGCACCAACCATAAACGACTGCTTAGCGATGAATTGGATAACCGCATGATGACGATGTAGACAAGTTCATTGGAATGCTCATCATCGACTTAAGCGCAGTCTAAGTAAACTGATATTCAACCTGTGGGCGGTCGAAGTGCCGGCAAAGTCAGGTGATAGCGCATCGCCAGCAGGCGCAGTGCAAGGACGATGGCCATGCCGGCCCAGGCGCTGATTACGGGTGAAATACCGATTTCCTGCATGCCAATCAGTGCCAGTGCACCCGCCCAGGCGGCCGTGGCATACAGTTCGCCCTGAAGAAAAACCAGCGGCACGTCATTACATAAAATGTCGCGCAAAACGCCGCCGACAACACCGGTAATGACCCCCATCAGGCTGGCAACCAGCCAAGGGGCGTGCCATTGCAGCGCTATCTGGGTGCCGATGATGGTAAACAAGGCAAGGCCGAAGGCGTCGGGAATGAGGAACAGGCGCGGCAGCAATGGCCGGCGGCGAATGGCAAAGAAGCTGAGCAAGCCAGTGGCTAAAGCAACGATCAGGTAGGTTTGATCAACAACCCAGAATACATTGCGATCCAGCAGCAAATCACGGATGGTGCCGCCGCCCAGCGCGGTCGCGACGCCAACCAGCAACGCGCCAATCAAATCCATTTGTTTACGCCCGGAGTCCATTACCCCGGTCAGGGCGTTAACGGCAACGGCAACGAGTCCAACCCAGTAGAGCAGGGCGTCCATGGTCGATTAGCGCTGCTTTTCCTTCATGATTTGTTCTTTTTCGCGCTTCCAGTCTTTTTCCTGCTCATCGTTGCGCTTGTCGTGCTGCTTTTTGCCTTTGGCAAGGCCGATTTCGAGCTTGATGCGCCCGGTCTTGTAGTGCAAATTGAGCGGAATCAGCGCATAGCCCGCGCGTTCGACCTTGCCGATCAACTTCATGATTTCGTTGGCGTGCAAAAGACATTTGCGCGTCCGTGTCGGGTCGGGACTAACGTGCGTCGAGGCGGAAAGCAGCGGGGTAATGTGCATGCCAATCAGGAAAATCTCGCCATTTTTGATGATGACGTAGGATTCCTTGATGTTCATCCGGCCAGCACGAATCGCCTTGACCTCCCAACCCTGGAGCGCAAGTCCTGCTTCGTATCTTTCCTCGACGAAATAATCGTGAAAAGCTTTTTTGTTTTCCGTGATGCTCATGCTGCTGTTGATCCTTTAAAATCGCCATTTTACAGGATACCGGGTCACAGACGCCGCATGGCTATCGTCGAAAAAACCGTACTGATCGAACAATCTGCGACTCGAATGTATGAGTTGGTTGATTATTGCGAGGACTATCCGCTATTCCTGCCCTGGTGCAGCAAAACCGAGCTCAAGTTTCGCGACGAATTAAAAACGGTGGCGACGCTGCATATCAATTACCACAGCGTTAAATCCAGTTTCACGACACAAAACGAAAAGCAATATCCAACGCTGATGAAGATTCAGTTGGTCGATGGCCCATTTCGCCGTCTGGAAGGCTCATGGCGCTTCAAGGCGCTGGCCGAGAATGCCTGCAAAATCGAGTTCCAGCTACATTACGAATTTTCCAGCAAGTTATTTGAAAAGGTGATCGGGCCGGTGTTCAGCCATATTGCCAATACCTTTGTGGACGCTTTTGTGCGCCGTGCTACGCAAATCGACGGAGCCAAGAATGGCTGAAACCCTGAATATCGAAGTCTGTTACGCCCAGGCTCAAACCCAGGCGGTGGTCAAACTCAAACTCCCTGCTGGAAGCACCTTGCAGCAGGCATTGGAAGCTTCGGGTTTGCTCACCAAGCACCCGGAAATCGATCTCAAGAAAAACAAGTTTGGGATCTGGAACAAACTGTCCAAACCTGATAGCTTGTTGCGCGACCGTGACCGCGTTGAAATTTACCGACCGCTGATCGCCGACCCCAAAGAAGTGCGCAAGCAACGTGCCGCCGAGGGCAAAGTCATGAAAAAAGGCGCCGGAGATGCCGACGCCTGATTTTTTGCCCCGCTAAAGCAACTTTATAGCGTTTTATTTGCAGGATTCACCGACAATTTTCTGGGCACGGGCAAGTTCCCTGGCGCGCTCTTCGTCGTCAATGACGCGGCGCTCGCCGTTTGCATCGGTGGTGGCAATGCGCTGTCCTGATTCCAGCAGGGCAACCTGTCTTTTTGCGCGCTCGCAGTTGTCGCGCTTTGCTGCGGCGTCAGACTCTTCCTTGGCTGCCTTGTCCGCTTTTTCCGCCGATTCCTGTTGCCGTTTTCTAAATTCCAGATCTTTTTCCGCCATCGTCTTTGGTGCATCTGCTGGTTTTGCGGCTGACGTTGATAGTGGTGCATTGCTACCGATGGTGCGCGCAGTCTCTTTGGCTACGCCTTGGGGCGGCGTGTCTGAGACGACAGTACGACCGCTACTATCCTTCCATTGATAGGTTTCAGCACCCGCATTTGGAAGTGTTACGGTCAACGCGATTCCGAGGGCAAAAATTAGCGTGTTTTTCATGGTTTTCCGGTGTTCTCAGTGTTTTCTGTATAATACGATTTTGTGACCTTGGATTAAAGGCCATGCGACTCCTGCAAAAAGCCCTGACTTTCGACGACGTTCTACTCGTCCCCGCGCATTCTCAAATTTTGCCACGTGATGTGGGTCTTGCGACCCGGTTAACACGAAACATTACACTAAACCTGCCTTTGCTTTCGGCTGCCATGGATACGGTGACCGAAAGTCGCCTGGCCATTGCGCTGGCGCAAGAAGGCGGTATCGGCATTATTCACAAAAACTTTACCGCCCAGGCGCAGGCCGCCGAAGTGGCCAGAGTCAAGCGTTTTGAATCCGGTATTCTAAAAGATCCAATCACCATCCCGCCGACCATGACGGTGCGTGAAGTGTTGGAGATCACCCGCCAATACCGCATATCCGGCTTGCCGGTAATCGATAAGGCGGGCAAGGTGGTCGGTATCGTGACCAATCGCGATCTGCGTTTTGAGACTAATCTTGATCAACAGGTCAAGGCCATCATGACGCCGCGCAAGCGCTTGGTCACGGTGCGCGAAGGCGCCAGTGTTGAGGATGCGAAAGAGTTGATCCGCAAACACCGTCTTGAGCGCGTGCTGGTGATCGATGATGAATGGCATATGCGCGGCCTGATTACGGTCAAGGATATTCTCAAGTCCACCGAGCATCCGCTGGCTAACAAAGATGCGTCCGGACGTTTGCGTGCCGGCGCGGCGGTTGGCGTTGGACCCGGGACTGAGGAGCGCATCACGCTGCTGGCTGAAGCCGGCGTTGATGTGATTGTTGTCGATACGGCACACGGTCACTCGCAAGGCGTTTTGGATCGAGTTAATTGGACGAAGAAAAATTTCCCGCATATTGAAGTGATTGGCGGCAACATTGCGACGGCAGATGCGGCGCGGGCGCTGGTCGATAACGGTGCCGATGCGGTCAAGGTCGGGATCGGCCCCGGCTCGATTTGCACGACGCGTATTGTTGCGGGGGTTGGTGTACCGCAAATTACCGCGATTCAAAATGTTTCCGAAGCGCTGGCCGGTAGCGGCGTGCCGATGATTGCCGATGGTGGCGTGCGTTACTCGGGCGATATCGCCAAGGCAATTGCTGCGGGTGCCGATACGGTCATGCTCGGCGGTCTGTTCGCTGGTACGGAAGAAGCACCGGGTGAGGTCGAGCTGTTCCAGGGGCGCTCCTATAAATCCTATCGCGGCATGGGTTCGCTGGGCGCGATGCAGGCTGGTTCGTCTGATCGCTACTTCCAGGAAAACACCTCCAACGTCGAGAAATTTGTGCCGGAAGGCATCGAAGGCCGCGTGCCGTACAAAGGCTCGGTACTCGCCGTGATTCACCAGTTGATGGGTGGTTTGCGTTCTTCAATGGGTTATCTGGGTTGTGCCAGTATTGCCCAGATGCACGAGCGCGCCTGTTTCGTCGAAATTACCTCGGCGGGCATTCGTGAATCGCATGTCCATGATGTGCAGATCACCAAGGAAGCGCCCAACTACCACGTCGAGTAATCGACCCTGTATCCCGAAGGGCGGCGCTAGCCGCCCTTGTTCTTTCAAGGCTTTGAAAATGGCTCACCAGAAAATCCTCATCCTCGATTTTGGCTCTCAGGTTACGCAGTTGATCGCTCGCCGCGTGCGCGAAGCCAAGGTGTTTTGTGAAATTCATCCTTACGATGTGGCCGATGATTTCATCCTGAACTACGGCGCCAGCGGCATCATTCTCTCCGGCGGCCCAAATTCAGTGACCGAAGGCGATACGCCACGCGTGCCGGAAGTGGTTTTCAATCTGGGTATTCCGGTGCTCGGCATTTGCTACGGCATGCAAACCATGGCACAGCAACTCGGTGGCCAGGTGATGACCGCTGAAGCAGCGGGGAAGGCGCGTGAATTTGGCTACTCTGAAGTCCGCGCCCACGGCCATACCGAACTGCTCAAGGATATTGCCGACTTCACAACCGCCGAAGGCCACGGCATGCTCAAAGTCTGGATGAGCCATGGCGATTCCGTCATGGAATTGCCGCCTGGCTTCAAGAAAATGGCATCAACCCCATCCTGCCCGATTGCTGCAATGGCTGACGAGGCGCGCAAGTTCTACGCCGTCCAGTTCCACCCGGAAGTGACGCACACACTGCAAGGCCGCGCCATTCTTGAGCGCTTCGTGCATGGCATTTGCGGCTGCGGTACGGATTGGGTAATGGGCGATTACATTGCCGAAGCCGTCGCTTCGATTCGCGCTCAGGTGGGTAGCGATGATGTGATTCTCGGTCTCTCCGGCGGCGTTGATTCGAGCGTCGCTGCGGCGCTGATTCATCGTGCCATCGGCGATCAGCTGACCTGCGTTTTTGTTGATCACGGCCTGTTACGCCTGAATGAGGGTGACATGGTCATGGAAATGTTTGCGCGCAATCTGGGCGTTAAAGTCATCCGCGTCGATGCGGTCGACGATTTTATGGGCAAGCTGGCCGGCGTCTCAGACCCGGAGCAGAAGCGCAAGATCATCGGTGGTGAATTCGTCGCTGTTTTCCAGGCCGAGTCAGCCAAGCTAACTGCGGCAAAATGGCTGGCCCAGGGCACCATCTACCCGGACGTGATCGAATCCGCCGGCAAGGGCAAAAAGGGCGCGCACACCATCAAGAGCCACCACAACGTTGGCGGTTTGCCGGAAGACATGCACCTCAAGCTGCTTGAGCCCTTGCGTGAACTGTTCAAGGATGAAGTGCGCGAACTCGGCGTCGCCCTCGGCCTGCCGCGCGAGATGGTCTATCGCCACCCGTTCCCCGGGCCTGGCTTGGGTGTTCGTATTCTTGGCGAGGTCAAGCTGGAATCAGCGCACCTGCTGCAACGCGCCGATGCGATTTTTATCGAAGAATTGCGGTCGACCGTAGCAAACGCGCGCGATGTCGCCACCGGTTCCTGCACCGAAGCTGACATCGGTAAAACCTGGTACGACCTGACCAGCCAGGCCTTCGCCGTCTTTCTGCCGGTCAAGAGCGTTGGCGTGATGGGCGATGGTCGTACTTACGAAAACGTCGTTGCTCTGCGTGCAGTCGTAACCAGCGACTTCATGACCGCCCATTGGGCGCATTTGCCTTATGAGCTGCTGGGCAGGGTATCCAACCGCATTATTAATGAAGTCCGTGGCCTGAATCGGGTGGTCTATGACGTAAGCGGCAAACCACCGGCGACGATTGAGTGGGAGTGATTCTGACACACCGACCAAGCTTGGCCTCAAGCAGGATCTGAAAGGCTTTTACCGCTTGCCGCCCGTAGCACGATTGTGCTACTTTTGAGCAGCATTTATTGACGGAGCCACTTATGACCACAACGACCATTCGCCTTTCTGACGATTTGAAAGCCCGAGTCTCAGTTGCTGCCAGTCGTTCTGGCACGACGACCCACGGGTTTATCCTTGAAGCGATTGCTGAAAAAACGCAGCAGGCTGAACGCCAAGCTGATTTGGATCGTGTTGCCGAACAGCGTTACGCCAACATTCTGTCTACGGGGAAAACGATTCCTTGGGAGGAAATGCGTCAATATCTTGAGGCACGCTCAGCCGGTATGCCCGCTCAACCTCCCAAAGCGCGCAAGTTGGCTGGCTGAGGTGGCGAGAATTGAGCTTGCTCCGGAAGTGCTTGAGGATTTCGATCGCATCCTTGATCACTTGGCGACTAACCACGTCGAAAATCGAGAGCGCCGTATTGCCGAGATTATTAGCGCGCTGGATGTCTTGGTGCTCAATCCACTCATTGGTCACCCGGCTTTGAACGGGAAGCGAGAGCTTGTGATTGGCAGCCATGCCCGAGGCTACGTCGCGCTCTATTGCTTTGTTGCGGAAATGGACATTGTCTTCGTACTGGCTATCCGAAGTCAGCGTGAGGCAGGATATGCATCCGGGGCAGGAGAGAGCTGAGAGATCAGACTCATCCATAAATACCTGAAATTGAGCACGACATTTATGACCAAAAAATCACCCAAAGCCGCAAAATCTCGCAACGCCAAGGTCAGCAAGCCGGCCAAAGAATTCAAGCTCTCGCGCCTTCACGCACCAGCGGAGCTGTCTGCGGTTGAATGGCAGCGGGCGCTGCGCCGTCAATTTGGGCGTGAGCAGGCTTTTGGGTTGGAAAACATCGGGGCTGAGCCTTTCTTTTCTGAGTTTCGCGTCAGCAACCCACAATCCAAAAGCGCCTATCGCGTCGCAATTCGTGGTCAGCAGCCGGGCGACAATTATTGCGCTTGCCCTGATTACAGCACCAACGAGCTTGGCACCTGCAAGCATATTGAATTTGTCCTCGCCGCGCTGACGCAAAAGCGGGGGGCCAAGGCGGCTTTTGCGCGCGGCTATCAGCCCGCATTTTCAGAAATTTATTTGCGCAGTGACAGCACGCGCACGGTGCATTTTCGCCCGGGTACGGATTGCCCGGCGGCAGTGCGCAAGGCGGCTGCCCTGTTGTTTGACGAAGCGCAAGACTGGCAGTTGCAGGACCAACGCGAAGATGGGCTAGAGCGCTTTATTGGTTTGGTGGCAAAAAGTGGGCATGAGTTGCGTACTTATGATGATGCGCTGGATTTTCTGGCGGCGCGGCGTGATGCGCAACGCCGCTTGCTGGCCTTGGAGGGCTTGTTTCCGCGCGGGGTGAACGATTCAAGCCTGAAGAAATTGCTCAAAGTAACGCTTTACCCCTATCAGGCCGAGGGCGCTTTATTTGCGGTGCGCGCTGGTAGGGTGCTGATTGGCGACGAAATGGGCTTGGGCAAGACCATACAGGCGATTGCCGCTACCGAAATTCTGGCGCGCCATTTTGGTATTTCGAAGGTGCTGGTGATTTGTCCGACTTCGCTCAAATATCAGTGGCAAAGCGAAATTTTGCGTTTTTCCGGGCGCGACGCCCATGTGATTGGCGGCGGGCGGACGCAGCGGCAAAAGGAGTTTTTGCAGGATGATTTCTGCAAGATTACCAATTACGAGAAACTACAGCCGGATCTGGATTTGATTACCGCTTGGGCACCGGATCTCGTCATTGTTGACGAGGCGCAGCGCGTCAAAAACTGGAACACCATCGCCGCCCGCGCCCTGAAGCGCATCGACAGCCCTTATGCCATAGTGCTGACGGGTACGCCGCTGGAAAACAAACTGGAGGAATTGATTTCGATCGTCCAGTTTGTCGATCAGCATCGTTTGGGGCCAACCTGGAAGTTACTGCACGAGCATCAGGTCAAGGACGAAAGTGGTCGCGTGACCGGCTACACCGGTTTGGAAAAAATCGGCCAGACGCTGGCCCCGGTGATGATTCGGCGGAAGAAATCCGAAGTATTAACCCAGTTGCCGGAGCGCACTGACCAGAATTTTTTGGTGCCGATGACCGAATTGCAGATGGTTTACCACAATGACAACGCGGAGATCGTGACGCGCATTGTTCAGCGTTGGCGCAAGATGAAATTTCTCTCGGATCAGGATCAGCGCCGGCTGACCTGTGCCTTGCAGAACATGCGGATGTCGTGCAACAGCACTTATTTGCTGGATCAGGAAAGCGATCACGGGGTTAAGGCCGATGAACTGGCGGCGCTATTTGACAACCTTTTTGCCCAGCCGGATGCCAAGGCCGTGGTCTTTAGCCAATGGACGCGAACCCACGATATCGTCATCCGGCGGCTGGAGGCGCGCGGTATTGGCTACGTTAGTTTTCATGGTGGCGTGCCCTCGGAGAAGCGGCCGGCACTGGTTGAGCGCTTCCGCGATGATCCGCAATGCCGGGTATTTTTGTCGACCGATGCCGGGGCGACGGGTTTGAATTTGCAGCATGCGTCCACCTTGGTCAATATGGATTTACCGTGGAACCCGGCGCTGCTCGAACAACGGATTGCCCGCATCCACCGCATGGGGCAAAAGCGCCCGGTGCAGATCATTAATTTTGTCGCCAAGGGGACGATTGAGGAAGGCATGCTGTCGGTGCTGGCCTTCAAGCGCTCGCTCTCGGCGGGGATTTTGGATGGCGGAACGGGTGAAATCTCACTCGGCGGCTCGCGCCTCAACCGCTTTATGAAAGATGTTGAAAATGTCACCGGCCACATGGGTGATGGCGAGACGGTGACAGCGGCGGAAGAGTCGGTAGGTGCTGAGGCTTCAGCGCCAGCAGCCGATGCGGCGGCGGTGCAGCCTGAAGTTTTACAGCCCGATATTTCACCAACAGACTTTTCGCCGAATGCCAATACACCCAGCGTGCCTCCTGCTAATGAACCCCCGGCACAGCCGTCGCCCGAGCCCATCAATCCTTGGCAGGCTCTGGCTCAGGTGGGGGCGCAGTTGGTTTCCGCTCTGGGGGCCGCCGGCAATCCTGCTGCGCCGGCGCATCCGTGGATCGAGCGAGATGCGAAAACGGGCGTGCAAAATCTCAAAGTGCCATTGCCACCACCAGAAATGGCAGGACAAATCGCCGATGCGCTCTCAATGTTGGCGAATGCCCTGCGCGGCACCCGCCACTAAGCAGATTGTTACGGTCAACGGTGAAAACGGGTTAAAAATTGATGATGGTGAACCTTTGACGGTAACAGAAACATCCGCGTTCAAGCTCGGTGACGAATTTTTCATGCGCGAAGCGATTTCGCTGGCGCGTGCTGCCGAGTGCCTGGGTGAAGTACCGGTTGGCGCAGTGGTGGTGCAAAACGGCGTGATTGTCGGGCGTGGTTTCAACTCGCCGATTGGCGAGAGTGACCCAACGGCGCACGCTGAAATTGCCGCCTTGCGCGATGCGGCGCGTAGCTTGAACAACTATCGGCTGCCGGGTTGCGAGTTGTTTGTGACGCTGGAGCCTTGCGCCATGTGCGCTGGCGCCATCATGCACGCGCGCATCAGCCGGGTGATTTACGGTGCGCGTGATGCCAAAACCGGCGTTCATGGCAGTGTGGTGGATTTGTTCGGCGTCGAGCGCTTGAACCATCACGCAACGGTCAACGGCGGTGTTCTGGCCGACGAATGCAGCGCCATGCTGTCACAATTTTTTGCCGGGCGGCGAAAGAAGGTGCTATGAAACTGCACATTTCGGTTGCCAATCAGCGGCTTTCCGTCTTTGATGATGACGGCAAGGTGCTACGGGAATATCCAGTATCGACGGCCAAAGCGGGTGTTGGTGAAATCTCCGGCAGCTACCAGACACCGCGCGGTCGACACATTATTCGGGCCAAAATTGGCGCTGGGCAGCCGGAAAATACGGTGTTTGTGCGCCGCCGCCCGACCGGCGAAATCTGGACGCCAACACTCTACGAAGCCTTCCCGGGTCGTGACTGGATTTTGACGCGCATTCTCTGGCTTTCGGGTACCGAGCCAGGCTGCAATCGTCTCGGCTGTGTCGATACCATGCGCCGCTATGTGTATATCCATGGCAGCCCGGATTCTGCGGAGATGGGTGTTCCTGGTTCACACGGTTGTATCCGCATGCGTAACGCTGACATTGTCGAATTGTTCGACAGGGTGCCGTGTTACAGCGAAGTGCTGATTATCGAAGACTGAAGCTGGCTGCCGTTGGGGCCGAAGCTCTGCTCATGCAGTTTGACCACCCCATCAGCTCGTTGCCAAAGCAGCGTTGAGGCGCGGGTTCCGTAATTTTCTGATTTGACGAAAACGGCGGACAGCAGACGCTCCCATTCGAGCGGTACGCCGGTTTGCGGCAATAGTTCATCGCTGACGATGGTCTGATCGGCCAGCAAATCAAAAAACCCGGCCTCGTCGGGTAGCTGCTTCAGTGCTTCGCTAAAACCTTCGCGCGCCTTGATCAATTTAGGCCACGGGCTATCGAGCAAATGGTTGGATAAACCGTAAATTCCCGGCACCAACATGCGAGCTTCGCCGCCACGATTGGAACAATAAACCAGCGATTTACCATCGCCGAGTAACAGATTGAAGCCGGCATAATCTGAGCCATCGAGTTGCTCAGCGTAAGTCTTCGCGGGTGTATCAGCCAGCAAAAAATCACGCGTCAAGGCGCCGCGCGAAATGGCGCCTTTCGCCATATTGGGCTCGCGAACATTGGTGATTGCGGCAAAACTTCCGGTTTCGGTAATCCCCAACCAGGTGCCGCCCGCCTCAAGGTCAATGCCGCCAAAAACCTGCGAGGCATCCGGCCAGCGTGCGGCATTGGCCGTTGGCCGGGCGTAAAACTCGTCGCGGTTGGCGGCGAGCACCAGCGGGTAATCCGGGTGAACTCGCCAGCCGACAACGATCAGACACATTTTTGCCGGTTTTTACGGGTTGACCGCAACAGCCTGCACTTGTGGCCCTTCACGCGAGCCGAGATGGACATTTTCGGCAAAATTAGACTGCACCACAGCCAGTGCCTCAAACCCGCCCGCCGGGGAGGGGGCAGCGGAGACGACCATGCCACAAGCCTGATCGGGATTTTCAGGCGAATACAGATGATCGCCGGCCTTCAGTGCCTGCTCGCTATTGATGCGGTAGAGGTGACGTTTGACCTTGCCGAGATATTGCGTGCGCGCAACGATTTCCTGACCGGGATAGCATCCCTTGTGGAAGTTGACGCCACCCAGTTTCTCGAAATCCGCCATTTGCGGCACAAACTCTTCCTTGGTGGCCAGTGTCACCAGCGGGAAACCCGCTTGTACATCGAGCCAGCGCCAAACAGGCAATCCAGCTGGGCGCGCTTTGACCGAAAGTTTTTGCCACAGCGCTGCCATCGCTTCCTGCGGGGCAACAACGATATAACGTCCGCCTTCAAGCGCCAAAACCTGCGTGCCATTGGCGCTGCTCGACGTCATTGGCGCAGCGGGGCAGGGCAAGCCGGCATCGGCCAGCGCTTCGGCAGCTTGCTTGCCGGCCAGACCAAGCAGAATGTGGGTGTCGGTGAGCGAAACGAGTTTGACCTTGGCCCGCAAAATGAACATTTGCAGGCGCTTTTGCGCTGCTTCCTGAAGGTCGGCAGCCAGCGTCAGGCGCAGGTCATTGCCATCACGCCAGACCAGAAAACTGGCCTGCATGCGCCCTTTGGCTGAACACCAGGCCGAGTGTTGAACCTGCTCGGCTTCAAGGTGGTTAACGTCGCTGGTGAATTGACTGTGCAGAAAGGATTTGGCTTCCTCGCCATTGGCCGCCAGCAAGCCGAGATGCGTCAGCGGGACGAGGACGGTTTGCTGTTGCGCTGCCTTGAGTTCACCTGCGGCATCGCCAAAGTGAAGAATCTCGTTGGAGGCCGCATCGATAACAGCGTCGGTGGCTTCCAGAAAGCTGTGCCAATTGGGGTTCATGAGGGCTCCTGTGGGGTTTGCGATATTATATAGCCCCTTCTAACGGGCGGGTCGCACCAGCCCCAGACCCGCTTTCCGCCTGCGAGTTCCCTTGCGCTTACTGCTTAGATCGATCTTTCTGCTGCTTCTGATGGCGGTCGGCATTGCTGGCGCTGCTTGGTGGTGGGCTACTGCGCCTTTGACCATGCGCAGCTCACCGACTGACTTCCGGATTCTTCCGGGATCAGGCTTGCGCAGCGCTTCGCTACAGATTCAGGCGGCGGGCGTCCAGCTTGAGCCGGACCTGATGGTCTTGCTGGCGCGCTTCAAGCACGCCGAAGGCAGTATCAAGGCCGGCAGTTATTCGGTAGTGCAAGGCATCACGCCTTTGCAACTGCTGGACAAAATGACGCGCGGAGAGGTTTCCCAGGGCGAGCTACTTTTGCCCGAAGGTTGGTCATTCCGCCAATGGCGCGCGCGCGTCGATCAGCATCCAGACTTGCAGCATTCGACCTCCCAACTGACTGAGACTGAACTGATTGCGAAATTGGGCATTTCAGCAACAAAGATAGAGGGGCTGTTATTCCCCGACACCTACCTGTTCGACAAGCAATCGACCGACCTTGAACTCTATGCCCGCGCTCAGCGCGCCATGCAAAGCCGCCTTGATGCCGCCTGGGCGCAACGGGCGCCGGGTTTGCCTTATAAAACGCCCTACGAAGCGCTGATCATGGCCTCCATTGTTGAAAAGGAAACCGGGCGCGATGCTGATCGACCGATGGTCGCCTCGGTATTTGTCAATCGCCTGCGCCTTGGCATGTTGTTGCAAACCGACCCGACGGTCATTTACGGACTGGGTAGCACCTTTGACGGCAATTTGCGCAAACAGCATCTGCGTAGCGACACACCGTACAATACCTACACGCGTGCCGGTCTGCCGCCGTCGCCGATTGCCATGCCGGGCAACAATTCTCTGTTGGCAGCCATGAATCCAGCGAGCAGCGATGCCTTGTATTTCGTCGCGCGCGGTGATGGCAGTAGCCAATTTTCGCGCACGCTCGATGAGCACAACCAGGCAGTCAATAAATATCAAAGGGGAGCAAAGTGAAGGGCAAATTTATTACCTTTGAGGGTATCGACGGTGCTGGTAAGAGCAGCCACGTCGAATGGCTGGCTGAAACCATGCGTCAGCGGGGGGTGGTGGTTGTCGTCACGCGCGAACCCGGCGGCACCGAACTCGGTGAAAAATTACGCGGTTTGCTGCTCAGCGAGTCCATGCACCTCGAAACTGAAACCTTGCTGATGTTCGCTGCACGTCGTGAGCATCTGGCTCAGGTCATTGAACCCGCGCTCAAGCGCGGCGAGTGGGTAGTCTGCGACCGCTTTACCGATGCCACCTTTGCCTATCAAGGCGGGGGTCGGGGACTGGATCGCAATAAGTTGCAGCAGCTGGAGCATTGGGCGCATGAAAACCGCCAGCCTGATCTCACACTGCTCTTTGATTTGCCGCTTGATGTGGCGCGCGAACGCATTGCGCTGGCCAGCCGGGTGCTGGATCGTTTTGAACAGGAACGCGCAGATTTTCATGAGCGCGTGCGTCAGGTTTATCTGGATCGCGCCAAAAATAACCCGTCACGCATTCGTGTGATTGACGGGCAAGAAACCATAGAAAATATTCGTAAATCACTTGAACAAATTATCTCAAGTATATGAATATAATTGATTTGTACGCTGACGTATGGCGCAACCTCCAAGGTCAGCGCCAACGCTTGCCGCACGCATTGCTGCTCGTCGGTCAGCGAGGTTTGGGCAAGTTTGATTTTGCCATGGCGTTTGCTGCAGGCCTGCTTTGCGAGCAGCAAACCAGAGATGGTCAAGCCTGTAGTCAGTGCCTGGCATGCAACTGGTTTTCCCAAGGCAATCACCCTGATTTCCGCCTCCTGCAACCCGGCGCCATGAGCGAGGAAGGCGATACTGAGGAGAGTAAAAAAAAGGCAAGCCAGCAAATTACCGTAGACCAGATTCGTGAACTAGATGAGTTTTTTAATGTGGGCACCCATCGTGCAGGATTACGCATCGTATTGATCAATCCCACCGAGACAATGAATCGAAATGCAGCGAATTCACTTCTTAAAACACTTGAAGAACCATCTGCAAATACTTTGTTTTTGTTGGTTTCAAGTGAACCTTTGAAGCTGCTACCAACGATTCGCAGTCGCTGCCAAGTGGTGCCGATCAGCCTGCCGAAGAGCAGACCGGCCAAAGCATTTCTGGTCGCTGCCGGGGTTAAGGATGAGGCGCGCTGGCTGGCTTTGGCCGGCGGATCCCCGGGGTTGGCAATCGAGTTAGCCAACTCGGGACAGGGCGGCTGGCTGGATGTTCTGGTCAAGCGACTCTCTGATCGTCTGGGGCCGGACCCAATCGCTTCCGCCGCCGATCTCGAAAAACTGGTGAAAGACAGTAAGGGTAAATTGCCGCTCAAGGCCGTGGTCGAGGCTCTGCAAAAGTGGCTGGTTGATTTGACGCTGGCAAGCAATAACCTGCCAGTGCGTTATTTTCTGCCGCAGCAGAGCACAATTTCCGGGCTGGCTGCTATCATTCCTTCTGCGCGCTTGCTGCCGGCCTATCGAGCCTTGTTGCAGCGGCGCCGCGAAGCCGAACAGCCGCTTAACGCACGACTGTTTTTTGAGGGTTTATTCATGGATTATCGAGCATTGTTCAAAAACTGATACCCAATGAATCAAGTTAAATCACCACCGCAGCGCCCTAGCGTTCTTTCGCTCAATATCAACTCAAAATCCGCGCTCTACGCGGCGTTTATGCCGCACCTGAAAAATGGCGGCATCTTTATTCCGACGACGCGTGGCTATACCATTGCCGATGAAGTCTTCATGCTGCTCTCCCTGATGGAGGATCCGGCCAAGTTACCGATTGCCGGTACCGTCGTTTGGGTCACGCCGGCTGGTGCACAGAATGGTCGCGCCCAAGGTATCGGCGTGCATTTCAATAATGATGAAAGCGGCCAGGAAGCACGGCGCAAGATTGAAGGTTTGCTCGGCGGTGTGATGCAGTCCACCCGCCCCACGCACACGCTGTGATTGGTTTTTATGCTGGTTGATTCACATTGCCATCTCGATTTCCCGGATTTTGCCCCGCGTTTGCCTGAGTTACTGGGCAATATGCAGGCCAATGAAGTGGGCTGTGCCGTCTGTATCGGTGTCAATCTTGAAGATTTTCCCCGGGTGCTGGCCTTGGCTGAAAGTCAGCCGTATCTGTTCGCCACGGTAGGCGTTCATCCGGAATACACCGATGCCGAAGAGCCAGATTTGGCGCGCCTTGTCGCCCTGGCGCAGCATCCCAAGGTGATCGCCATTGGTGAAACCGGGCTGGATTATTACTGGCACAAAGATAAACCGGAGTGGCAGCGCGAGCGTTTCCGCACCCACATTCGCGCCGCCATCGCTTGCGGCAAGCCCTTGGTTATTCATACCCGCGAGTCGGCCGATGATACTTTGCGCATTCTCGAAGAAGAGGGCGCGCAGGCGGTGGGCGGGGTCATGCACTGTTTTACCGAGAGTTGGGAGGTTGCCCAGCGGGCGCTTGATTTGGGTTTTTACATTTCATTTTCCGGCATCGTTACCTTTAAAAATGCCCTGACGATCAAGGATGTAGCGCAAAAAACGCCGCTTGAGCGGATGCTCATTGAAACCGACGCGCCGTATCTTGCCCCGGTGCCGTATCGCGGCAAGCAGAACCAACCGGCGTATGTGCGCCATGTGGCTGAGGAGATTGCCCGCTTGCGCGGTGTTGACTTTGAGGTCATCGCCACGGCGAGCACTGACAATTTTTTCCGACTTTTCAAAACTGCTACCAGGCCCCAATAGCCCCTCATGAAAACCAAACTCATTGCCCTTGCTGTCGCTTCACTGCTGGCTTTGCCGCTCTCTGCTGCGACCTATGATGATCTGATCAATTCGGCCAAACTCGGCGATACCCGCGATGTAGCGCAGATGGTGCAGCGTGGTGCTGGCGTTGACTCGAGCGATGCCGAAGGCAATACGCTGCTGATTCTGGCAGCGCGCGACGGTCATCTCGACCTGGTTGATTACCTGATCAAGGCTAAAGCCAAAATTGATGCCCAGAATACTGCCGGTGATACGGCCCTGCGCCTGGCGTCTTTTCGCGGTCATCTGCCGGTGGTTCAGCGCCTGATTGCGGCGGGGGCCAAACTTGATACGCCGGGCTGGACGCCGTTGGCCTATGCCGCCTATAACGGCCATCTGGAAATTGCTCAGGCTTTGATCAAGGCGGGTGCCGATGTCAATCTGGCCAGCGAAAACGGCCATACCGCACTGATTTCAGCGGCGCGTGGTGGGCATCTCGAGATCGTCAGGCTTTTGCTGGCTAACAAGGCAGACCCCAACAAACGTCTGGAGTCCGGTGAAACAGCGATTGATATGGCACTGAGAAATCAGAATACGGATATCGCCGATTTGCTGCTGAAAAACGGTGGCAAATCGGGCAAATCGGCCACGATCGAAATCAGGTAATTCAAGCGTCCGGCGTATTGGGCGCATCGGCCACGATCTGGCCGTCGACCAGTTCAATAATCCGGTCGCAGCGTTTTGCCAGACGCGGGTCGTGCGTCACAATCAAAAAAGTAGTCTGTAATTGCCGGTTGACCGTACGCAATAGCTTGAAAACCTCGTCGGCAGCGTGCGTATCGAGATTTCCGGTGGGTTCGTCGGCCAACACCAACGAGGGATCCATCGCCAGCGCGCGGGCAATCGCGACGCGTTGCTGCTGGCCGCCGGAGAGCCGGTTGGCCAGATACTGTTTGCGATCGGCCAACCCTACCTGATCCAGTAACTCTCCGGCTTTTAAAAACATCGCCGCATCCGGGTGACCGCGAGCAACGAGGAGCGGCATGGCGACGTTTTCCTGTGCGGTAAATGCCGGAATCAGATGATGGTGCTGGAAAACAAAGCCGATGCGCTGGCCGCGCAGGCGCGTCAGGTGGGTGTCATCAAGCAGGCCGGTTTCCTGAGTATCAATGAATAACTGGCCGCTGCTTGGGCGGTCAAGTAGGCCGATCAGGTTGAGCAGGGTGCTTTTGCCGGAGCCGGAAGGGCCAATTAGCGCGGCGAATTCGCCTTTTTCCAGGCGCAGATTGATGCCATGCAGAATCTCGCTTTCGGTTTCTCCGCTGCCGTAAGACTTGCGGATAGCGCTGAGCTGGAGGACGGGATCAGCCACGGATGGCCACCACAGGGTCAAGCGCCGCAGCACGGCGCGCTGGCAGCAGGGCGGCGAGGATGCCGACCAGACTGGCACCACCGGCGGCAATGAAAACCAGACTGGGCTCAACGCCGATTACAAAGAGCGGCGTGCCATCGGGATTGACCGCCATCAAGCGCCAAAGCGCCAGAAAGAACCAGGCGAGGGCGGAGCCCAGCAGGGAGCCCAAAAAGCCGACGATACCGCCTTGCAGCAAAAATATCCGCAGCATTTGCCCTTGCGTGGCGCCCATGGCGCGCAGGATGCCGATTTCTTTGCTGCGCTGGATGACCGAAACGACGAGTACGCTGGCGATGCCGAAAGCCACCGAGAGCCCGACAAAGAAGCGAATGACGTTGCTCGACACGCGTTGTGAGGTCAGCGCCGTGACAAACTGTGCGTTGGTGCGCATCCAGCTATCGGCAATCAGCCCAGTTTCGCCGGTGATGCGCTGCGCCAGCGCTTCGGCCTGATCGAGATCGTGCAGGGCGAGGTCAATGTTCGAGACGCCGCCGACCAAGCCGAGCAAGGTTTGGGCGGTGCGCAGGCCGACATAAATATTGCGCGCATTGACCGCCTTGTTGCCGAGGTCAAACAGGCCGGTGATGGTCAGCGTCTCGTCGCTGCCGTCGGCAGTGGCGATGCGCAGCTTGTCGCCGACATCGGCGCCGAGATCTTTGGCTAGTTCAATGCCGATCACCGCTTCACCGCTGCCAACGCGTAGTTCGCCGGTGGTCAGGCGGTCAGCTAGCGAAATCACCCGGTTGTAGCGTTCCGGTTCTATGCCGACCAGCGAAATGGCCTTGTTGGCATCGCCGCGTACGGCAAAGGCAGGGCCGGAAGCCACGGGCGAAAGCGCGGCGATTTCTGGCCAGTTTTGCAGGCGGTCGCGCAGTTGCTGCCATTGATCGATGGAACGCAGGCGTTGGGCTTGTTTTTGCAGCCGCAGGGCGGTGTTCTCAGCCGCCACTTGGGGCCGCGCGACTTCTTCCGGCGGCAGCAGGGCGATGTGTGCCTGCGAGCTGAGGGTGCGCTTGATCAGGTTGGATTGCAGCCCGGAGAGCAGCGCCGACATGAAGACAATGACTGCAACGCCGACCCCGACGCCAACAATGATCAGCAGCGACTGCATTCGCCCCTCACGCAAAAAACGCAGGGCGGCGATCCACTCAAAAGGAAGCCATGACTTCATTTTTTGGCCGTTTTTAGCGGTTGACCGTACGAACTCGCCGGCCTTCCGGCAACTTGAGCGCGGCGGGCACCAAAGCGTCGCCGGCAGCCAGGCCGTCAAGGATTTCCAGCCTGCCCGCCCCACGAACGCCCAAACGCACCGTCTGGCGCTGGGTTTTGCCATCACGCACAAGCATGACCCAAGGCTGGGCGCTGCTCGCGTCATTGACCGCATCGGCAGCGACTAGCAAGGCATCGCTGCGCCGTGCCGTTTCAATGTCGATTGAAACCGTCATTTCATGCTTTAGATAGGCCGGGGCTTGCGGCACGCGCAAGCGGATTTCAACCGAGCCGCGCTGAGCATCGACCGAGGGCGCAATGTAGCTGATTTCCGCCTTGAAGCGCTCGCCGGGGTAGGCATCCGCCGAGGCGAATGCGAGCTGGCCAAGGCTGAGCAAGGCGAGATTTTTTTCGTCAACCTGGGCGGTCAGTTCAGTTTCACCCGTTGGCGCAAGGACCATCAGCACCTTGCCGGGCTGCGCGGTGTCGCCGGGTTCGATATTGCGCGTTAAAACCACGCCAGCCACCGGCGCGCGCAGGGTGGCGTAGGCCAGCCGTGATTCGGCGCTGAGCAGGGCGGCCTTGGCTTGTTCGACGCTGCTGCGGGCGACCAGCGCGTCGCTACCGCCGGGACGATTGCTGCTGCGCTGCAATTGGGCGGAACGCAACTGGCTTTCGGCCACATCGCGTGCCCGTTTGGCATCGTCGAGCTGTGCCGAACTGTAAAACCCCTTGGCTACCAGCTGGCCGACGCGATCAAAGTGACGTTGGGCTTGCAAGGTATTGGCCTCGGCCTGTAGCAAATTTTGTTCCGCGACCGGTAAACCCAGTTCGCTGATCTGGCGCAGGCGGGCCTCACTTTGGGCCAAGGAAGCCCGCGATTGCGCGGCATTGGCTTGCCATTCCGCTTCATCAAGGCGCAGCAGGACTTGGTCGGCACTGACCGCAGCCCCTTCGCGCGCCTCGACAGCCGTTACTTTGCCGCTAATCTGAGCCGCGATTTCGATGCGCTGCGGTGTTCTGACCCGACCGCTGGCGACGACTGCCTGACGCAATTCGCCGCGCTCGGCGATGACCACATTCACCGCCTCGCCGCGCATGAATAAAAACACGCCAATGGTGATGACGGCGAGAAGCAAGATGAAAATCAGGCGCTGAGTGCCGAGCGAAAAACGGGGGGAAGGTTGAGACGTGTTCGGCATGCCGGGTGGGGCTCATAAATAAATTAGCAGGCGCTAATATTAAACGATCAGCGTAAGAGGGCGGATTATAATCTGCCACTATTTTCAAAGAGCCAACTGCGGGGCGACGGAGAAAAGCCCCATGTTTAGCCAGTCATTCCCGGTTTCCAAAAAGCGGATTGAAGTTTGATGCCGCCCAAGCGCAAGTCGGCCTACCCGATTATTCCCATCGTTCCAGCGGCATTGCCGGCAGCGCGTCGGGTTCAGCGCTGGCGTCGGGTTTTTCAGACGATTTTTTACAGTCTGTTCATTCTTGGCCCGATTTTCAACCTCTTTCGGGTTGATCTGACTGCCGATCATGCTTGGTTGTTTGGCATGGAATGGCGCCTCGGGCTGGATGCCTTTCAAGGGCGCGGTGCGCGTGGTGCTGAAGCCGGGCTGGCAATTTTTCTACGTTTGATCATCCCGGTTTTTGCCCTGGCCGGGCTGCTGATGTGGGTTTCGTGGAAATGGGGCCGCCTGTTTTGTGGCTGGCTTTGCCCGCACTTTCCGGTCGTTGAGTTGATCAACCGGCTGTTTATTCGCGCCAGCGGCAAACCAAGTTTCTGGACGCGCGATGCGCTGTCCAAACCACAAACAAAATGGCTATGGTGGGCACTCGCCGGCGTGACTAGCGTGGCCTTGGCCTTTAGCTGGGCGGTGGTGTTACTGACGTATTTTCTGCCACCCAGCGAAATTTACGGCAATCTCTGGCGCGCCGAGCTGACGCGTAATCAGTTCATTTTTATCACCATCGTCACCACCATACTCTCGCTCGATTTCATTTTTGCCCGCCACATTTTTTGCCGCAGTCTGTGTTCGGTTGGCCTGTTTCAGAGCCTGGCCTGGATGCAAAACAAAAGCGCACTGGTCATCGGTTACGAACGAAAACGTGCCGCCAGGTGTGCTAATTGCCTGCCCGATCAAGGCGCTGCGTGCAATAACGCCTGCCCGATGCTGCTCAAGCCGCGCAGCATCAAACGTCACATGTTCACCTGCACCCAATGTGGGCTGTGCCTTGAAGCCTGCGCCGAAACTCAGCAGGAAAATCCGCAGGGGCCTCTTTTGACTTGGGTAACGGGAGAAGCGGCGCGGCAGAATGAGGCGGGATTCAGCGCTTTGAAATGACATTGATTCGCATTTAATCAATATCAAATACAAGAGAATGCTAATGCTTAAAATGAGAACCATACTCACTTGAACCTCTCATTCGGAGCAAAGCGTCATGGATCATCAAGTTATTGTTCTCATTCATCTGCTGTGCGCGGTGCTGTTTGTCGGTGCGGTCGCCATGGAAGTGCTGATTCTGGAGCCGGTGCGCAAAGTCATCGGTGATGAGGTTTTTCAGCGGGTTGAGTTTTACCTGTTTCGGCGCATTCGGCGAACCTACCCGCTGGCCGTCATCCCGCTCTATGTGACGGGTTTTTATATGTATTTTGGTTACATGGACAGCGCGGGTGGTTTTGATGCTTTGCTGGCCAGCAAATTCGGCCAATTGCTGACGTTGAAAATGGGGTTTGCGCTCGGCCTGCTGACCATTTTTGCCAGCTCACCCTTCCTGTTCATGCGCAGCAAGTCGCGCACAGCGCTTGAAAACTTGAAGCATTTCGTGGTGGTGACCGGTGGCCCGGAGGATTTCCGGATAGATCGCTTCGAGGTCGTGCATTACCTGGCGATGGGTTTTGGGTTCGCCATCGTTATTTTGGCGAAGGTGATGTTCATGGCTTGATGAGGTGCCGGTAAAAACAGGAGATTGTTACGGTCAACCGCCAAAATCTCCTGTTTTTTTCAGGCATGGCCGAGGCGAATCGCCGCGATGGTCAGCATCCCCAACACCAGCATGGCATATTGACCAAGGCGGCTTTTGCGATCACTGTTGCCGTGAATGCGCGGCAGCAAGTCACCAAAGGCGATATACAAAAAACTCGCTGCTGAAATCGCCAAGGCATAAGGAATCAGGCTTTTGGCCTCGGCCAGCAGGTAATAGCCGAGCAAGGCACCGGGCAGGGTGCTGAGCGCTGAAAGCAGATTCCACAGCAATGCCTGCCAACGCCCAAGGCCGGATTCAACCAGCACCGCGTAGTCACCCATTTCCTGCGGAACTTCGTGGGCGATGACGGCCAGGGTGGTAGCTACGCCCACTGCCGGCGAGGTTAAAAAAGCAGCAGCAATGACCACGCCGTCGACAAAATTATGGAAGGCATCACCGACCAGAATCAGCCGACCGCTTTGTCGCCGCTGGCCGCAATCACTGTCGTGGCAATGGTGCCAGCGACTGTAGCGCTCGATCAAAAACATCAAGCCGAGGCCGAGCAGCACAGTGGCGCCCGCCGCCATTGGCGACAAGGATTGGTAGGCACGCGGTAGCATGCCGAGAAAAGCGGCGGCCAGCATGCTCCCCGCCGAGTAAGCCAGCAGCAGCGGTAGCAGGCGTTGCCGCCAGCGCGTCGGGGCTGCAGCAATACTCGCTGCACCGGCCATGGCGCCAACGCTCCCCAAACTGGCCAAACCAAGAACGGCAAGGACAGACATGGCTAATTCGACCTCAGATCAAGCATTGCGCAGCCCCAGTGTCCAGGCTTCCATGGCTTGATTGGCCGGCTGCATCGGGGCTTCCATGAAGCTGATGACGAATTTGTCGCCCATCTCGGCAATACCGATCGAACGGGGGCGAACTGCCAGCATTTGCGGTGTCGGGATGGCAAAACCAAAGCAAAAAATGACGTCGACCGCAGCACTCATGCCTTCGACAATGGGGCCTTCGATCTTGCGGGTATGCGCGTAGTGATCAAAGACGCCGATGAAATGCACCTTCGGGTTCTCGGCAATTTTGGCCTGGTAATAGGCGACCAGCGCTTCAACCGTTTGATAGGTGGTTTCGGATTTGCCGATTTCGGTGACAAAAATGGGATATTTTTCCTGCAATAGGGTTTGTTTCATCTGATATTCCTGAGTGTGGGTTAACTTGCCAAAAGCCAGGTTGGTGCGCGGTCAACCCGGTTTTTGAGGGGATTTTTTCTTTGCACTGCCAATCACGCCTTGCGCTCTTCGTCGCTACCAATAATCAGGCGGGAATCTGTCAGATATTGGTGCGGTGGCACTTCAAGATTGGTCGGCGCCGGTTTGTTTTTAAACACGCGGCCAGCAAAATCAAAGGTTGAGCCGTGGCAGGGGCAGAGAAAACCGCCCGGCCAGTCGGCGCCCAAAGCTGCATCTCCCGGCGTAAAGGCCTGCGAGGGCGAGCAACCGAGATGGGTACAGATGCCGACCGCAACCAGCATCTCCGGGCGCCGCGAGCGGGTTTCGTTGGTGGCATAGGCGGGTTGTTGCGGCACGCCAGAAGCGGGATCGGCCAGCATTGGCTCGGCTTTTTTCAGTGCTGCGAGCATCTCCGGGGTTCGGTTGAGAATCCATACCGGCTTGCCGCGCCATTCAACGATCATCATGTTGCCTGGTTCAAGCTTGCCGATATCCACCTCAACCGGCGCACCGGCAGCCTTGGCCCGCTCTGACGGCAGCATGCTGGCAACAAAAGGGGTGACAGCGGTCAGCGCCAAAGCACCACCGACGCCAGCAGTCGCCATGATCCATTGGCGACGCGAGCTGCTATCACAAACGGCGAAGGACTCGCCCTGACATACACAAGCACTCATTAGACTCTCCTGGGTAATATTATTGATTACTTATCAAGAGTCGTGCCACCTTCGAAAATTAATTTTATCAACGAAAAATCAGTTGCTTACGCTACTTGCAAGGGATTGCCACAGGATGGATTTTGCCTATTTTCATTGGCTATGGCAGCATAATCAATATTGTGGCAGCGGAGTGGCAGTTGATGGCAGCAGAAAAATCACCCCCCAGTGAACTTGTTTCCTTTCTCGAAAGCCTGACGGAGCCACATATTCTTTGCGACCGTAACTACCGTATTTTGGCCGCCAACCCAGCTTATCGGAGCAAATGGGAGGGGAGCCGCGAGATCATCGGTCGTACTTGTTACGACGTTTCGCATCACTACAAACTGCCTTGCGATCAAGTGGGGGAGTCTTGTCCGCTGCAACGCTCCTTGCGTTCCGGGCAACGCGAGCGTGTCGTCCATTTGCACCATACCCCGCATGGCGAGCGTTTCGAGAATATCGAACTGTCGCCGATCCGCGATGCTTATGGCGACATTGCCTACTTCATTGAAAAAATTGACCCGCTCCCCGTGCCGCGCAGTGACGAGCACGCGCGCGGACTGATTGGCCGTTCGCCGACTTTTATGGCGATGATGGATCTGGTTGCCCGCGTCGCGCCGGCTGATGCCGTGGTTTTGCTCCAAGGCGAATCCGGTACCGGCAAAGAGTTGGTCGCCAACGCCATTCACCAGATGAGCCGGCGGTCGGATCGGCCTTATATTGCGGTCGACTGTTCAGGCCTTGCCGAAACCTTGTTTGAAAGCGAACTCTTCGGCCACGAGCGCGGCGCGTTCACCGGTGCAGTGGCGCGTAAAACCGGGCTGGTCGAGGCGGCTTCAAGCGGCACGCTATTCCTTGATGAGGTCGGCGATATTCCGCTGTCGATCCAGGTCAAACTGCTGCGCCTGCTGGAAACCGGCACCTACCGCCGGGTCGGTTCGCCGGAAGTATTGCAGGCGGATGTTAGAGTCATTTCAGCGACGCATCGCCCGCTGGCCGAGATGGTCGAGGCCGGTAGTTTCCGTCAGGATCTTTATTATCGTCTCAACATTTTCCCGATATTTCTGCCCGCTCTGCGTGAGCGCCGGGATGACATCGTGCTGCTGGCTGAGAGCCTGCTTACCCGCGTTTCCGGTACGCGCTCCCTGAAGCTCTCGCGAGATGCTATCAACTGGCTGCGGGATTACGATTTCCCCGGCAATGTGCGCGAGTTGCGCAATCTGCTCGAACGCGCCTGTCTGCTCACCGACGGCGATGAAATCGACCTTCGTCACCTGCCAGCCGGTACCTTGGATCAAGTGTTACGGTCAACGCGGAAAACTGGGCAAAAATCGAAGTTGACTGATGAACAGTTGCTGGAGGTGGCGAAAAACTTCCCGGGAAGCCGCAAGGAACTGGCGCGCCATCTCAATCTTTCGGAACGCACGCTTTACCGTCGCCTGAAAGAGCTGGGCATTTGATTTTTCGGAATAGGCAAAAAATCCAGGCAAAAAAAGGGCGGGAATAATCCCGCCCAAACACGCAAGGTAAATCTTGATCAGGCCTTGTGATGACCGTCCACATCTTCCCAGCCGGTGATCATGGCTTTGATGTGAGCAAAGATCGTGTGGCCGGTCGTCGTCAGATAGACGTGAATAAAGAAGAAGGCAGTAATCATGAAAGCGCCGAGGGTGTGCGCAACGGCAACAACCTCCAGCGTCAGATACTGGTCAATCCCGAATTTAGCCCAGTCACCATAGAACAGATAAAACAGCCCGGAACCCCAGATCAGCGGCGAAATGAAGGCCAGCAACGCCAGATAAGCCAAACGCTGCAAGGGATTGTGTTTCTGCACGACAGTTTTACGGAAGGGATGCGGTGAGTGCGTAAAGATACCGATGGTGTAGTAATGAATCATCGCCATCACATTCTTCAGCGAAGGCAGGTATTGGCGCCATTCTCCCGTCGTGAATTGCCAGAAAATGGTGAACGCCCACAGCGTTAGCAAGGTCCAGGCGGCTAGCGTGTGCAGATTACTGGCCTTGGCAAAGCCCAAAATGCTGTAGCTGCCATGAACCTCGAAGCCGGTGATCATCATGACGATGATCAAGAGCGCCTGTGACCAGTGCCAGAACCGCTCATAACGCTTGTAGATGTAAATACGTTCGCTCATTTTGCTTGCTCCTTGCGGCGGGTCAGATAACGGGTTAGGCCATGAATGAAGCCGACACCAATGGCACCGACGATGGCCAGGCCACCAAATAGATCAACCCAACTGTTACGGTCACGGCCAGGCATATAGATACCGGTAATCGAGGCAAGACGACCACTTGCTTCACGGGTATGGCACTCAGCACAGGGAACCGCTTTCTCTTTCGGCGCAACCATGTGAGTGATGAACCAGTGCATACGGGTTTCGATAAAGTCGAATTTGCCACTGTAGGGCAGGCCGGCAGTATCCATACCCGCTTTGATGGCTTTCGCGTAATCGTAATGCTTCCAGAACGCCGTATCGTCGTCGCCGAAAACGTGATTGACCACCAGCGTGTTATTGACCGGATCGTAGGCTTGCTTGCCACGCATGACTTTAAATGGCCAGATGCGGGCATCTTTGTCGCTTGCTGAACCCTCGATGCGGTTCAGTTCGAGAACGCCATCCTTGCCAATGTACTTGTCCAGTTTGTCAATAATCGATACCTGCTCGACAGTCCCGTTGTACCATTTGTACTCGGGGCGAACATTTTCACCGTACTCGAAGTTACCCTTTGCTGCCGAGTACTTCAGATGCCCATGGTCATCCTTGATGAATAATGGTTTGCCGTCAGCATCCATTTTTCCGGCGGTAGACCAGTCCCAGACCATCTTCGTGGCGATTCCGCCACGTGCAAACTCAGGGATATGGCAAGTCTGGCAGGCCACCTTGTTGGTGTGGGTGTTGATCTTGGCTTCCTTGTGCGGCGTGAAGCCGTGGCAGGACTCGCAAGTGGCGCGGTTGTGGTCATCCTTGGGCAGGTCAAAACCATGCTTATCCTTGGAAGTCACCGCATAACGGCTACCGGAAGGCTGGTGTCCATTGAATGTATGGCAATCTGCACAAACCATGTTGGCGCCGTCCTCGGCCATGTGCACATCGAGTTCCTTCTTTGGTTTGGTCAGCGAAGAGTCGAGGTCGCCGTGCTTCACCGCATCACCACCGCCACCACTGAAGTGGCAGCTACCGCAATTTTTGCGGCCGGGCTTGCCGACGTGCTGGGCGATGTTGGTCAGGTCAGGTGCCTTGAACAGCTTCTTGCCAGGAGGCCCTTCCATCGGCTCGAATTCACGATCGGCATAGAGCGGGTGCCCGGCATCGGTGCCGAATTTTTTGTAGGTGCCGGTGTTGTCATGACAGGCGAGACAGTCGACGTTGCTCTGGTCGGTAAAGTCAAAATTTTTGTCCTTCCAGCCATAGCCGGCGTGACAACTGGTGCAGCGCGTCTCGTTGGAAATGGGTGAGCCGCAGAAGTTATTGGCCGCCCACTTCTTGCCCAGGGTCTTGCCGGTCGTTGGGCTCTTGGCTTCCCAGGACCAGTGGATACTCTTCATGACCTGATGGCCTGCGGTGTTATGGCAGGACAGACAGGCTTTGGTCACTTCAGGCCCGGTCTTGAACGGCCCTTTCAGGGCTTCAAGTTTGCTGTGGTCGGTGGTGGTGTTGCTAAACGACTTGATGGCCGCAGCCGGGCTACTCACCGCGTCAGGATTGGCAACCGCCGCCGGATTGGCGTGTACTCCCAAAGCAATACTGCCTAAAAAACAGATAGCCCCAATGAATTTTGATGATCTGGAAAACATGACCCCCCCTATTTAAGTATTCGAATACTCTTATCAATTTATGTGCCAAGGGGTGGCAATTGGGTGAATAAGTTACGTACCAATGAATCAGGAGGTATTGGCAAACCCATTGGCAGTGCCAAATAAATCTGCCAAATACAATTTGGCAGATTTGACAGACGCTTGCGCTATGTAATGGGCAGGCTATTGATGAGCGTTTTACTTCATTTGCCTAGTTAAAAATAACTAGACAAACCCTTAAACCTTAAGCCTTTCCATCAATTCTGTTTCCAGCTTGATGCGCTTTGTACTCTCACGCAAATCACCACCGCTGATCAAAAAGACGTCTTCCGCACGCTCGCCCAAGGTGGTAATTTTGGCAGTATGCAACGAAGCACCATGCTCGGTAAGTGCGTTGGCAACGGTGTAGAGCAAGCCGGGGCGATCGGCAACAATCAACGAGAGAATGAAATGTGCGCCACGTTCATCGCCTTGAATAGTCACTTCTGGTTTGATCGGGAAATGTTTGACTTGGCGCGACAAACGTCCAGCGGAGGGCTTCTCTGCCGGAAGTTGCCGGATCAGACGATATTCGAGTTCATGTTCGATATAGGTGAGCATCTCGCGATCATTGTCACGCTGGGAAATATCGAGCAAAACAAAACTGTCCAATGCGTAGCCATGGGCCGTGGTATGAATTTTTGCATCGACAATGTTGTAGCCAGCGCGGGCAAAAAAGCCAACGATACGGGCGAATAGATCAGGCTGATCTTTGGTGTACACCATGACCTGAAGCCCCTCGCCATCCTGATGCAGGCGCGCCCGAACCACTGGCTGGTCATTGGAAATCCGATAGTGCAGCGAGCGTGTATGCCAGGCGATTTCCTCGGCGGAGTGACGTAAAAAATAAACAGTATCGAGTTGTTTCCACAAGCGTTCATGAACAGTTGCCGACAGCGCAAAATAGCGCAGCAGTCGCATGGCTTCGGCCTGGCGTTCGGTAATCACCCCGTGCGGTGCCGTTACGTTTTCCTGCCCAAGCTGGTCATGGGTTAACGAAAACAGGTCATACAGCAGTTTGCCTTTCCATTGATTCCAGACTTTTGGGCTGGTACCGCGAATATCGGCATGGGTCAGCAAATAAAGTCCGGTCAGATGGCGTGTATCGCCCATCAGGCGGGCAAAAGCACCAATTACGTCAGGATCGCTAAGATCCTCCTTCTGCGCCACACGCGACATAACCAGGTGGTTGCGGACGAGCCAGACGACTAACTCGGTATCCTCTTCGGAGAGCAGGTGATCTTCACAAAAAGTGCGGGCATCGACCGTACCGAGTTCTGAGTGATCGCCACCGCGACCTTTGGCAATATCATGAAAAATTGCAACCACATAGAGTAACCATGGCCGCTCAAAATCACTGATGGAACGCGTACAGAAGGGGTACTCGTGGGCAAATTCACTCATCGTGAAACGGCGAATATTGCGCAGTACCTGCAAAATATGCTGGTCAACCGTGTAAACATGAAATAAATCATGTTGCATCTGGCCGACAATGCGCCCAAAAGCGGGCAGGTAGGTACCCAGAATATCGAGCTGGTTCATTCGGCGGAACTCATGAACTACGCCGCGCTCACTTTGAAACAACGCCAAAAATGCTGCACGGACTGCTGGATCAGCACGGAACTCAGGGGTGATGAGCTTGCGTGCACGCCACAAGGCTCGCAGCGTCCGTGCAGTCATCCCTTGCAGTTCCCGGTTCTCCTGCATTACCTTGAAAGTGTCGAAAATGGCTACAGGTTTGCGCTCGAATAGATTTTCATCACGTAGATCGAGCAAACTGCCAACTGATTGAAAATCTTCATCGATGGCGAATGGCTGTTTTTCGTTTTCCGGCGCCAGTGCGGTGCCAATGTTTTGCAGCAAAATCGTATTAAGCAGGGTGATCGCCTTGGCATTACGATAGTACCCCTGCATGAACTGTTCGGACGCACGCGTTTCTTGCGTAGATTCAAAACCGTATTGATTGGCCAGGGTATTTTGATAATCGAACAGCAGACGATCTTCGCGCCGACCAATCTGAAAGTGCATCCGGATACGCAAATGACGCAAAAATAATTCACAAGCCTCAGCCTGCACCTTGTCATCTTCAGTCAAAAAGCCATTCTTTACAAAGTCAGCCCATGTCGTACCAAAGCCAGCTGCTTTGGCAATCCAAAAAATGACCTGTAAATCGCGTAGACCGCCAGGCGCCTCCTTGAAATTCGGCTCCAGGCTGTAAGGTGTTTCGTTGAAACGCAGATGGCGTTCCTGTTGCTCCAATCGTTTTGCTTCACAAAAAACCATCGGATCGAGATTGCCGTGCAGGCGCTTCTCGAAGGTGTTGAATATTTTTTCGTTGCCGATGACAAAGCGGGCTTCGAGCAGCGCTGTTTGGATCGAAATATCGTTACTGGCTTCATCCAGACACTCCTGAATAGTGCGTACGCTATGACCGATCTCCAGCCCAATATCCCAGAAATAGCTGACCAGTTTTTCCAGTTTTTCCTGCAATACCTGACTGGGTGGCTGGTTCAGGAGAATCAGCAAATCAATATCTGACGCCGGGTAGAGTTCCCCGCGACCATAGCCACCGACTGCGGCGAGAGTCAATGAACTGGGGAAATCGAGACTCTGCCAGAGGCGAATGAGAACTTCATCAACTTGCCGACTGCGGGTTTGAAGCAAGGCCAAGGCATCATGATCCTGCTCGTAAGCCGCACGCAGCGCCAACTGCATGGCCTTTACTTCACCGCGCAGAGCGGTAATTTGCTCAATCATCAGGAAATCCAGTCAGGTTTCGGACGGCTGCCAGCAGAGTGGGTTAAAACCTCGTATCCAGTTTCAGTGACCAGGACGGTATGCTCCCATTGCGCTGACAAACTGTGGTCTTTGGTAACAATCGTCCAGCCATCAGCCAATTCCCGAATAGCCGCTTTGCCAGCGTTGATCATCGGCTCGATGGTAAAAATCATCCCGGCTTCCATTTTTGGTCCGGTACCCGCTTTCCCGTAATGTGTTACTTGCGGTTCTTCATGAAATTTTGCACCGATACCATGGCCGCAAAACTCACGAACCACCGAGTAGCCATTTTTTTCTGCGTATTTCTGAATGATGGCGCCAATATCACCAAAATGAGCCCCCGGGCGCACGACGGATATCCCCAACCACATGCAATCAAAGGTGATTTCACAAAGTCGTTTGGCTTGAATTGACGGCTCCCCAATCATAAACATACGACTGGTATCGCCGTGATAGCCATTTTTGATCGGGGTAACATCAATATTGATGATGTCGCCATTCTTGAGTACGCGATCACCAGGAACACCATGGCAAACCTGATGATTGACGGAAGTGCAGATAGCCTTGGGATAGGGGTCATAGCCCGATGGCGCGTAATTGAGCGGGGCAGATATGGCGTGCTGAACATTGACTGTGTACTCATTACACAAACGGTCAATTTCTCCGGTCGTTACCCCAGCCTTGATAAAGGGAGCAACGTAATCGAGCAACTCTGAGGCGAGACGACCTGCGACGCGCATTTTCTCGATTTCTTCTGGCGTCTTGATGGAAATGCCCATGAAAATCCTGATATTGGATGAATGAATAAAGGTCGATTTTAGCGGGAATCGGTGACTTCCACAGCCCTCTTCGGCCCTGTGCACTTGTGATGAGATGGCATAATCGCCCTCTTTGTTCCCGGAAAAGCAAATGACGATTCTGCTACTTGGCAAAGAGGGCCAGCTTGGCTGGCAGTTGCAGCGCTCGCTGGCGCCGCACGGTAATGTGCTGGCTTGTGGACGCCAGGAATGCGATCTGGCCGATTTTGATCAATTGCGCGCGCTTATCCGGCGGGTAAATCCCTCGGTCATCGTCAATGCCTCCGCATATACCGCAGTTGACAAGGCCGAGAGTGAGCCGGCGTTGGCGATGAAAATCAATGCCGAGGTGCCGGGGCTAATGGCGCAAGAGGCGGCACGCAATGGCGCATTGCTGATCCATTATTCAACCGATTATGTTTTTGATGGCAGCAAGGAAACGCCATATTTGGAGAGCGACGCACCAGCACCCTTGAGTATTTATGGGCATAGTAAATTGGCGGGGGAGCAGGCGATTACCGCAGCAAACTGCCGTTCCGTAATTTTCCGGACAAGTTGGGTTTTTGGTGCGCGCGGTGCAAATTTCGTCAAAGGCATCTTGCGCCTGGCTCGGGAAAAGGAATCCCTCAATATCGTTGCTGATCAGATCGGCAGCCCAACCCCCGCCGCCCTTATCGCTACTGTGAGTGGGGTGGTCCTGGGTATGCTGCGCCAAGGACGGGCGATGGAAGTGGTGGAGCATCGCCTCTACCATTTGGCAGCGGCCAATCCAGTCAGTTGGTGTGAGTTTGCAAAAACAATTTTAACGATGGCGTCGGCCATGCCTGGCTTTGATTTGCGCCTGCAAGCCGAGGCTATTCATGCCATTCCCAGTCTGGAATATCCAACGCCAGCAAGACGACCGATGAATTCCCGACTGGATTGCACGCAACTCGAATCCGACTTTGGATTACTGATGCCGGATTGGCAGCCTTACCTGGGGCGCATGCTGCAACTGCTCTCACTCAAGCAAAATGGCTATTGAGCTTGGGAGAAGTCGGCTCTTTTGCTATAATCGAAAAGTTTTTCCAAGCCTAAAAGCTTGCTAAATCGGTTGTGCGCGAGGTGCGCATCGCCAAATCCACACATCCGCCGATTAAGGGTGTTCGTCAGAATCTAACAATGACGGGCGTTTCAGGCGGATGGAGGTTCAACCCTTAAAGGAGTTTTAGATGTCCGTTACTATGCGTGAAATGCTGGAAGCCGGTGTCCATTTCGGTCACCAGACCCGTTTTTGGTCCCCCAAAATGGCACCGTACATTTTCGGTGCCCGCAACAAGATTCATATCGTCAACCTCGAAAAGACGTTGGCCAAATACAACGAAGCTTCTGCTTTCGTCAAAAAACTATCAGCTAACCGTGGCAATGTGCTTTTCGTTGGCACCAAGCGTCAGGCTCGCGAAATTATTGCTGAAGAAGCGCAGCGCGCTGGTGTACCGTATGTCGATCAGCGTTGGCTGGGTGGCATGCTAACCAACTTCAAAACGGTCAAAACCTCGATCAAGCGTCTGAAAGATATGGAAGTTGCCGTTGAAGCCGGTGATCTTGAGCGTATGCCCAAAAAAGAAGCGCTGACCTTCCGTCGCGAAATGGAAAAGCTGCAAAAATCCATCGGTGGTATCAAGGAAATGAACGGTTTACCGGATGCGATTTTCGTCATCGACGTTGGCTACCACAAGATTGGTATTACCGAAGCCGGCAAGCTAGGTATCCCGGTCATTGGCGTGGTTGATACCAACCACTCACCGGAAGGCGTTGCTTATGTTATTCCCGGTAACGATGACTCATCCCGTGCGATTCGTTTGTATGCGCGCGGCATGGCCGACGCCATTCTTGAAGGCCGTAGTCAGGTTATTCAGGAAATTGTTGCTGCCAGCGGCGGCCAGGATGAGTTCGTTGAAGTTGTAGAAGCGGCTGAGTAAGCTGCATTAAGTCAGTCCAAAGGCGGGGCCTTGGGCCCTGTCTGCATTAAAGCTCAGGAGAAAAATATGGCGGCAATTACCGCAGGCATGGTAGCAGAACTGCGCGGCAAGACCGATGCACCGATGATGGAGTGTAAAAAAGCACTAACCGAGGCTGATGGTGATATGGTCAAGGCGGAAGAAATCCTTCGCGTCAAACTTGGCAACAAGGCTTCCAAGGCGGCGACTCGTATCGCGGCTGAAGGTATCGTCGCGATTAGTATTTCTGCGGATGGTAAGCAGGGTGCGATTATCGAAGTTAATAGTGAAACTGACTTCGTTGCTAAAAATGACGAATTCATCTCACTGGCCAACGGCTCGGCTGCTCTGGTAGCCGACAAAAATCCCGGTGATGTTTCTGAGTTGTCCGCATTGGCAATGGGCGAGGGCACAGTTGAGTCAACCCGTTCTGCGTTGGTTGGCAAAATTGGCGAGAACATGAGCATTCGTCGTTTCGCTCGTTTTGAAGCCAAAGGCAAGCTGGTTCCTTACATTCACGGTGGTTCCAAGGTTGGTGTTCTGGTCGACGTTGTGGGTGGTGATGAGCAGTTGGGCAAGGATCTGGCGATGCATATCGCTGCTTCCAAGCCGAAATCTCTCGACTCTTCAGGCGTTTCAGCTGAGTTGCTCGACACCGAGCGTCGTATCGCCATTGAAAAGGCGCGCGAAGCGGGCAAGCCGGAAGAAATGCTGGAAAAGATTGCCGAAGGCACGGTTCAGAAATATCTGAAAGATGTCACCCTGCTGGGTCAGGTTTTCGTCAAGGCCGCTGATGGTAAGCAAACCATTGAGCAGCTACTGAAGTCCAAAGGCGCTTCCGTCGCTGGCTTTACGCTGTTCGTAGTGGGCGAAGGCATTGAGAAGAAGGTTGATGACTTTGCTGCTGAAGTCGCTGCTCAAGCCGCTGCTGCCGCTGCCAAGAAGTAATTTGTAGGAATACACCATGACCACACCCAAATATAAACGCATCCTCCTGAAACTCTCTGGCGAAGCCCTGATGGGCAATGACGCCTATGGCATCAATCCGCAAACCATCGCGGCGATTGTCGGTGAGATCAAGGCGGTTGCTGATATGGGTGTGGAAATTGGTGTCGTCATCGGCGGCGGCAATATTTTTCGCGGCATGGCGGGTACCGCTACCGGGATGGATAGAGCCACTGCAGATTACATGGGCATGATGGCGACGGTGATGAATGCAATGGCACTGTCTGATGCTTTCCGTCAGGCGGGTTTGAATGCTCGCGTGCAGTCTGCTTTGAATATCGAGCAGGTGGTTGAACCCTATATTCGCGGCAAGGCTATTCGCTACCTGGAAGAGGGGAAAATTGTTATTTTTGGTGCTGGCACTGGAAATCCATTCTTTACAACCGATACTGCGGCAGCTTTGCGTGGCTCGGAAATCGGTGCAGAAATTGTCCTCAAGGCGACCAAGGTGGATGGTGTTTACACGGCTGACCCGAAAAAGGACGCCTCCGCGACACGTTATGACCAGATCAGCTTTAATGAAGCGATCTCGAAAAATCTTGCAGTGATGGATGCGACAGCTTTTGCGCTGTGTCGTGATCAAAAATTACCGATCAATGTATTTTCAATCTTCAAGGCCGGCGCACTGAAGCGCGTGGTGCTTGGAGAGAATGAGGGTACGTTGGTGTACTATTGAAGGACAACGAGATGATTGCCGAACTCAAAAAAGCGCTCGAAGGAAAAATGCTTAAGTCGCTTGAGGTGCTCAAGCTGGACTTGCAAAAAGTGCGTACAGGTCGTGCTCATGTGGGTTTGCTTGACCATGTTCAGGTGGATTATTACGGCTCCATGGTGCCGGTTAATCAGGTCGCCAACATTACGCTGGTTGATGCTCGCACTATTGGTGTTCAGCCATGGGAAAAACCCATGCTGCAAAAGGTGGAAAAAGCAATTCGCGATTGTGATCTGGGTTTAAATCCCTCATCGCAAGGTGACCTGATTCGGGTACCAATGCCGGCTTTGACGGAAGAGCGTCGTCGTGACCTGATTAAGGTGGTCAAAACCGAAGGTGAAGATACCAAGATCGCCTTGCGCAATTTGCGTCGTGATGCCAACGCTCATCTCAAGGATGCCTTGAAGAAGCACGAAATTCCCGAAGATGATGAGCGCAAGGCACAGGATGATGTACAGAAACTGACCGATAAATACGTCGCCGAAATCGATAAGATGCTCGCCCTTAAAGAGGCCGAGCTGATGCAGGTATAGCGCCGCGCCGAATGGCTTTTTTTTCCAGCTCAACCCGTCAGGTACCGGACGCCGTGGCGGTGCCTGATCATGTCGCAGTCATCATGGATGGTAACGGGCGCTGGGCGAAATCTCGGTTTTTGCCACGTTTTACGGGGCACGTCAAAGGTGTGGAATTGGTGCGCGAAATGGTGCGTGCCTGCCTTGAGCGGAAAATTCACTACCTGACTCTTTTTGCATTTAGTTCGGAAAACTGGCGTCGACCGCAAGAAGAGGTGACCATGTTAATGCAGCTTTTTGCCAAATCGCTGCAGCAAGAAGTTGAAAAGCTTCACCGTAACGGGGTGCGTCTGCGCGTCATCGGTGATTTGTCGCGCTTTGACTCAAGCTTGCAATCCCTGATTCGTGATGCCGAACTTGGTACGGCAGACAATACCAAGCTGGAATTGACGATCGCAGCTAATTATGGCGGTCGCTGGGACATCATGCAGGCGGTCAATAAAATGTTGGCCGCCCAGCCAAGTAAGCGTGATACCTGGAGTGAATCTGATCTCGAACCTTATTTGTCAATGGCTTTCGCCCCTGAGCCCGACCTGTTCATCCGTACCGGTGGCGAGGAGCGAATCAGTAATTTTTTACTCTGGCAATTGGCTTATACCGAACTCTATTTTACGAAGACGCTTTGGCCCGCCTTTAACACCACTGAGTTTGACCGGGCTATCCTTTCCTATCAGCAGCGTGAGCGTCGCTTTGGCCGAACCAGCGAGCAGTTGACCGGACAGTCGGATGCTTAGAACGCGCGTCGTTACCGCGCTAGTTTTACTTGGGCTGTTTTTGCCATGCTTGTTTTATCTTTCACAAGTTCACTGGGCACTGTTGATGGCAGCGGTTATTGGCGTTGGCGCTTGGGAATGGGGGGGGATATTGCGTTGGTCAGAGTTGCGCCGCCGTCTGCTTGGCATCCTGATGGCTTCGTCCTGTGCCGGAGTTTCTCTAATCGCGCCGGAAGCCATTGGTGCCGGTAACGCCGCCACTTACTCAGCGCCCTGGGTTGTGGTTATTTACGTTTTGGCGGCTGCTTTTTGGTGCTTGCTGATTCCCCTCTGGTTACGCATGCGTTGGGCCTTGGGCACTGGCGCTGCTGGATTATTAACCGGCTTGGTGGTGCTTTTCCCGACTTGGCTGGCCATGGTTCAGTTGCGCACCCTTGGTCCTGCTGTCTTGCTGGCTTTGTTTGCTGTCGTTTGGGTGGCCGATGTGGCGGCGTATTTTTCCGGCAAAGCCTTTGGTAAGCACAAACTGGCTCCGAGTATCAGCCCTGGAAAAACCTGGGAGGGGGCGATCGGCGCTGTCGTTGCGGTCATTGCTTATGGCTTGACCATTCGCTTCAGCACAGGCTATGCGCCTCTTTCGTTGCCTCTGTGGGTGCTCGCACTGATTCTCGTGACCGCAGTCAGTATTATTGGTGACCTTTACGAGTCGATGCTTAAGCGCCAGGCCGGGATCAAGGATAGCAGCAAGGTTTTGCCCGGCCATGGTGGCGTGCTTGATCGTATCGACAGTCTGACCTCCACCATGCCCATTGTCGGCTTGCTTTGGTTGATTACTTCCGGCGTGCAATGAAGCCACAAAACATTACGATTTTAGGGGCGACCGGATCGATCGGGGTTAGTACGCTGGATGTTGTGCGCCGCCATCCTGAGCGTTATCGCGTCTTTGCTCTTTGTGCGCATAGCCAGGTTGAAAAGCTATTCGATCAATGCCAGGAATTTAGGCCCAGCTTTGCCGTGGTCCGCGATGCCTTGCTGGCTGATCAACTGAGTACTTTATGTCGGGCCGCCGGGCTAAAAACTGAAGTTCGTTTTGGGCTTGAAGCCTTGGCGGAGATGTCATCGGCACCTGAAGTGGATTCGGTGATGGCGGCAATTGTCGGCGCAGCGGGGCTTGAACCCACCTTGGCAGCAGCCCGGGCCGGCAAGAAAATCATGCTGGCCAACAAGGAAGTGCTGGTCATGGCCGGTGAATTGTTCATGCACGCGGTGCGTGAACATGGGGCCACTTTACTGCCGGTCGACAGCGAACATAACGCCATTTTTCAGGCATTACCTGCCGATTTCTCACGCGGGCTGAGCGCTTGTGGTGTGCGCCGGATTCTCCTGACCGCCTCGGGCGGGCCTTTTCGCACCAAGGCGCTGGATGAATTAGACCAAGTTACACCTGAAGCCGCTTGCGCCCATCCCAACTGGGTCATGGGCAGGAAGATTTCGGTCGACTCAGCGAGCATGATGAACAAGGGACTGGAGGTGATCGAGGCGCACTGGCTGTTTGCCGCCCCCCCTGAGCAGATTCAGATTGTTGTGCACCCGCAAAGCGTGATTCATTCTGCGGTCGAATACAACGACGGCTCGGTGCTGGCGCAAATGGGCAATCCGGATATGCGCACGCCGATTGCTTACGCGCTGGCGTATCCGCAGCGTATTGACTCGGGTGTCGAGGCACTGGATTTGTTTAAAATCGCCCGGCTTGATTTTTATCCGCCAGATTTTGAGCGTTTTCCCTGCTTGCGTCTGGCTTACGATGCCTTGGGGCAGGGCGGCACGGCGCCGGCGATTCTCAATGCTGCCAATGAAGTCGCAGTTGCCGCATTTCTTGATCGCCAGTTGCCTTTTTTGGGCATTCCACGATTGATCGAAACGGTACACAACACCATGCCTGCGGGCCCTGAAGGCAGTCTGGCCGATGTTCTGGCCGCCGATGCTGAGGCACGGCGAATTGCCCAACATTTAATAACGGATCAACGTTTCGCGTGAGTAATTTCCCTTTTTATTTGGTCGCCTTTATCGTTGTTTTGGGCGTACTGGTCGTCATTCACGAACTTGGCCATTATTTGGCGGCGCGTTACTGCGGCGTCAAGGTTTTGCGCTTCTCCGTCGGTTTCGGAAAAACAATTTTTCAGCGCAAATTCGGCGTTGACCGTACCGAATGGGCGGTGGCAGCTATACCCTTGGGTGGTTTTGTCAAAATGCTTGATGAGCGGGAAGGCGACGTTGCCCCCGAAGAACAACATCGTGCTTTCAATCGGCAAAGTGTCGGCAAACGCAGTCTGATCGTTGTCGCCGGGCCGCTGGCTAATTTCGCCCTTGCCATCCTGCTTTATTGGGCCATCTTCATGCATGGCACGAACGAATTGCTGCCAGTACTCGGCCCACCGCCCGCCGATTCACCCGCAGCCATGGCTGGTGTGGTCAATGGTGAGCGGGTTCGTGCCGTGGATGGTGAAGCAGTGGCAACCTGGGATGATTTTCGCTGGCGCTTGCTGCAGAAAGCAACGGATCGGGAATCCGTTGAGCTTGAAGTCGTTAACGAACAGCAAGAAGTTAACCTACGGCGTTTACATCTGGCTGCGGCAGGCGAGCAGGGTTGGGAAGGTGATGCCCTGGCGCGGCTAGGCATCAATTTTTTCCGTCCCAAAATCCCGCCAATTATCGGCAAGGTTTCTACCGGTGGTCCGGCAGAAGCAGCCGGAGTGCTGGTCGGCGATGAAGTGCTGACGATCAATGGTACTAAGATCGTCAGTTGGTTTGACTTTGTGCGTTACGTCCGAGACGCAAGCGGTGCCAGTTTGCAACTGGAAATTGAGCGAAATGGGCAGAGAGTTACGGTTAACGTCATTCCGAAGGTGATTTCTGAGGGCGGTCGCCAAGTCGGCAAAGTGGGGGTGGCTGTTGCAGAATCACCCGAAGCCAGCCAGGAAGTGCGTACCTTTGTCAGTTACGGTTTTTTTGCAGCGGGCGCCAAAGCAATGACTGAAACCTGGGACAAATCGGTATTCACCCTGGTTATGATGGGTAAGATGCTGACCGGCGAGGTCTCCTGGAAAAACATCTCCGGGCCGGTGACGATTGCCGATTACGCTGGGCAATCGGCACGACTGGGGCTGGAGTATTACCTGAAGTTCATGGCGCTGGTCAGTATCAGCCTTGGCGTTCTCAATCTGCTGCCCATTCCGGTTCTGGATGGGGGGCATTTGTTGTATCATGCCATCGAAGTCGTCAGGCGCCGCCCCTTGTCGGAGCGTGCGATGGAATTGGGGCAGCAATTTGGTATGGCTATCCTGTTCACCTTGATGGCTTTTGCCTTTTTTAACGATATAAATCGCCTGGTCTCCGGCTGAATGATGAAGAAAACCCTGCTCTCTCTCCTGGTTGCCAGCCTTTTTGCGGCGCCCGCAATTGCCTTCGATCCATTCGTCGTTAAGGATATTCGTGTCGAGGGCATTCAACGCACTGAAGCTGGGACCGTATTCAGCTATCTGCCAGTTAAAGTCGGCGATACGCTCAATGACGAAAAAGCCGCGCAATCCATTAAAACCCTTTTTGCCACCGGTTTTTTTAAGGATGTACGAATCGAGATTGATGGCAAGGTGATGGTCGTTTTGGTCCAGGAGCGGCCGGCCATCGCCAAAATCAATTTCGTCGGTCTCAAAGAGTTCGAAAACGATGTGATCATTAAGGCGCTCAAAGAAACCGGGATTTCTGAGGGGCGAATTTTTGACCGTGCTCAACTCGACAGGGCTGAACAGGAACTCAAACGCCAATATCTGACGCGCGGCAAATACGCAGCGACGATTACGACCACGATCACGCCACTTGAACGCAATCGTGTTGGCATTAATTTCAATATTGAAGAAGGCGCCGCAGCGCGTATCAAGCAGATCCACGTTGTCGGAGCCAAAGCTTTTACAGAAAAAGAGTTGCTCGGGTTGATAGAACTGACAACGTCCGGCATGCTTACTTGGTACACCAAAAATGACCAGTATTCGCGCCAGAAACTCGGTGCTGATCTGGAAAAGATTAAATCCTTCTATTTGAACCGTGGCTATCTCGAATTTAATATCGAATCCACTCAGGTCTCGATCTCTCCTGACAAGCAGGATGTTTTCATTACTGTCAATGTCATTGAAGGTGAGCGTTACCAGGTTTCGTCAGTCAAGTTGGCGGGAGATTTGATTGTCTCGGAAGAAGAATTACGCGGACTGGTTACGCTGATGCCGGGGGACGTATTTTCCCGCGAGCGTTTAAATCAAACCACCAAGGCAGTTGGTGATCGTTTGGGTAAGGAAGGCTATGCCTTTGCCAACGTCAATGCTGCGCCGGAAATTGACAAGGAAAAACGTCAAGTCGCCTTTACGATATTTGTCGATCCGGGCAAGCGTGTTTATGTCCGCCGTTTGAATATCTCTGGCAACACCAAGACGCGTGATGAGGTGATTCGTCGTGAAATGCGTCAGATGGAAGGCGGTTGGTACGATGCAGAACGAGTCTCTGCATCCAAACTACGTCTTGATCGCCTGGGGTATTTTTCAGAGGTAGCGGTTGAGACGCCTGCAGTGCAGGGTACATCTGACCAAATTGACGTCAATATGAATGTTACTGAAAAGCCAACCGGCAATTTAATGCTGGGTGTTGGCTTTTCCAGTACTGAAGGCCTTGTGCTATCGGGCTCGATTGCCCAGAACAATTTCATGGGTAGTGGCAATAACGTCGGTATCCAAGTCAATACCGGCAAAATCAACACGGTCTACTCTTTTTCTTACACCAATCCTTATTTCACCAAGGATGGCGTTAGTCAGGGTTTTGACGTTTATCACCGTAACGTAGATACCACCACGACCTCGGTTGCGCCGTACAGGACATCGTCGACCGGCGGTAATATCAGGTTTGGTTTCCCGCTCAGCGAAAAGGAATCCTTGAGTTTTGGTGCTGGCCTTGACAGCACCTCCATCGAAACCTTTGACGATAGCCCCTTGCGCTACAAAGAGTTCTCTAGTGCTTTTCCCGGCGCCAACCTGACCATTCCGTTATCCATTAATTGGGTCAGTGACGGAAAAGACAGTTATTTGTTCCCAACAATGGGGCGTTACCAAAAAGCCGGTATTGAAGTTGCGATTCCCGGTGGCGATCTGACTTTCTATCGCGCCTCTTACCAGATCCAGCAGTATTTCCCGCTCAGCAAAACTTTTACCCTGATGCTCAATGGCGATATCGGCTACGCTGATGCTTATGGAGACACCACCATCCTGCCGTTCTACAAGAATTTCTACGCCGGTGGCGTAAATACGGTACGTGGCTACAAAGCAGGCAGTTTGGGTCCGCGTGACATTAACGGCGACAGTCTCGGCGGAACCCGCCGGGTGATTGGCAATGCCGAAATTCTGTGGGGTATTTCCGGCATGGAAAAAAGCCTCCGCATAGGCCTGTTCCTTGATGCGGGGCAGGTCTATGGTGCGGGTCAGGATTTATCCTTGGGTGATTTGAGGTATTCTACTGGCTTGTCGGCCGCCTGGATTTCACCGATCGGACCGCTTAAATTCAGTTTTGGTCAGGCGCTTAATAAGCAGGAGGGCGATAAAACCGAGTCCTTCCAGTTCCAGTTAGGTACTACTTTTTGATTCAGGAGTGTCATGTTGAAAGCTAAATCCCTCGTTCTCGCATCGTTGATGTCTGCCCTGTTCGTTACCGGCGTTGGCGCGACCGAGTTGAAGGTCGGCTATGTAAATACCCAGCGTATTTTCCGTGATGCGCCAGCAGCTCAAAAGGCTGCTAAAAAGCTGGAAGGCGAATTCTCGCGCCGCGATGAAGAGCTCAAAAAAATGGCCAAGCAGCTTCAGGGGCTGCAGGAAAATCTTGAGCGCAATTCAGTCACCATGGCCGAAAGTGACCGGCGCACCAAGGAAAAAGAATTCGGCGATTTATCTCGTGAATTCCAGCGTAAACAGCGTGAGTTCCGCGAAGATTTGAACTTGCGTCAAAATGAAGAAAATGCCGCCGTTATTGAAAAAGCGAACCGGGCAATCAAGCAGATTGCCGAATCAGAAAAGTACGATCTGGTTTTGCAGGATGTGGTTTGGGTCAGCCCGAGACTGGACATGACCGACCGCGTGATCAAGGCGCTTGCCGAAGGTAAGTAATGCCTGCTGCTGCGGGTGTGGTGCTCTCTTTAGCCGACATCGCCGCCCATTTGGGCGGCGATGTATTTGGTGATGCGCAAACACAAATTTCCCAGGTAGCAACGCTCGCCTCGGCTGGAGCGGGTGACATTGGCTTTTTAGCTAACTTGAAATATCGGCAACAGTTGCAGACGACACGCGCTTCGGCAGTCATCGTTTCGCTAGATTTTGTCGATGCCGTCGATCTACCGAGGATCGTCAGCAAAAATCCTTACGCTTACTATGCACGAGTAGCGGGTTTGCTCAATCCGCGCAGTAAAACCCCGTCTGGCGTTCATCCCTCTGCCAATTGTGCTTCAACCCTGCCCGATACGGTGTCAATTGGCCCCAATGTCACGATTGGCAGTAATGTGGTTTTGGGAGAATCCGTTGTTATCCATGCTGGCTGCGTTGTGGCTGATGGCGTCAAAATAGGTGCGGGTACGGTGCTCTACCCGAATGTGACGATCTACGCATACTGTGAAATTGGTTGCGATTCGATTATTCATGCCGGCGTGGTGATTGGGGCCGATGGTTTCGGTTTTGCGCCAGATGCCGGTCAATGGGTCAAAATCCCACAAATCGGCCGGGTGGTGATTGGCAACGACGTTGAAATTGGGGCCAATACGACGGTTGACCGTGGGGCTTTGGACGATACGCTGATTGGCGATGGCTGCAAGATCGACAATCAGATCCAGATCGGCCACAACTGTGTGCTTGGTAAGCATTGCGTGGTCGCCGCCTGTGCTGCAATTGCTGGCAGCGTAACGCTTGAAGATCATGTCACGATTGGTGGGGCAGCGATGATTGCTGGCCATGTGACGATTGCTTCGGGTGCGGTGATTTCCGGCGGCTCCTTGGTGATGAAAAACATTACCCGGCCCGGGCAATACACCAGCGTTTTTCCGCTGGAGGAACATAGTCACTGGTTGCACAATGCAGCGCAGATTCGGCACCTGGCCAAGTTGGCCGGGCGCGTTTCTGAACTTGAGAAAACACTTAAAAATATTACTATAAAGGATTGATTAAATGGATATCCATGAAATTCTGGAACACCTACCTCATCGCTATCCCTTCTTGCTCGTTGATCGGGTGCTGGAGGTGGTGCCGGGTAAATCAATCCATGCCTATAAAAATATCACCATGAATGAGCCGTACTTTGTCGGCCATTTTCCGCATCATCCGGTGATGCCTGGCGTGCTGATCATGGAAGCCCTGGCGCAGGCAGCAGGCATTCTTTCATTCAAAACGATGGAGTCAAAGCCGGATCCCAACTCAGTATTTTATTTTGTCGGTATCGATGATTGCCGCTTCAAAAAGCCGGTGATGCCGGGCGACCAGTTGCATCTGCACATTGAAATCATCCGCCACATGCGTGGTATCTGGAAATACAAGGCTGAGGCCAAAGTGGATGGTCAAGTGGTGGCCGAGGCTAATTTAATGTGTGCCAAACGCGATGTCTGAGATGATTCATCCGACCGCCATTGTTGATCCCGCAGCCAAAATCGGCGCGCACGTCAAGATCGGCCCTTACTCGATCATCGGCCCGCATGTCGAGATCGGTGAGCATACGACCATTGGTCCGCATGTCGTCATTAAAGGCCACACGCGAATTGGTCGCGAGAACCAGATTTTCCAGTTTTCGTCGCTGGGCGAGGTGCCACAGGACAAAAAATACGCCGGCGAACCGACGCGGCTTGAAATCGGTGATCGCAATACGATTCGTGAATTCTGCACCCTGAATCTAGGCACCGCGCAGGATGCCGGGGTGACGCGTATCGGTGACGACAACTGGATCATGGCTTATGTGCATATCGCCCATGATTGCCAGGTGGGCAACAAAACAACCTTTGCCAATAATGCCCAACTGGCCGGGCATGTGGTGGTCGAGGACTGGGCAATTCTCGGCGGTTACACCGGCGTGCATCAATTTTGCCGCGTTGGCGCGCATGTCATGACGGCGGTCGGCACCGTGGTTTTGCAGGATGTTCCGCCTTATCTGATGGCAGCCGGCAATACCGCACAGCCTTATGGCATCAACGTTGAAGGCCTGAAGCGGCGTGGCTTTACCGCTGACTCGCTGACTGCGCTCAAGCGTGCTTACCGTACCTTGTACAAATCGGGTCTGTTGCTCGAAGAAGCCAAACTCAAACTGGCTGAAGAGGCCAAAACGCAGCCGGATGTTCAGCGCTTTGTTGATTTTCTGGCGGTTTCCAAGCGCGGCATTATTCGCTGATGGGTAGCGTCGTGCGCATCGCCATGGTGGCAGGCGAGGCCTCCGGTGACCTCTTGGCCAGCCATTTGATGGCCGCGCTCAAGGCCAAACTGCCGAATGCCGTATTTTTCGGCATTGGCGGCCCGCGCATGGAAGCACAAGGTTTTGACGCCTGGTGGCCGATGGAAAAGCTCTCAGTTATGGGCTATGTCGACGCCCTCAAGCATTACCGCGAAATTTCCGGCATTCGTCGGCAGTTGAAAAAGCGGCTGCTTGATCTCCGGCCAGATATTTTTATCGGTGTCGATGCGCCGGACTTCAATCTGGGACTGGAGACTAATCTCAAAGCAGCAGGGGTCAAGACCATTCACTACGTCAGCCCCTCGATCTGGGCCTGGCGCGGTGGGCGGATCAAGAAGATTGCCAAGGCAGTCGACCGAGTCCTGGCGCTGTTCCCCATGGAGCCGCCACTTTACGAAAAGGAGCGGATTCCGGTGACCTATGTCGGGCATCCACTGGCCGATATTATTCCACTGAAAACCGACAAATTGCTTGTGCGTGAAAAGCTCGCCATGCCGCGTGATATGCCGATCTTTGCCTTGCTGCCGGGGAGTCGTAAAGGCGAGCTGGATAAAATGGCCGAGACCTTCGTTCAAACTGCAAAAATCATTCGCGAACGCTTTTTGCCCAACGCCCTGTTTGTGGTGCCCTTTACCACTCGCGAAACACGTTTGCAATTTGAAATGGCGATTTATACGCAACAGGCCAGTGATGTACCTTTCAGACTGTTATTTGGCCACGCTCAGGACGCCCTGGGTGCTGCTGACGTATCGCTGGTGGCCAGTGGCACCGCAACCCTGGAGGCTGCGCTGATCAAGCGACCGATGGTGATTACCTACAAAATCGCCAAGCTGTCGTACTGGATCATGAAGCGCATGGCCTATCAGCCGTTTGTCGGGCTGCCCAATATTCTCGCCGGACGTTCAGTGGTGCCGGAAATTCTGCAAAACGAGGCAACGCCGGAAAATCTCGCCGAGGTGCTGGTTAAGTTGTACGAAGACAAGGAAAACGCCGAGGCGGTAGCGGAGGCCTTTACCGAAATTCATCTTCAATTGCGCCAAAACACTGCCGAGAAGGCCGCCAACGCGGTCATTGAATGCCTGAACTGATCGTTCCAGCGGGGCTGGTTTGCGGTATTGATGAAGCGGGTCGTGGCCCGCTGGCGGGATCGGTGGTTGCAGCCGCAGTTATTCTTGACCCACTGCGCCCCATCGCTGGCCTCAACGACTCCAAAAAACTTAGCGAAAAGAAGCGCGATGCGCTGGCGCTGCTGATTCGCGAACGGGCCATTGCCTGGTCTGTGGCCTCGGCCTCGATTGAAGAAATCGATCGTTTGAATATCCTGCACGCCACCATGCTTGCCATGCAGCGGGCGGTTGCTGGATTGGCGGTACGCCCGGTCAGCGCCATGGTGGACGGCAATCGTTGCCCGAAACTCGATATCCCTTGCGAGGCGGTGATCAAAGGCGATGGCAAAATTGCCTCAATCGCCGCTGCTTCAATTTTGGCCAAGACCGTGCGCGATGCCGAAATGCTGGTTTTGCATGCGCAATACCCGATGTACGGATTTGATCGTCACATGGGCTATCCGACTGCAGCGCATTTCAAGGCGCTCGAAGAGCATGGCGCCTCACCAGTCCATCGGCGTAGTTTTGGCCCGGTTGCCCGCCAGCTTTCTCTGTTATGAAACTGATCCAGTCGCGCGACAACCCGTTTTTCAAGTCACTCAAGCGCCTGGCCGAATCCGGGCGCGAGCGGCGCAAAGCCGGGCAGACTTTGCTGGATGGCATGCACTTGGTTGAAGCTTACGAGGCTGCATTTGGCCCGGTTGATTCGCTGATGGTGACCGAATCGGCGCTGAAGCCCGGTAGCGAAATTGCCGCATTTATCGCCGGACGGGAAACCGTGGTGCTGGCTGATAGCCTGATGCGTGATCTCGGTTTGGTCGAGTCACCGAGTGGTTTGCTGGCACTTGCCAAGGTGCCAAGCGCAATTGTTACGGTCAACGCCGAAATTGACGCCATTTTGTTGGACCAGGTGCAAGACCCTGGCAATGTCGGGACTTTGCTCAGGACCGCAGCCGCCGCCGGTATCAAGCAAGCCTTGCTCTCGCCCGGTTGCGCGGGGGCTTGGTCGCCAAAGGTGTTGCGCGCAGGACAAGGCGCGCATTTTGCCCTGACGATACACGAAGAGGCCGATCTCGCTGGTTTCATTGCCGAGTATCAGGGCTCGACCGCCGTTACCACCTTGGGCGAGGCGATCTCGCTGTATGAAGCGCGTTGGGCTGGCCCGCTGGCTTGGGTTTTTGGTGCCGAAGGGCAGGGCGTGCGCCCTGAACTGCTGGCCGCGGCTCAACTCAGAATCCGGATTCCGATGCCGGGTGCGGTGGAATCGCTGAATGTCGCAGCGGCAGCAGCCATTTGTTTGTTTGAGGCGGTACGGCGGCGGTTGGGTTAGTCTTTAGCGGATTGGCTCAACAAAAGTGGCGTCAGTCACTTGAGTCCCATGCGAGCGGCAAAGCCAATCAATTGCGCATCACCATCGGCCTTCAGTTTTTCAAGCACCCTTGAGCGATAAGTTGAAATACTTTTTTTGCTCAGATCGAGACGGGTGGCTGTTGCTGCGTTGCGTTCCCCGCGAACAATACCCATCAAGACTTCAAGTTCGCGGTTTGATAGCGATTGCAAAAGTGCCGCATCTGACTGATGGGTTCGTTGTGGCTGAATTGCTTGCAAGCTCATCTCAGATTCAGTGCTCGGGAATGGCTGCTCTATCATCAACGTTCGATTGATTTCCGTTGCAAATGTTTGTAACTGGGCAAGTGCAGCACTGAGTTCTTTTTGCTTTGACAAGGACTCCATTTCAGCGAGTCGTTGCTCGGTAATATTTGCATGAATGACCACGACTTCTCTTGGCTTGGAACGAGGAAGCGGTTTCACTTTCATTGAAAACCACCGTCGCTGATTCGGGCTGTGGCAAGGATATTCAAGGCAAAACTCTTTCTTTTTGCCACCCAGTACGGCTTTTATTCCTTCGTAGGCCAAAATGGCTGATTCTGATGTCGGCCCGGAGGTTTCCAAACAGACGTCGAGATAACTCGAACCTATGCTCACCTTCTGCGCATGGCTTCCGTCAACCAGCGGATTTTTATTGGCAAAATCACGCCAGGATTTGTTTGTCGTGATGATGAATCCCTGATGGTCGAGCACAGCAACATTGGCCTCTATGGTATCCAATGCTTTTGCCGCTCGCTCGATTTCTCTGGCTTTGGAATCACGTTCGATTTTCATATCATTTTTTGAAAAAATAGTAGGACATGTCTGACAGACAAATTATAACGATAAGTGTAGCCTTCGCTACCTGAAGTACGCTGTAGCAAAGGCGATCATTGAGTCTGCAATTGCCTGAATATGGCGATTTTTTGACAAAAATATCGAACACACTCCATTTTCGTCAATCATTCAATGGCAACAAAGACCTCTCGATTCAGCCCGCTCAGTGGTGTGGCAATGCTCTTGCTCATTCTCGGCGCAGTCATGGCGCTTAATCTGTACCAGGAATGGCAGCGCACGCTGAAACGGGAACAAGACAAGCTCATCACCCAGGCTCGGGTTATTCAGATGAATATTGCCGATAACCTGCAATCTGTGAATGCTGTTCTTGTCGCCTTGAGTAATGATTCGTCGACACGCAAGGCCGATAGCGAGCTTAATCAGCATCTGCAACTTATCGGCCAAGCCATGCCAGCCATGCGAACACTGCTGGTCGTCGATGCCGAGGGTGTTATTCGTGCCTCAAATCGGAGCGAAGTGATTGGTAAGGATGTCAGTCATCGAGACTATTTCCAGGTACCGAAGAATCATCCCCAGGCCGATACTTTCTATATCTCACCACCGTTTCGCACCTTGCTGGGTACATTTACCATCAATGTCACCCGCACCATGACGGGGCCAGACGGCAAATTCATGGGAGTAGTTTCCGCCGGACTAGACCCTGCTTACTTCAGCACCCTGCTGGAGTCTGTGCGTTATGCCCCGGATATGTGGGTTGCCATCACCCACGATGCTGGCGAAATTTTCATGACGCTCCCGGAGAAAGAAGGGGCGCTTGGCAAAAATCTTGCCCGAGCGGAGACCTTCTTCTCCCAACATCAGGCAAGTCGCAAAACAATCAGCACACACCAAGGCTTATCTTTCATCACCAATCAGCCGCAGATACTGATCTGGGCAACGGTTACCGCAAACAACATCAAGCAGGATCATCCGCTGTTGATTGCCGTGGCTCGCGATGATCTTGAGGTCTTTGCGGTTTGGCGTCGGGATGCCTTAATCCAGGGCGGCCTTTACGCAATCCTCGTTATCAGTCTGTTGCTCGGAGTTGTCCGATTGAACCGCAGCCAGCGCAAATTTGATCTCAAAGAGGAGGCGAGTGCCCAATCGCTGCATGAGAAAGTTCAAGAACTAGACATGATTCTTGACAACTCCAGCGTCGGAATCGCCTTTCTCAAGCGGCGGCGGATTCTTTGGCTAAACAAGCGGATGCTTGAAATGTTTGGCTACACGATGGAAGAAACCCTGAATCAGACGACTGCGATGCTCTACCCCTCGCAGCAAGCTTACGAAGATTTTGGTCATTGTGCCTATGTGGAAATTACTGCCGGGCGGCGTTTTGCCGCCGAACTGCCAATGCGACGCCATGATGGGACAGCGATTTGGGTGCGTGTTTCCGGCCAATCAACCCCTAACGATTATTCTGCGGGTGACAGTATTTGGGTGCTTGAGGACATTAGTGAACGCAAGAAACAAGAAGTTGAACTAGAAGGATACCGCGCCAATCTGGAAGACTTGGTCAAGGAAAGAACCAAGGCGCTGATGCAAACCGAGGCGCGTACCAGCCATATTCTGGATTCAAGTGCCGATGGCTTGTATGGAACGGATATGCAAGGCCGCATCACTTTCATCAACCCTGCCGCTTGCAAGATGCTTGGCTACTCATCCGAGCAAGCGATCGGAAAGGATGCTCACCCCCTTTTCCATCACTCATACCCAGACGGAAAGCCTTACCCAGAAATGTTTTGCCCCAACTTGGCTGCTTTGCAACAAGGCGAGGTCATACGCGTGGATAACGAGGTTTTTTGGCACGCCGATGGGCAGGCACTGCCGGTCATGTATAGCGTGCACCCGATGTGGCACGAAGGAAAAATCATCGGTGCCGTTACCAGTTTTGTAGACGTCAGCGTGCAGCGTGCAGCAGCCCAAGCGCGAGAGCAGGCCTTGATGGCAGCAGAGACGCTAGCACGGATGAGAAGTGAATTTTTGTCGAATGTAAGCCATGAGTTGCGCACGCCGCTGAATGGCATTCTTGGTTTTGCCAGTATTGGTTATCGCAATTATCAGAATGCCGACAAAGCACGCAATGCCTTTGCAAAAATTCAGGACTCTGGCAACCGTTTGTTTGAAGTGGTGAGCGATATTCTGGATTTTTCAGATATCGATACCGGCCAGCTAACCATCACGCAAACCAGGATTTCGCTATCTGAACTAATTGAACAAGTTGTTGAGGTGATTCATGATCGGGCACTCGCCAAGCATCTGGATTTGCTGTTAGATCTCTCACCGACCTTACCAAACGACTGCATTGGAGATCTCCTGCGCATTAAACAGGTACTGCTCAAGCTGTTATCGAATGCGGTCAAATTTACGGAAGCAGGCAGCGTGAGCTTATCAATCGCGCTGATCGGTGATCAATTGCAATTCCGGGTTAGCGATACGGGCATTGGCATCTCCAGCTCAGAATTGGAAGGCTTGTTTAATCCCTTCCAGCAGCTTGATGGCTCTGCCAGTAGAAAATTTGGCGGCACAGGGCTTGGCTTGGCCATCAGCCAACGACTAATAGAACTCATGGGTGGGGATATCCGCGTTGAAAGCCAGCCGGGTATCGGCACCGTCGTTGAATTTCACTTGCCCTACCTTAAAGCAGATCCTGAATTTTTCGCTTAGCCCTGTTTCTCATTGCTGGCGTGGTGCTCAGCGCAGGTTGAGCACCTGCAAAATCGTCGTCGAGATTTCTTCAATCGATTTGCTCGACGAATCAAGCCAGCGTATTCCTTCCCGCCGCATCATTTTTTCCGCTTCGGCGATTTCGTAGCGGCAGTTGGCCAGCGCGGCATATTTGCTGCCGGCGCGGCGTTCTTCGCGGATGGCATGGAGGCGGGCCGGTTGGATGGTCAAGCCAAATAATTTGCTGCGATGTTTTTCCAGCGTACTTGGCAGGCAACCGCGATCGAAGTCTTCGGGAATGAGGGGGAAGTTGGAGACTTTCAGGCCAAATTGCATGGCCAGATAAAGCGAGGTTGGGGTTTTGCCGCAGCGTGATACGGCGACCAGAATCACGTCTGAGGCGGCTAGGTCGCTATCGGTAATTCCGTCATCGTGGGCCAGGGTGTAGTTGATCGCTTCGATGCGTTTTTTGTAGTCGGTGCTATCGGTCGCATCCCGCGAGCGGCCAACGGTATGGGTTGATTTGGCCCCTAGCTCTTTTTCCAGCGGTGCCAGAAAACTTTCGAAAAACGACACGTTGTAGCCATCGGCTTGATGAACAATCTCGGCGTGTTTCTGATTCACCAGCGTGGTGAACACAATCGGCCGGATGCCGTCCATTTCGGCTTGGGCGTTGATGCGGGCGAGCGCTTCACGCGCTTTGTCCACGTCGTCGAGAAAGGGAATGCGGATGTGTTTGAATTCGACGTTTTCGAATTGACTCAACAGGCTGTGACCCAGCGCTTCGGCGGTGAGGCCGGTGCTGTCGGAAACGAAAAATACGGTACGGGCAATAGGATTAGGCATCCCTCATTTTATCCGCTATTTCTCAGCCCGGAAGCCACGCCATTGATGGAAAGATGGATGCCGCGCGCCACGCGTTCGTCAGTTTCGCCGGCACGATGGCGCTTGAGCAGTTCGACCTGCAAATGGTTGAGTGGGTCGATATAAGGCGAACGCAGTTGCAGCGAACGCTTGAGCATGGGGTTGTCGGCGAGGAAATCGTCCTGTTCGAGAATGGCCAGCAGGTGCTTTTTGGTCAGCGCCCATTCGGTCTTGATCTGGCTGAAAATGCGTTCACGCAGGCCGGCATCTTCGACCAATTCTGCATAACGCGAGGCGATGGCGAGGTCGGTTTTGGCCAGCACCATGTCCATGTTCGAGAGCAGGCTTTGGAAGAACGGCCAGGCTTTGACCATGCGGCGCAGGGTGGTCAGGCCGTCAGAATTTGCCGCTAAATAGCCGTCGACCGCAGCACCGAAGCCGTACCAGCCGGGCAGCATCAGGCGGCATTGCGCCCAGGAGAAAACCCAGGGAATGGCGCGCAGGTCTTCGATGCGCTCCGAGGCTTTGCGCGAGGCGGGGCGGCTGCCGATGTTGAGCAGGGCGATTTCGGAAACCACCGTCGATTGACGGAAATAGGTGGTGAAGCCCGGCGTTTCATAAACCAAACCGCGATAGGCGTTGAAGGCACGCAGCGAAAGTTCGTCCATCACGGCGTGGAACTGCTCGGCGGGTTCGACCTTGTTTTCGTGGTCGGTCAGGCTAGCTTCGAGCGTCGCGGCGAGTAGCACTTCGAGGTTGCGACGACCGGTGTCGGCGTTGCCGTATTTGGTCGAAATGACTTCGCCCTGTTCAGTCAGGCGGATCTGGCCGGAAACGGCGCCAGCCGGCTGGGCCAGGATGGCGTGATAGGTCGGGCCACCACCGCGACCCACCGAGCCGCCACGACCGTGGAACAGGCGCAGGCGAACGCCGTGCTGCTTGAAGACCTGGGCCAGTTCAATCTCGGCTTTGTAGAGTTCCCAGCCGGAAGTCAGGAAACCGCCGTCTTTGTTGGAGTCGGAATAGCCGAGCATGACTTCGTGTTCGTTGCCGAGGCCAGCGATCAGTTCGCGATAGGCCGGGATGGCGAAGATGGCGGCCATGGTGGCGGCGCTCTTTTGTAGGTCTTCGATGGTTTCGAAGAGGGGGATGATGTTGACGTCCAGGCGTGGCTGGCGAGACCCATCCCCACCCCGGCCCTCCCCTTGAAGGGGAGGGAGAGTATTTTTCCCGCCTTCACCCCCTTGAAGGGGAGGGAGTGAGGGCAATAGCAAGCCGGATTCTTTGAGCAGCAGCGCCAGTTCGAGCAAATCTGAGACGCCATCGGTCTTGGAGATGATGAAATTCGGCAGGGCCTCGACGCCATATTTTTGGCGCAACTCACGCGCCGCGAAGAAGATGGCGAGTTCGCCCTGCGTTTCTTCGGAATAGCTTAAATAAGGCGAATACAGTGGGCGCGGGGTGCTGATTTCGGCAATCAACAGATTGTTACGGTCAACCTCGGAAAGCGCCTCATAATTTGGGCAACGACCGGCGGCAGCGAGCAATTCTGCGACGCTGCGGGCATGGACCTCAGAGTTTTGGCGCAGATCAATCGGTGCCAGATGAAAGCCAAAAATCTGCACGCCACGCAGCAAGCGGCGCAAACGGCCACCGGCCAGATTGGCGCTACCGTTGAGTTTGAGTGAGTTGGCCAGCACCTTGAGGTCGCGGCGCAGGTCGTCGGATGCGGCATAAGCTTCGGCGTGGCCGATTTCATGGCGCAGCGGCTCAACTTTGTCCAGCGCCCTGGCGGTTGCCGCGACCCGGGCGTAGATGCCGGATAAAGCCTGGCGATACGGCTCATCGGCGCGTTGTGGGGAATGGTCAGTGGAGTGCTCGGCGAGCGCCAGCAAGTCGGGTGTGACCTTGATGAGCAAATTGGATAGGGGCAATTCGCCGCCCAGCTCGTGGATTTCTTCAAGGTAATAATTGAGCGCGGCGGAGGATTGCAAACGCAGGGTTTCGCGCAGGATTTCAGCGGTCACGAAAGGGTTGCCATCGCGGTCGCCGCCGATCCAGCTACCAACACGGAAGAAGGGTGGCAGCGCCCAGATTTTTTCCGGGTAGCGTTTTTGTAGCTGTTGCGTGGCCTGAATGTAAAGGCGTGGCAACTCGGTAAAAAAGGTTTCCTTGAAATAGGTGATACCGTTTTTGACCTCATCGAGCACCTTGAGACGCACCGGGCGCAGCATGCGCGACTGCCATAAAGTCAGGATGGAATTGGCGATCCCGAGGTCGTTTTCGGCTGATTCTTCCGGCGTCATTTGCAGGCGCTCGCGTTGGTCGAGCAGACGGGCGATATCGCGGTGATTGCGGATCAGGCTCTGACGCTGAACTTCAGTTGGGTGTGCGGTGAGCACCGGAGCAACGACGGCGTGGGCGAAAAAGTCGGCAATCGCCTCCGGCGAGACGGCTGCGGTCAACAGGGAATCCAGGGCAAAAATCAAACTGCCTTCGCGCGGCGGCGAGCCGACCAGATCGTGGGCACGGCGACGGCGGATGTGGTGCTCGTCTTCAGCGATATTGGTCAGTTGTAAAAAGTAGCTAAAGGCACGCACCACAGCCTGCGTGGTGTCACGCGGCAACGGGTCAAGCAGGGCGGCAAGCTCGCTGCGTGCGCTCTGGTCGCCATCACGGGCAAAACGCACCGCCGTTTGGCGCACGCGCTCGATAATCTCAAAAACCGCTTCGCCTTCTTGCTCGCGCACCGTATCGCCGAGGATGCGGCCAAGGTGTCTGATGTCGTTGCGCAGCGGTTCGTCTTTGTTGCTATCGAGCGCGTTGTCTAACATTTAGTGCTTTCTGACGAGGAGTACGGAGGCGTCGGAAATTCTAGCAAGCTGTTCTGCGACGGAGCCCAAAATAAATGTCGCCAGGCCACGCTGGCCGTGGCGGCCGATGATGATCAACTCGACGCCGAGTTCTTTGGCTTTATCAGCAATCGTTTCCGAAATGCGGCGCTTGAAGGCTTCCAGCAAAATAACCTCGGCATCAATTCCTTCTGCCGTTTGCAACGCTTCAGCGAGCAATTGGCGACCAGCCGCGCAAAGGGTGGTTGCGGCATCGTCTGAGCTACCCATGTCAAGCTTGGCATGGCCGTGCATGTTGAGCAAAATTTCATCCACAACATGGGTGATGAAGAGCTTGGCATTACTGGCTTTGGCAATATGAATGGCCTCAGCCAGCGCGCTGCGGGAGGTTTCGCTATCGTCGATGGCAACCAGAATTTTTTTGTACATGATGACTTCCTTGGATTTTAAGAATGGGCGTAGCTTAGCAATTGGCCGAGGATTCGGCAGTTAGGGAAATCCTCAACAAGTTTGTTGCGGTCGACTGCATTTTTCGAGCAAATAAGCGATTGACTGGTAGGTGATCCCGGTCTCGGCGGTTAACCCGATTTCGCAGGTACGGTTGGTTGAAACGCCACAGGCACAGCCTGACGGCAGTTCGTTGTGTATTTTGCGCAGAGCGTGTTGATTGAGTTCCGGCACGATAAAGCCGCGATCACCGGCAAAGCCGCAGCAGGTAACGCCGGCTGGTTCGATAATTTGCTCGACGCAAGCGGCGAGCAGTGTTTTTAACTTGGCATCCGAACCGGTACGTTTGACACTGCAATTAACGTGCAGCGCGATGGGCCCGGCTTCTTTTTGGATCATCAGGCGCGGCAGCAAGGCGTCGTGGGCGAATTCATGGAAATCATAAAGTTTCAGACGACCGGCCAGGTGTTTCTGCATGCGTACCGAACAGGCGCTGCCGTCCATGATGACCGGGTAACGGCCATTGTCGCTGGCCTTGATCAGCACTGCTTCCAGGGTGTTGGACATCGCCTCGGCTTCTTCTGCCATGCCTTTGCTGGAGAGCATTTGGCCGCAGCAGAGTTTGTCGAAACCTTCCGGCAAAATTGGCGCATAGCCGGCGCGAATCAGCAGCTCGCTGATAACGTCACCGAGTTGCGCTTCGCCGGGCGTTGAAGGGCCGAAGATGCGGCCACCACAAGTCGGGAAATAGACCACCGGGTCGCCTTTGGCTGAACGCGCCAGCGGCACTTTGCCGGCGTGCGGCATGTTTTTCTTCCAGGCGCCGGCGGAAATTCGTCCGAGAAAATTGTCGCCCAGCACGCCGGAAACAGCATGGCCCATTTTCAGGCCAAGCCGTGAGGCGTTAGCCAGGGTGCCAAAATTATTGCCGGTCCAGGCGTTGACCGCGCGCGTTGTATCGCCGAGTTTGCGCCCACGCAGGCGGCGGGTCATTTCTCCGGTGTCGATACCGACCGGGCAGGCGGTCGAGCAGAGGCCACAGCCGGCACAGGTGTCGAGGCCCATGTAGGCATAATCTACCGCCACCTGGCCAGCTGGTTCGCCATTGGCGGCGCGCCGTGCCAACTCGCGGACGCTGGTAATGCGTTGGCGTGGGCTGAGAGTCAGGCCATGCGAGGGGCACAGCGGTTCGCAGAAACCACATTCAATACAGCGGTCGACAATATCTTCCGCCGCTGGCATGGGCTTGAGGTTTTCAAGGTGGGCGTGCGGGTTGTCATTGAGAATAACGCCGGGGTTGAGCAGCTTTTCCGGGTCGAAGAGATGCTTGATCTTGCGCATCAGGTCGGCGGCTTCCTTGCCCCATTCCATCTCGACAAAGGGCGCCATGTTACGACCGGTGCCGTGTTCGGCCTTCAATGAACCGTCGTATTTGGTGACAACCAGTTCGGCGATATCTTCCATAAATCGGGCGTAGCGGTCAATTTCGCTTTGGTCACCAAAATCCTGGGTGAAGACGAAGTGGACGTTGCCTTCAAGCGCATGGCCAAAAATGATCGCTTCGTGATAACCATGGTGGCGCAGCAGTGCCTGCAAATCCAGGACGGCATCGGCCAGCGAGGTGATCGGGAAAGCGACGTCTTCAATAATCACCGTGGTGCCGGTACGGCGCATGGCACCCACGGATGGAAAGGTGCCTTTACGGACTTTCCAGTACATCTCGCAAGTGGCTGGATCGGTCGAAAACACCATCGGCTCAACCGTGGTAACACCTTGCATGGCGGCATGAACCAAAGAAATCCGCTCATTTAGGCCGTCGACCGTATCAGAACGCACTTCGATCAGCAGGGCGGCGGCTTCCTCGCCAAGTTGGCGCATGATGGCCGGTAGCCCCGGCTTGTTTTCAACCGAGTGCAGGGCAGGGCGGTCGAGCAGTTCGACGGCAGATACCGGCTGCGGTTTGAGGCGAATGACGGCTTCGCAGGCGGTGCGAATATCCGGAAAAAACACCAGCGCGCTGGCTTTGAAGGGATCTTCAACGACCGTGTTGTAGGTGATGCGTGAGATAAAGCCGAGCGTGCCTTCCGAGCCGATCATCAGGTGCGACAGAATATCGATGGGGTCTTCGTAATCCACCAGCGCGTTGAGGCTGTAACCGGTGGTGTTCTTGATCTTGAACTTGCGCCGGATGCGTTCAGCGAGTACGGCATTCTCCCGCGTATCGCGGCCAAGACGCTCCAACTCGCCGAGCAATACGGCATGACTGTGCGAGAAGGCATCAACGCTGAGTGGATCTTCGGTGTCGAGCAAACTGCCATCGGCGAGCATGACGCGCAGGCCGGCCAGGGTGCGATAGCTGTTCTGCGCCGTACCGCAACACATGCCGGAGGCGTTGTTGGCAGCAATGCCGCCAATTTTGCAGGCATTGATCGAGGCTGGATCAGGACCGATTTTTTTACCGTGCGGGGCAAGTCGGCGATTGACTTCGCCACCGATGATGCCGGGGCCGACTTTGACCTTGCTGGCATCGGCATTTAGCTCGTAAGTGGCGAAACTTTCACCAATCAGCGCCAGCACGCCGTTGCTGATCGCCTGCCCGGAAAGGCTGGTACCAGCGGCGCGGAAGGTCACCGGGCGCTGGTTGGCCTTGGCTGCGGTCAACACCGATTTCAGGTCATTTTCTGTTTCGATAATGGCGATGACTTCAGGCGTCAGCCGATAAAAACTGGCGTCGGTGCCATAAGCCAGGAGACGCAGTTCGTCAGTGATGACCTGATGCGCAGGCAGCACCTGCTTTAACGAATCGACAACACTCATGATTTGTCCTTGAGGAGATCGCGCAAGCGCTTCGGCGCAGGTTTCAACGGGGTTCTGACCGACGTCCATGGGCCTTGGTTCGCTGGCGTCAGCCAATTGAAACGGCTGGCCAGCCAGGAATAGGTGCGGTACAGCGTTGGGCTACGGTACACCGTAGCCCAGGCTTGCCAGATCATCGTGATCAAGCGGCTGTAACCGGCGCCCTGACCGCGCATGGTCGGGTTGGCATGCGGTTCGCTAAACGACTCTTCACGCAGGCGCATCAACAAATCGGGAATCGGAATTCGCACCGGGCAGACTTCACCGCAAGCGCCGCACAGCGAAGAGGCGGTCGCCATGGTTTTGGTCGCTTCCAGCCCCAGCATGTGCGGCGAGATGATTTTGCCAATCGGGCCGGGGTAGGTTGTGCCGTAAGCGTGGCCGCCGATGCGCGTATAAACCGGGCAGTGATTCATGCAGGCGCCGCAACGAATACATTGCAACGTTTTGCGTAACTGCTCGTCGGCATAAGCCTGGGTGCGACCGTTGTCGAGCAACACCAGATGGACTTCCGTCGGCCCGTCTTTTTCATCGGCCTTGCGCGGACCGGAGATCATGTTGAAGTAGGTCGAGATGTTCTGGCCGGTGGCCGAGCGCGTCAGCAGCGAGAGCAGCGGCGGGACATGGTCGAGTTTTTCGACGATTTTCTCGATGCCAGTGATGGCAATATGCACGGGTGGCGCGGTGGTGCTCAAACGGCCATTGCCTTCATTCTCGACCAAGCAGAGTGTGCCGCTTTCGGCAACGGCAAAATTAACGCCGGACAGACCAATGTCAGCAACCAGAAACTTCTCGCGCAATACCTTGCGGCCGATCTGGATTAACTCGTCGACGTTGTCGGTGTAATCAACGCCTTCGACTTTTTCGTGGAATAGCTTGGCGATTTCTTCCTTGGTCTTGTGAATCGCCGGCATGATGATGTGCGACGGCTTTTCACCCGCCAACTGGACAATGTACTCACCCATGTCCGACTCCATCGCCTCAATGCCGACCGCCTCGCAGGCGTGATTGAGCTCGATTTCCTCGCTAACCATCGACTTGCCCTTGACCATCAGCTTGGCCGAGTGCTTCTGGCAGATGCCGAGGATGATGGCGTTGGCTTCATCCGGCGTTTCTGCCCAATGTACTTTAATGCCATTGCGCGTCAGGTTTTCTTCAAGCTGCACCAGCAGTGCTGGCAGCTTGCCAAGGTTGTACTGGCGAATCTGCTCGCCAAGCGTGCGCAGGGTTTCGAGTTCTTCAGCGCTGGGAAACTGCGTGATGCGCTTGTTGATCAGAAAATCCATCGCGCCACGGAAACTCTGGCGCAAAAAGGGGTTTTCGACCACATCTTTGGCGCGGGCGCGAAAGCCCTCGGAGGGCATGAAATTCAGTGCGTGTTCACTCATGCTTCGTCTCCCACCAGCAAAACAATCAGTTCTTTAGGGCCGTGCGCGCCGTAGGCCAGGGTGACCTGAATGTCGGCGGTTTTTGACGGGCCGGATACCAGCAGGGCATTGGTCGGCAAGCCACCCCCCCAATTTTCGGCAGTCATTACCTCGTAAAAGGTGTTGTAGATGGTTTTGGCGTCGAGCAGAACAATATGCACCGGCGGCACCAGCGACATCAGGCGCGGCTCGTGGCTATCGGGCCACAGCACCAGCGTACCGGTTTCGGCGATGGCACCACGGGCAGCGGTCAGGCTGGCCGGGATGTCGTGAAACATTTCTTCCTTCCAGTCTTCAATCGATTGCTCGTAAGCGCGACAGTGGATGCCGCTTTCGGAAAGCACGGTGATGGCGCGCTGGCCGTGCGCGGTGCCCGGTGCAACCAATAGTTTCTCAAGCTGCTTGGCGGCCAGCACTTCCCAAAGTTTCTGCGGCCAACTGGCCTGGGTCACGGCATAAACCTCGGCGTGGGCAAACTCGATACAGCCGCGAAAACGGGCAACCTTTTCCGCCGTGCTTTCTGCGCTGCGATGGGCAGCATACCAGGCAGCAACATCCGGTGCCGCTTTGGGCAAAACCGGTGCTGCGTTCAATTTGGCGAGAATACGATCACGGGCGCTCATTTTGCCGTCCTCCGCAACAGAAAGCTGGCGATATGTTCGCCGGGCAGGCTCGGCGTCTTCCGCCCCTCTTGTTCATCTTTCCAGGCGGCGTGACCGAGGATATTCATCAGGCAGCCACAGTCGGCGCTAACCACGCGTTCCGCACCGGTGGCCTTGAGCGATTTAACTTTATCTTCAACCATCGCCCCGGAGATTTCCGGTTGCTTGATCGAGAAGGTACCGCCAAAACCACAGCATTCAGATTCGTGATCCTGCTGCGCCACGGTCACTTTATTCAGGCCGCCGAGTAGTTGGCGACCCGTCAGGTGGACGCCCATTTCACGACGTGCCGAACAGGAGGTGTGCAGCACGACGGTGCAGTTACTACCTTTGTCTTCCGGTTGCCAGCCGAGAACATTGACCAGAAAATCGGTGAATTCGTAAATGCGTGACGACAGCGCTTCAGCCTGAGCCTTGCGCGCCGGGTCAGCAGCAAACAGGGTAGGGTAGTGATGCTTCATCATCCCGCCACAGGAGCCGGAGGGCACTACGACCGGCCAGTTTTCCGGGAACAGCGTTAATTGATGCGCAGCGACCTTGCGCGCCTCATCGGGAAATCCGCTCGTAAAAGCCGGTTGACCGCAACAAGTCTGCTCCTGCGGGAAATGAACGCGGATGCCTTCGCGTTCCAGCAGCGTGATGGCGTCCATGCCGGCGCCGGGAAAGAACTGATCGATCACGCAGGTTGCAAAAAAATAGACATCGGTTGGGCGTTGCCCGGCTTTACCTTGTATTTGCATTTTGTCTCCGCTGGTAAATTGGTCAAACCAATATTCGGTGGGGTGAAAATGTAATGTATAACTGGTACTTAGTCAATTAACTAAGGGAAAATCCCTAGCTTGCGCTTTAAGATTTAGCTCATTAGAATGAGCTGGTCTTACCAATCGAGCGACTGCTTACAAGATGCCAAACAAGGTTCAGGTTCCGCGTATTTCCGATGCTATTGCTGCTTCTTTGGAGCGCCGCATCCTTGAGGGTTCGCTCAAGCCTGGCGACCGGCTGTCTCCGGAACGCGATTTGGCGCTGGAGTTTGGTGTCTCGCGCCCATCATTGCGTGAAGCCATCCAGAAACTCGCCTCCAAAGGCTTGGTGCAAAGTCGGCAGGGCGGCGGTACTTATGTGACTGATACGCTCGAATCCTCCTTTTTTGATCCCTGGCAAGACATGATGGGCGCCCACCCCAATCTGCGCGAAGACATGCTCGAATTCCGCCGTATGCTTGAAGGCCAGGCCGCCGAGTGGGCCGCCGAGCGCGCCACCGAGGCCGATTTGACGCGTCTGGAGCAATCATATACTGCCTTGGGTGATGCATTCACAGCGGATGATCTGGTGCGCCGCTCCAGTGCCGATATCGCTTTTCATCAAGCGGTGGGTGAGGCCGCCCACAACGTGTTGCTCGGCCACCTTTCCGCCGCGCTGTTGCGCCTGATGCACGACAACATCAGTCTCAATCTTGGCGAACTCAAAAGTATTCCCGCCGCCAGCCGGCTATTGATGAGCCAGCACGCCGCGATCTACAAAGCCATTGCCGAACGCAAGCCCGCTGCCGCCCGCGCCGCCGCTGAAACCCATATTGATTTCGTCCGCGAAACCCTGGCTCAGTCATTGCGCTCTGCCGCTCGCCGAGAGACTGCCGAGCGGCGTTTGAATACCGATTTCTCACCCTCCCTCACTTCTTGAATTAACCCCTCTGAAAGGAAGCTTCATGGAAGCACTGGTTATCCCGTTTGAAAAACTGCGCGTGACCGACGTTGAACAAGTCGGCGGCAAAAATTCATCGCTGGGCGAAATGATCAGCCAGCTGGCTGACTCCGGCGTCCGTGTGCCGGGTGGTTTTGCCACGACAGCGCAGGCTTACCGCGATTTTCTGGCGCAAAGCGGGCTAGACAAGAAAATCAACGCAGCACTTGATGCACTGGATGTTGAAGATGTGAACGCCTTGGCCGCTTGCGGTGCCGAGATTCGTCAATGGATCATGGAAGTGCCGTTTCCGATGGATTTGACCATCGCCATCACCGAGCAATACCAGCGCCTGGTCGCTGACTCCAGCGCTGATATGTCCTTCGCCGTGCGTTCCTCCGCTACGGCTGAAGACTTGCCGGATGCTTCTTTTGCCGGCCAGCAAGAAACCTTCCTCAACATCGTCGGCCTGGAAAACATCCTGCACGCAATCAAGGAAGTCTTTGCCTCGCTCTACAACGACCGCGCCATTTCTTACCGCGTTCATAAAAATTTCGTTCACGCCGATGTCGCTTTGTCGGCAGGCATTCAGCGCATGGTGCGCTCCGACAAGGGCGCTGCCGGCGTGATGTTCACGCTAGACACCGAATCCGGTTTCCGCGATGCTGTTTTCGTGACGTCTTCCTATGGGCTGGGCGAAACGGTGGTGCAGGGCGCCGTTAATCCAGACGAGTTCTATGTGCATAAGCCGATGCTCGCCGCTGGTAAAAAAGCCGTCGTGCGCCGCAATATTGGCTCCAAGATGATCAAAATGACTTTCTCCACCGAAAAAGTGGCCGGCAAGTCAGTGATTACCGAAGAAGTCCCTGAGTCTTTGCGTGACCAGTTCTCGATCAATGACGAAGAAGTCATGGAACTGGCGCGTTACGCGATGATTATCGAAAAGCACTACGGTCGCCCGATGGACATCGAATGGGGGAAGGACGGTATCGACGGCAAGCTCTATATTTTGCAAGCCCGCCCGGAAACCGTGCAGTCGCAAGCCGGCGCCGGCAAGGTTGAGAAATTCAAGCTCAAATCCTTCTCCAAAGTCCTCGCTTCCGGTCGTGCCATTGGCCAGAAGATTGGTGTTGGCCCGGTGCGTATCGTCAAGGACCCGAAGGAAATGGACCAGGTTAAACCGGGTGATGTACTGGTTGCCGACATGACCGATCCGAACTGGGAGCCGGTGATGAAGCGCGCTTCCGCCATTGTCACCAACCGCGGTGGTCGTACCTGCCACGCCGCCATCATCGCCCGTGAGCTGGGCATTCCGGCAATTGTCGGTTGTGGCGATGCGACGCAAACGCTGCACGAAGGTGAGATCGTTACCGTCTCCTGCACCGAAGGCGACACCGGCCACGTTTATCGCGGCAGCCTGGATTTTGAAGTGACGACGCGTGATATCGCCGCCATGCCGGAAATTCCGCTCAAAATCATGATGAACGTCGGTAACCCAGAGCTGGCTTTTGACTTTGCCCAATTACCGAATGCTGGCGTTGGCCTAGCCCGCGTCGAGTTCATCATCAACAACGTGATTGGCATTCACCCGAAAGCCATTCTCGATGTTGAACGCCTGCCGGCTTCCAAGCGCGAAGAAATCAAGCGCCGGGCGCGTGGTTACGCTTCACCGAAGGAGTTTTTCGTCGAGAAGCTGGTTGAAGGCGTTTCGACTATCGCCGCCGCCTTTTGGCCGAACCCGGTCATCGTTCGTCTCTCCGACTTCAAATCCAACGAATACCGCAAGCTGCTTGGTGGCGAGTTGTACGAGCCGGAAGAAGAAAACCCGATGCTCGGCTTCCGTGGTGCCTCGCGTTACATCGCCCAGTCCTTCCGCGACTGTTTCGAGATGGAATGCCGCGCCATGAAGTATGTACGTGAAGACATGGGCCTGACCAACGTGCAACTGATGGTGCCGTTTGTCCGCACCGTTAGCGAAGGGCAGGGCGTTGTCGACCTGCTGGCCGAACATGGCCTGAAGCAGGGCGAGAATGAACTCAAACTGATCATGATGTGCGAAATCCCGTCCAACGCGCTGCTGGCCGATGAATTCCTGGAAATCTTCGACGGTTTCTCGATCGGTTCCAACGACCTGACCCAGCTCACCCTCGGCCTCGACCGTGACTCCGGCCTGGTTGCCAACCTGTTCGACGAACGTGATCCAGCAGTCAAAAAACTGCTGGCAATGGCCATTGCCTCAGCCAACAAGGCCGGCAAATACATCGGCATCTGCGGCCAGGGGCCGTCCGATCACCCGGATCTGGCCGAATGGCTGATGGATCAGGGGATCAACAGCATTTCCCTGAACCCGGACACCGTTGTCGATACCTGGACACGTCTGGCCGGTCATAAAAAGGGCTGATTTTCGCGGTCGACCGTGATAATTGCCAGAAATTTAGAAAGCCGGGTCTCCCCGGCTTTTTTTGGCAAATTATTGACGCGGCAGTCAAGAATTCTGCTGTTGCAACTTCTTCCACGCCACAAATCCACCAGCCACTGACAGAGCCTTCGGGTAGCCCAGGGTGCGCAGTAGTGAAGCAGCACTCAAACTACGACGACCGCTATTGCAGATACAAAGCAACAGGTGATCGCTAGTGTGGTGCAGTTTATTGATCGTCGTGAAAAACGATTTCGCATCCATTTCCTTGATCTCGCCAGCGTCGAGAATATCCTGCTCATCTTCGGTCAGGGTATGGCCCAGCATCACCTTGAGTTCAAACATCGGAATATGCTCGGTATCCGGGATTGCGCCTTTTAGCTCGATTTCAAAAGTCTGGCGAATATCGATCATGGTCGCCAAACCAAGGCGACAGAGTTCGAGCGAAGTCGGCAAGGAAATTTCCAGCTTGGCAATTTCTTCCGACGTGAAGTTTTCTTCTGTTGTCATTTTGAATGTTCCTTGGCGTTTGTCTTTCAAGCGAAATAAGACATTACAGCATTTCAGATATAGCCGCCTATTTTGGCTCAACCAAACCCAATTACTACCGCGCATAATTTGTATTATGTAAAATTATAATTATTTTACAGGATCGCCCAGATCAGCCTGCCAGCTATAATTCTCACCCCGCACTGTTTTGAAGCATCACTGTGTCCGTTCCCAAACCGTTGCTTTCCCTCGTTGCCCTACCCAAGCCCGGCGCCCGTATCGATATTCCGCCGCTGGCTGGCTCTGGTGATGCCCTGGCGCTGGCCGAACTGGCGCAGCAGAACAAGGGCCGCACGTTGGCCGTAATCACCGCCAGCGCCGCCGATGCTCAGCGCTTGCTGGATGAAATTCCGTGGTTTGCACCGGGGATCAAGGTGCGTTTGCTGCCGGACTGGGAAACGCTGCCTTACGATCATTTCTCGCCGCACCAAGATCTAGTTTCCGAGCGGCTTGCGACGCTATGGTCCGCCTTGCAGGGTGAGGTGGAAATCTTGCTCGTTCCGGCGTCGACCGCAGTCAATCGGCTGGCACCGCCGGAGTTCATGGCGGCTTACACCTTCGAATTCAAAAAGGGCCAGAAGCTCAACGCCGACAAGTTCCGCAGCCAGGTCACGCTGGCCGGCTACGCTCATGTTACGCAGGTAGTTTCGCCCGGCGAATACTCGATTCGCGGTGGGCTGATCGACCTCTTCCCGATGGGTTCGCAATTACCTTACCGGCTTGATCTGTTTGATGACGAGATCGAAAGTATCAAGACCTTCGACGTCGACACCCAGCGCACTGTCTACCCGGTGCCGGAAATGCGCCTGCTGCCGGCGCGCGAATTCCCCATGGATGACAAGGGCCGCACGCATTTTCGTCAGAGTTTCCGTGACCGTTTTGAGGGCGACCCGGCCAAATCGGGCATTTACAAAGACATTTCCACCGGCATCGCCAGTGCCGGTATCGAGTATTACCTGCCGCTGTTCTTTGATGAAATGGCGAGCATTTTCGATTACCTGCCGAAGGATGCCGTTTTCGTCACCCACGGCGATGCACCGGCTGCCATTGCTGCGTTCTGGGCTGATACCAAATCGCGCTACAACCTGTTGCAGGGCGACAAATCACGGCCACTGCTGCCGCCTGATGAATTATTCCTGACTGATGAGGCATTCTTTAGCGCCGCAAAGTCTTACGGTCGACTGGCTTTCGATGCCAAAAATCGTGACGCCGGAAAACTGCCCAATATCGCCGTTGACCGTAGAAGCGACGACCCGCTCGGTGCGCTGAAAAATTATCTAGCCAGCTTCAATGGCCGCGCGCTGCTGATCGCCGAAACCGCAGGCCGGCGCGAAACCCTGGCCGCGATGTTCTCCGAACATGGCCTGAAACCTGAAACCAGCGCCGATCTGGCCGGCTTTCTCGCCAGTAACGCCAAACTGGCGCTAGGCATTGGCCCACTACAAAACGGCTTCGCACTCCCCCTCAATCCCCAATCCCCCATCCCCCCTCCCCCGCCCCTCGCCTTCATCACCGAAACCGAACTCTTCGCCGGCTCACCCCGCCGCACCCGGCGCGAATCGCAGAAAAAGGCCAGTTTCGATAACTGGCTGAAAGATCTCACCGAACTCAAAGTCGGCGACCCGGTGGTGCACGAAAGCCACGGCATTGGCCGCTACCAAGGACTGGTACGCATGGATTTAGGCCTCGGCGAGCAGGAATTCCTCGAGCTGCATTACGCCAACGACGCCAAGCTTTTTGTCCCGGTCGCTCAGTTGCACGTTATTTCGCGCTATTCCGGCGCCGACCCGGAAAGCGCCCCGCTGCATACACTAGGCTCTGGCCAGTGGGAAAAAGCCAAACGCAAAGCCGCCGAACAGGCGCACGACACCGCCGCCGAACTGCTCGCCCTCTACGCCGCTCGCGCTGCTCGTCAAGGCCATGCCTTCGATTTTCAGGAAAACGATTACGAAGCCTTTGCCGACGGTTTCGGCTTTGAAGAAACCAACGATCAAGCACAAGCCATTCTCGCCGTGATTCAGGACATGCGTTCGGGCAAGCCGATGGATAGACTGGTTTGCGGCGATGTCGGTTTCGGCAAGACTGAAGTGGCTCTGCGCGCCGCCTTCTGCGCCGTGGCTGGTGGCAAGCAGGTGGCCGTTTTGTGCCCGACCACCCTGCTCTGCGAACAGCATTACCAGACCTTCGCCGACCGCTTTGCCGACTGGCCGGTGAAAATCGCCGAAATTTCCCGCTTCAAGACCGCCAAGGAGTCAGCCCAAGCCTTGCAGGAATTAAGTGAAGGCAAGATCGACATCATCATTGGTACGCACAAGCTGATCGGCAAGGACGTCAAGTTCAGCCGCCTCGGCTTGGTCGTTATCGATGAGGAACACCGTTTTGGCGTCCGTCAGAAAGAAACACTGAAAGCCATGCGCGCCGAAGTCGATGTTCTCACGCTGACCGCAACGCCCATCCCGCGCACGCTGGCGATGAGCATGGAAGGCCTGCGCGACTTCTCGGTCATCGCCACCGCGCCGCAGAAACGCCTGGCCATCAAAACCTTTGTCAGCAATTTCTCCGACGGCATCATCCGCGAAGCCGTGCTGCGCGAACTCAAGCGCGGCGGCCAGGTGTATTTCCTGCATAACGAAGTCGACACCATCGCCAACATGCAGGAAAAACTGGCCAAGCTGGTGCCGGAAGCGCGTATCGTCATCGGCCACGGCCAAATGAACGAGCGCGAGTTGGAACGCGTCATGCGCGACTTCACCGGCCAGCGCGCCAACGTCTTGCTGTGCACGACCATCATCGAAACCGGCATCGACAACCCACACGCCAACACCATCCTGATCAACCGCTCAGAGAAATTCGGCCTCGCCCAGCTACACCAACTGCGTGGCCGCGTCGGTCGTTCTCACCACCAGGCCTACGCCTACCTGCTGGTGCAGGATGACAAGGCGCTGACCAAGCAGGCCAAAATGCGCCTGGAGGCAATTCAGTCGATGGAAGAACTCGGTTCCGGCTTCTTCCTCGCCATGCACGATCTGGAAATTCGCGGCGCCGGCGAGGTGCTGGGTGATAACCAGTCCGGCGAAATGCAGGAAGTCGGCTTCACGATGTATGCCGACATGCTCAACCGCGCCGTTGCCGCCATGAAGCAAGGCAAACACCTCAACGCCACCGACCTTACGCAGCCGCTCGGCATCGGCACCGAAATCAACCTGCGCACGCCGGCACTGCTGCCAGACGGCTATTGCCCCGATGTGCATGAACGCCTGACTTTGTACAAACGGCTGGCCAATGGCGACAGCGCTGAAGATATTGACGCCATGCAAGAAGAGTTGATCGACCGCTTTGGAGAATTACCGATTCAGGCACAAAGCCTGCTCGCCACGCATCGGCTGCGTTTGCTGGTCAAACCATTGCTGATTCAGAAGCTGGATGCAAGCAACGATCAGGTAACGATCCAGTTCAGCCCGGAATTTTCCAAAAATCCGCCTATCGAACCGATCAAGATAATCAATTTGATTCAGAAGAACCGCAGCTATAAGCTGGCCGGACAAGATAAAATCTCCCTTTTACGCCACTGCCCGACCCTCAACGACAAGGTAACAGCAGTCAAAGACATGATACGCGAGCTGACAAAATGACCAAAAACACAGAAAACCTCAACGTAAGCGCCTTCGACGCGATGCCGACGCCGGAAGAAATCCACGCCAAGCTGCCGATTTCTGACAAGGCGGCCAAAACCATCACGCATGGCCGCAACCTGCTGCGCAAGATTCTTGACCGCAAGGATCACCGTTTGTTTGTGGTGGTCGGCCCCTGCTCCATTCACGATCCGGTAGCCGGCCTTGATTACGCCCACCGCCTGAAAAAGCTCGCGGATGATGTCGGCGATACCTTGCAAATCATCATGCGCGTCTATTTTGAGAAGCCGCGCACCACGGTGGGCTGGAAGGGTTACATCAACGATCCGTTCATGGATGACAGCTTCCGTGTCGACATCGGCATGGAAAAAGCCCGTCAGTTCCTGCTTGAGATCGCCGAAATCGGCCTGCCGACCGGCACCGAGGCGCTCGACCCGATTTCGCCGCAATACTACGGTGACTTGATCACCTGGACGGCTATCGGCGCACGCACCACCGAATCGCAAACCCACCGCGAAATGTCCTCCGGGCTTTCCACCCCGGTTGGTTTCAAGAACGGCACCAGCGGCGACCTCGGCGTTGCGGTCAACGCCATTTTGTCGGCCTCGAATCCGCACTCCTTCCTCGGCATCAACGGCCAGGGTCGGGTGGCAGTGGTGCGCACTAAAGGCAACAACCACGGCCATATCGTGCTGCGCGGCGGTGATGGCCGTCCGAACTACGATACCGTTTCTGTCGCCATGGTTGAACAGGCGCTGAGCAAGGCCAAATTGCCGCACAACATCGTCGTCGATTGCTCACACGCCAACAGCTCCAAAAAGCCGGAATTGCAGCCGCTGGTTATGGCCGACATCGTCAATCAGATCCGCCTCGGTAACAATTCCCTGCTCGGCGTGATGATCGAATCGAATATCGAAGCCGGCAATCAGCCGATCCCCGCCGATCTCAGCCAACTCAAATACGGCTGCTCGGTCACTGACGGCTGCGTGGATTGGGAGACCACCGAAAAAATGATCCGCGACGCCGCAGTTTTGTTGCGTGATGTGTTGCCGGAACGCCTGCCCGACTAACAGTAAATTTCATGGCTCGCTCACAACCCGCCAGCGTCAGCGAAATCGAGAGTTTCGTCACCCTGCTGCGGGTTGCCTGCGAAAACCCGGCCATTCATGCCACGCTCACAAAACTGCTCACCCAGCCCAATGATCAGCGCCAAGGCATGATTCATTTTCTGGTGCAGGAGATGAACAGCAAAGGCGCTCCCGTCGAGTTGATTGCCGCCATCGAATGCCTGCAAGATGATGCCCTTGCCAAAAAAGCCAGCAAAATCATTTCCCGCAGCCCACCTAAACGTGGATTTTTCGACTTCTTGCGTTCCTGAGATTGCGGATCAGGCACAACAAGTAACCATCCCCCTCGCTTTCGATCACACGCCATTGACAGAGAAATTGCCCCGCTATAACCTAGTCATTCAACTAGTCAGAAGGGGCTAAAAATGCATACTTGGCCAGTTCAGGATGCCAAAGCAAGATTCAGTGAGTTTCTTGATGCCTGTATCGCTGAGGGACCACAAATGGTAACGAAGCGTGGGGCTGAAGCCGCAGTTTTAGTCCCTGTGCAGGAATGGCGGCGACTGCAATCCGCAGCACGCCCCACGCTCAAGCAACTTTTACTCTCGGATACAGCGCGCGGCGAATTGATCATTCCAGAGAGAGGCCAAGCCCGGCGGCGCGAAGTCAACGCTTTGGCGTTTGAATGAACCGATGTACTTACTCGACACCAATATCATCTCTGAATTGCGCAAACCTCGTCCGCATGGGGCTGTGCTGAGTTGGCTAAATTCAATCGACGATGCACAACTTTATTTGTCCGCCGTCACACTGGGGGAAATACAGGCCGGCATTGAGTTAACGCGAGAACAGGACGAAGCCAAAGCAAAAGAAATTGAAGCCTGGCTTGAACTTGTTGCCGCCACCTATAATATTTTGGCAATGGATGCTGCCACCTTCAGGTGTTGGGCTCGCTTGATGCACAAAAAATCAGACACCCTATACGAAGACGCGATGATTGCAGCAACGGCCAAAATACATCATTTGGTGATAGCCACACGAAATACCGCTGATTTCAACGCACTTGGGGTAAACGTATTTAATCCGTTTGAATTTTCTGGCTGACAAAGAAGGATTTCGAAACATGGCCTTACCGAAAGCCCTTAAACCATCTTTTACCTACGCCGACTACCTGAAATGGCCAGATGACGAACGCTGGGAGCTGATCGACGGCGAAGCGTATGCCATGGCGCCAGCGCCGACCATCAGCCATCAGACGCTCGCTGGACAACTATTCCGCCAAATCGACGAAGCCCTCGACGGCGCCCCATGCCGCGCCCTCATCGCGCCGGTCGACGTCCTGCTCCCGGCCTCGGATGAGGCCGACGATCACGCCACCACCGTCGTCCAGCCTGACATCCTGGTTGTTTGCGACCCCAAAAAACTCACCGAACGCAACGTGCGCGGCGCACCGGACTGGATCATCGAAATCCTCTCCCCCGCCACCGCACGACACGATCACCTGACTAAACGCAATCTTTACCAACGTGCAGGCGTTCGCGAATATTGGCTGGTTCACCCGGTTGACCGTGTGCTGACTATTTATGTCCTGCAAGATGGCCAATACGACGGCCCGGAAATCGCCGAAATGGCTGGAGAACGTGCCCCGACCATTTTCTCGGAGATCGTGATTCGCTGGCAGCCGATTCTGGATAAATTACTTCATAACGACATACATCCGGAAGACAGGCCGGTATGAGTTTCACCTCTAATCGCCATATAAATAGAACTACGCTCCATTTGCACCACAATCATTAGTCCTCAAAAGAAGTCATCATGGCACTCAATTACGAAAAACTGATCCACCTCAAACTTAAGACCCATCCGACGCTAAACGAAAAATGGGTACAAGATCGCATCTCCGAAGACCCAACAATTTTGGGGCTGGATGACGTTATTCTTAAAGACCGCGAAAGGAATCAACCTCGCGCCGGCAGACTGGATTTGCTTCTGCAAGAAGCAGAGGGAAACCGACGATACGAGGTGGAAATTCAGCTTGGGAAAACTGACGAGTCTCACATTATCCGAACTATCGAGTACTGGGACATTGAGCGAAAGCGGTATCCACAGTACGACCACACTGCTGTTATCGTTGCTGAAGAGATCACAAGCAGATTTCTCAACGTGATTTCTTTGTTTAACGGCACCATTCCACTTATTGCAATCCAAATGCGGGCAGTTCAGCTTGGCAATACCGTATCCCTTATTTTTACAACTGTATTGGATCAGGTACAGCTTGGTCTCGTTGATGAGGACGAAGAAGTTCATGAAGCCACGGACAGGGCATACTGGGAAGCGCGCGGCTCCAAAGCAACCGTAGCAATGGCTGACGAGTTACTGGAAGTTCTCAAACAACTTGATCCGTCGCTTGAGCTCAAATTCAACAAGTTTTATATCGGTCTTGCAAGACAAGGACAGGCAGACAATTTCGTCATTTTCCGCCCTCAGAAGATTTCCATGCGCGTGGAGCCTAGGCTAAAAAAACAGGATGAGATTGAACAGAAGATAGAAACTGCCGGGCTAGATGTTTTGGACTATGACAGTCGTTGGAATCGGTACAGAATTCGGCTCGGCAAAGGAGATGTAAAAAAGCACGCAGAGTTACTTCAGGAACTTTTTTCTGCTGCACATGGTGAGTCCGGTGGAAACGAAAGCTAACCCGCTTTTCCAGAAGAGGAAAAATAGGGCACGGCCCACATTTTCCAGACAATACGAAAGGAAGATTTCATGACTCACACCGATCTTGCCAAAATGCCTGTCTCGGAAAAAATCCAACTGATGGAATCGCTCTGGGAAAGCCTAAGTAGCAGCGAGTCAAGTGCTGTAGCGATTCCCGCTTGGCATGGTGATGTTCTTGCCCAACGTCAAGTAATGCTCAATCAGGGAGCAGAGTCAATATCCGCCTGGAGTGATGCGAAACAACGTATTCGTAGCCGTACCGCTTAGGGAATAAATGAAGACTTTCCTAACCCGCTCTGCCGAGCAAGATTTGCTGGATGGCTATGGGTTGTACGAGCAACAGGCTCCGGGTGTTGGCACCTATTTTCTCGATAGCCTTTTTGCTGACATCGACTCTCTCGTACTTTACGCAGGCATCCATCCCAAACCCAATTGTCGTTTTCACCGAACCTTGGGTAAGCGTTTCCCCTTTGCGGTGTACTACCCGATGGATGGTGAATTGGTCACCGTTATGGCGATTCTTGACTGCCGCCAAAACCCGCGACAAATCCGAAACAGGCTCAGCGAGAGACAATGAGCTGAGCGTTTACAAGGACAAAAGGCACCATGCTGACAGAAGAACAATTAAAAGCACTGCTATCTGATCTGGAGTCAGATCGTATTGAGCGTACGGCATCTACTAATAATTCAGACAAATTCGGCCAAGCAATCTGTGCTTTCGCGAATGATTTGCCCAATCATCGGCAATCGGGCTATTTGCTCGTCGGCGTAAATGACAACGGGACACTCTCTGGGCTGACTGTTACCGACGAACTTCTAAAAAATCTTGGGGGCATTCGGTCTGATGGCAACGTCCTGCCGCAGCCCGTAATTAACGTTGCAAAATATTCTTTTGAAGCGGGTGATATTGCGGTTGTTGAAGTCATTCCATCCGACCTGCCCCCTGTCCGTTTCAAAGGGCGCATTCACATACGCGTTGGTCCGAGAAAGGCGATTGCCAATGAGCAGGAGGAACGCCTTTTATCCGAACGCAGAGTTGCCTTGGCTCGTTCATTCGATGCGCGCCCCTGTACGGAGGGAACGCTGGACGATCTGGCATTGGGTCAATTTGATGCCTATCGTAGAGAGGTGGTTGATCAAGAAACTATTGCGGCCAATCATCGCCCTGTTGAGCTACAGCTTGCTTCCCTACGATTGTTTGACCCCGAACGCGCATGCCCAACCCATGCCGGGATTCTTCTTTTTGGTAAGAATCCACGCTTTTTCCTGCCGGGAAGCTATGTTCAGTTTCTAAAGCTACCCGGCACTGACCTGACAGATATGCCCGAAGACCAGGCTGAAATCTCCGGGGATCTACATTCCATCCTGCGCGAGTTGGAAGGTCGACTTAAGCTATTGATAAAGACAACAATGCACCCAATCAGCACATTTGAAGAAAAACTGCTGCCGGATTACCCGGAATGGGCATTGCGCGAGCTACTGATGAACGCCGTCATGCACCGAAATTACGATAGCAATAGTCCGATCCGCTTCTACGCATTTTCAGAGCACATCGAAATACAAAGCCCCGGCGGACTCTACGGTGAGGCCACTCCTGAAAATTTTCCTACACGCAATAGCTATCGGAACCCCGTAATCGCTGAAGGCATGAAGTCTTTGGGATTTGTGAACAGGTTTGGTTATGGCGTCCAGCGCGCCCAGGCATTACTTGAGCAAAACGGCAATCCACGGGCTCAATTCGAGTTCGATGAGCATAGTGTGCTGGTCAAAATTCTCCGGAGGCCTGCATGAAGACTATCGCCTTCTTCAACAACAAGGGCGGCGTGGGTAAAACTTCTCTCGTTTACCACCTGGCCTGGATGTTTGCTGATCATGGCATCAAAACCCTGGCTGTCGATTTGGACCCCCAAGCCAACCTCACTGCCATGTTTCTGGACGAAGATCGTTTAGAAAGCCTCTGGCCGGACGATGAGCATCCTGACACGGTCTATGGTGCAATTCGGCCAATACTCAGGGGCATTGGGGATATTGCCCATCCCCATGTAGAGAAAATCCACCCAAAGCTTGGTCTCTTGCCAGGCGACCTCGGTTTATCCAGATTTGAAGACAAACTGTCCGACGCTTGGCCTCGTTGCCATAATCGTGACGAATCTGCCTTCCGCACAATGACAGCATTTCACAGACTAGTGCAACAAGGTACTGAGTGGGGGGCTGAACTCGTATTGATTGACGTCGGCCCGAATCTCGGCGCAATCAATCGTGCTGCCCTTATTGCCTCTGATCAAGTTTGCTTGCCGTTGGCTCCCGATCTTTTCTCGCTACAAGGTTTGAAAAACCTGGGGCCTACACTCCGCGAATGGAGACATGTCTGGTCAGACATGCTATCCAAAGCACCAGCAGACCTGTCATTGCCCAAGGGCGCCATGCAACCGATTGGCTACATCGTTATGCAGCACGGAATTCTCGATAGCCGTCCAGTCAAAGCCTACAAGCGATGGATGGATCGCATACCAGGCGTCTATCGTGAATCCGTTTTGGGAGAAGAAAATAAAACGCTTCCGAGCACAGCCCAAGACCCTTATTGTTTATCCTTGCTTAAGCACTATCGGAGTCTGATGCCTATGGCGAAGGAAGCACGCAAACCGATTTTTTTCCTAAAATCAGCGGATGGAGCAATTGGTGCTCATATTGAAGCCGTAAGAAGCTGTTACACAGACTTTAACAAGCTGGCATCAAAAATTGCGGCACATGCTGGAATTGCATTTAGTTAGAGGCTGACTAATCCGCAGTAAACTCACTTCGTTACACGCTTTTTATAGCTCAACCATGACTTTGATAATCCAAAGCGGCGCACTGCCCACTTTTTTGCTTGAACGCATTGTTGCCGCCACCGGTGCGTTGACCGTTGAACCTCGACCGCCGCAAGTGGTTTGCCTGCACGGCGCCACTCGCACGCCAGCATTCGACGGACTCATCCCGCTCATTGAAGCCGAGCATCTCGACTGGGCCTTTGTCGAACCCAGCAAAAAGCTCTCTGATTTCGGCCTTATCTGCTTCGACATGGATTCAACGCTGATCACCATCGAGTGCATCGATGAACTGGCCGATTTCGCCGGCAAGAAGGAAGAAGTCTCAGCAGTGACCGAAGCCGCCATGCGCGGTGAAATCGACTACAGCGAAAGCCTGCGCCGTCGTCTCTCGCTGCTCGCCGGCCTCGATGCCCGCGTTCTGGCCAAAGTATTTGGCGAACGTTTGTTACTCTCGCCCGGCGCCCGCGAACTGCTCGAAGCCGCGCAAAATTCTGGCCTACGCACCGCCATTTTGTCCGGTGGCTTTACCTATTTCACCGAGCGTCTGCGCATCGAACTAGGCTTTGATTTCGCCACCTCCAACGAGCTGGAAATCTCTGGCGGCAAGTTGACCGGCCGCGTCGTTGGCGAGATCGTCGATGCGACCGTCAAGGCCCGTCATCTCCTGCGCCTAACCAAGGAGCTGGGGCTGCAAAAAGAACAGGTTATTGCCGTCGGCGATGGTGCCAACGATTTGCTGATGATGGCTGAAGCCGGCCTTTCAGTTGCCTTCCGAGCCAAACCAGCAACCCGCGCCAAGGCAGACATCGCGATCAATTTCGGCGGTCTCGATTCGCTGTTGAATCTGTTCGACTGAGCCTGGATGCCTGATACCGGCACTCTCAATTTCCAGTGGTCGCAAGCCATGGTCGCCGGCTTTGTTGCTGCCGGCGCGACGCACGCCGTTATTTCCCCCGGTTCACGCTCGACCCCGCTGGCACTCGCCATGCTGCGCCAAGCCGGACTGATTTGTAATGTTACGGTCGACGAGCGAAGTGCGGCCTTTTTTGCGCTGGGTATCGCCAAAGCCAGCCAGCGCCCGGTCTTGCTGCTGGCCACTTCGGGTACCGCTCCGGCCAACTGGTTTCCGGCCGTCATTGAAGCCAGCCAGGCCGGCATCCCGCTGATCCTGATCTCGGCGGATCGCCCACCAGAACTGCAAGGCTGCGGCGCCAACCAGACCATCGACCAGATCAATCTTTTTGGCTCGCATGTGCGCGCCAGTCACGCCCTGGCGGCGCCTAACGCTGGCTTTACTCCGGCCTATTTGCACCACCTCGCCGCGCGGGTTTATGAGCAAGCCACCTGGCCGGACCCGGGGCCGGTGCATATCAATCAGCCCTTTCGTGAGCCCTTGATTCCTCAAGATGCGGGTTTATCGGCATGCCCCCCCAAAACCATTCACGTTCGCCCGCCGCTACTCCAGCCCTCCCCGCTCGCTGTTGAGGAATTGGCTGCCGCGATATCGGGAAAGCCCGGCCTGATTATCTGCGGTGAACTAACGCGAAACCCGGATTTCCCCGAAGCTGTCACCCAACTGGCCGCACAACTGGATTGCCCCCTCCTGGCCGAACCGCTTTCCAACCTGCGCTTTGGCCAGCATGAGCGCAGCCGGATTTGCGTTCACTACACAAGTTGGTTGGCAAAAGCCGAATTTCGCCCCGAGTGGATCTTGCGCTTTGGTGCATATCCAGTCACCCGGGCGCTTCAGAACCTCATCACCCAAGTTCCGGTTCAACTGCTGGTCGAACCACGACCGCGCTGGAGTGATCCGAATCAGCACCTTACCCAACTGCTACGCGCCGACTCCGTTGCCGCCTGCCAAGCGATTCAGGCGGCTTCGCCAAAGCCCGCACCTGATGGCTGGCAAGCGTCATTCACCCAACTTGAGGCGGAATCAAGGCCACCAAAAGCGATAAACCACATCACCACGCTGATCGACGAACTACCCGAGAATTGCCCACTTTTCATCGGCAACTCGCTAGCCATCCGCCAACTCGACACTCATTCAGGCAGTGGCGAAAAATCGCTGATTTTCTATGGCAACCGGGGCGCCAGCGGTATCGATGGCAACATCTCGACCGCTTTGGGTATCGCCGCCATCCATGGCCGTGTCGTTGCTCTTTTGGGCGACCTCACCAGCCAGCACGATCTGGGCGGCCTCGCCCTGGCGCAGGGTCGCAATGCGGTAATCATTACGGTCAACAACGCGGGAGGCGGTATTTTTGACCTGCTGCCGCAAGCTGCATTACCTGAGTTTGAACAAGGCTGGCGCACGCCGCAAGCCATCAATTTTGAACATGCAGCGCTGACCTTTGGCCTCAACTACGCCCGCGCGGAAAATAACGAAACCTTTAAGACCGCGCTGCATCAAGCCATCCAGCAAGGCGGCCCGCATTTGCTCGAACTACTTACGCCCCCCGCCTGAAAGCGACTCACGCGCACCATGTCTATTGATCTCTCCAAGCACACCCCCGTCATGCGCCAGTGGTTTTCCATCAAGGAAAAGCATCCGGACAATTTACTTTTTTTCAGAATGGGAGATTTCTACGAGCTGTTCTTTGACGATGCGGAGAAAGCCGCTCGCCTGCTCGACATCACGCTAACCACGCGCGGCCAAACGGCGGGTACGCCGATCAAGATGGCCGGTGTGCCTTTTCATTCACTGGAGCCGTACCTCGCCCGCTTGGTCAAGCTCGGCGAATCGGTCGTCATTTGCGAACAAATCGGTGACCCGGCGACCAGCAAAGGCCCGGTCGAACGTGCCGTCAGTCGTATTGTCACGCCGGGCACACTGACCGATGCTGCGCTGCTCGACGACAAACGCGATATCTGGTTGCTGGCACTGACTTCAACGCGCAACACAGCAGGCATGGCCCGGCTGAATCTGGCTAGCGGTGAATTTATCCTGACCGAAATCCCCAACGACCAGATTGCCGCAACACTTGAACGCATCCGTCCGGCTGAAATCCTTTACCCGGAATCCTGGCAGCCCGATTTCCCGCTCGACATTGCCCGCACCCGCCAGCCGGACTGGTATTTCGAGGTCGACTCGGCCAAGCGTCTGCTCTGCGAACAGTTCAAGGTGGCGTCGCTATCCGGCTTTGGTACCGACGGACTGCGCCCAGCCATCGGCGCTGCTGGCGCTTTGCTGCAATTCGCCCAAGCCACGCAATCAGGAAATTTGCCGCATTTAAAGGCGTTGACCGTAGAACTCGAAGGCGCTTACCTCGGCCTCGATCTGGCCACCCGGCGTAATCTGGAACTGACCGAAACCCTGCGTGGCCAGCCGTCGCCAACGCTGTTCTCGCTGCTCGACAACTGCGTCACCAGCATGGGTTCGCGCCAGTTGCGCCACGCCTTGCACCATCCGCTGCGCGAACGGGAGATTCCGGCAGCACGCCATTTTGCCGTCGAATCACTCTTGGAAGATTACGGCCGCATCGCCGGTGAGCTGCGTCGTGAATTGCGCGGGATTGCCGACATCGAACGCATTGCCGGGCGCATCGCACTGAGGAATGCCCGCCCACGCGACCTCGCCAGTCTGCGCGAATCACTCAAGCAACTGGCTCCGCTACGTGCACCGCTGGACAACTCGCCATCGCCATTGCTCCAGCATTTATTCGCCGATCTGGAGACCCCAACCGATACCCTGACCCTGCTGATCAACGCCATCGCCAACGAACCCGCCGCTTTGGTGCGCGAAGGCGGCGTCATCGCCACGGGCTACGATGCCGATCTCGATGAACTACGCTCGATCAACGATAACTGCGGTGCTTACCTGATCGATATGGAAATCCGCGAACGCGAGCGCAGCGGAATTAACAGTCTGAAGGTTGAATTCAACAAGGTGCATGGCTTTTACATCGAGGTCACGCACGCCAACACCGACAAAATCCCCGACGACTACCGCCGCCGGCAAACACTAAAAAATGCCGAGCGTTACATCACCCCGGAGCTGAAAGCCTTTGAAGACAAGGCGCTTTCCGCCCAGGAGCGTTCCCTGGCGCGTGAAAAATTGCTCTACGAAGGCATCCTCGATCAACTTTTGCCAGCGGTAAGCAGCCTGCAAACCATCGCCCGCGCCATCGCCCAGCTTGATTTACTCGCCGGTTTTGCCGATACGGCGCTCAAACGCAACTGGAACAAACCAGAATTTGCCCCGGAAATCGGGTTGACCGTAATAAATGGCCGCCATCCGGTCGTTGAGGGTGAAATGGCCAACAGCGCCGCCCCCTTTATCGCCAATGATTGCCTCCTAGCTGAAAACCGTCGCCTGCTGCTGATCACTGGCCCCAATATGGGCGGCAAATCAACCTACATGCGCCAGACGGCGCTGATCGCCCTGCTCGCCCACATCGGCAGTTTCGTGCCAGCCGAACGCTGCATTCTCGGGCCACTCGACCGCATCTTTACCCGCATCGGCGCCTCCGACGATCTCGCCTCCGGGCGCTCGACCTTCATGGTCGAAATGACCGAAGCCGCCGCCATTCTGCACCACGCAACGCCCAACAGCCTGGTGCTGATGGATGAAATCGGTCGCGGCACCTCGACCTTCGACGGTATGGCGCTGGCCTTCGCCATCCTCCGTCACCTGATCGACAAGAACCGCTGCCTGACCCTATTCGCCACGCACTACTTTGAAATGACCCGCCTCTCACACGAGTACAGCGAACTGGCCAACGTGCATCTGGGCGCTGTCGAACACAACGACCGCATCGTCTTCATGCACTCAGTCCAAGAAGGTCCGGCCAATCAAAGTTACGGCATTCAGGTGGCAGCGCTGGCCGGTATTCCCAATGCGGTCGTTAAAGCCGCCCGCAAGCAACTGCGTGAATTTGAGCAACGGGCAACGGTCGACCCGCTACAGCCTGATCTTTTCGCCCAGAGCGCACCGGAACCAGCAGAAGCTGAACCTCACCCGGCGCTGAATCAGCTCGCCACCCTCGACCCCGACCGCCTGACCCCGCGCGAAGCGCTTGACGCACTTTATGCCCTGAAAGGACTGCTCGAATGAAACGCTGGCTCATCGTTTTCCTGCTGGTGATCGGCCATTCAGCTCAAGCTGAAATCTGGAATTTTGCATTGATCGGCGATACGCCTTACTCCGCTGAAGAACGTGGCCAGTTACCGCTCATGCTGCAAGCGATCAACCAACAACCGATGGCCTTCATCGCCCATGTCGGTGACTTCAAAAATGGACAGGATCGCTGTGACGACGAGCTATTCACCGATCGCCAAAAATTATTCAACACCAGCCAGGCGCCCTTCCTTTTTATCCCCGGCGACAATGAATGGAGCGATTGCGAGCGACTATCAAACGGCGCCTACGACCCGCTTGAACGCCTGAACAAGCTACGCGAGCTATTCTGGCAAAACAATTTTTCCCTCGGTCAGAAAAAACTCGCCCTTGAGCGACAGGCCGGTGACTACCCTGAACACAGCCGCTTCCGTATCGGGCCGGTGTTGTTCGTCACCCTGAACATCCCGGGCGGTAACAATAATTTTGGTTTGCGCGAGGAGCCCAGTCGCGAATTTACTGCCAGAAATCCGGCCATTTTGGCTTGGCTAAAAGAAAGTTTTGCCCTCGCCAGGCGTGAAAAATTGAGCGGAATTGTGGTGCTGTTTCAAGCCGACCCGCACTTCAAGCACTTCACGCAAGGCTTGGCGCATCGCGGTTACGAGGATTTTTTGAACAGCCTATCCGCCGAAACGCAAAATTTCACGGGTCAAGTCGTCGCGGTTCACGGCGACTCGCACAACAGCCGGATTGATCATCCGCTGCGTAATGCCCAAGGCAAAAAACTACCTAATTTCACCCGCGTAGAAACCTTCGGCTACCCCACTATGGGCTGGACGCGGGGAATCATCGATACCGATTCCCCCACGCCGATCCGCTTTGAAGCGAATCCTTGGCTCCCCAAACCTCAGTGACAGGTTTCCTCGTCATCGTCCGGATTATGGACATGACCATGTTCCAACTCTTCAGCACTGGCCGGGCGAATCGCTGTTACCGTGCAGGTAAAGACCAGCGCCATACCCGCTAGCGGGTGGTTGCCGTCCAGCACCACCTTGTCATCGGCAATATCGGTGACGCGATAAATGATGAATTCGTCGTCGCCTTCGCCCTCTTCCGGCCCGCCTTCAAACTGCATGCCGACTTCGATTTCTTTCGGGAAATCTTTGCGCGGCTCGACTTGCACCAGTTCAGCATCGTAATCGCCAAAAGCCTCGTCCGGCTGTAGCTTGACCTTGACCGACTCGCCGACTGCCTTGCCCTGCAGCGCCTCTTCGATCAACGGAAAAATATCGTCGTAACCGCCGTGCAGATAAACCAGCGGCTCACGGCCCTCATCGACCACCTCACCGTCCGGGTCGGTTACGTGGTAATCGAGGGTAATGACACAATTTTTAGTAACCGTATTCATGAATTCAATTCCTTGACGAGGCGCAGCACTTCCATGGCGTGGCCCTTGTAATTAACGTTGTAGAGCGCGTGGCGAATAATGCCTGCGCGATCAATGATGAAGGTGGAGCGAACGATGCAAAATTTTTTATGCCCGTCCACCTCTTTAGCCTGCCAAACTCCGTACAGCTTACATACATTGCCTGACGCATCAGAAAGCAACTCCGTGCCAATACCTTCCTTGTCGCGAAACTCGGCATGCTTCAGGCAATCATCCCGACTAACTCCCAGCAAAACACAATTTTGCGCACCAAAATCATCTTCATGATCGGAAAAATCAGTCACTTCCTTGGTGCAACCCGGCGTGCCATCCTTGGGATAAAAGAAAATAACCAGATTACTTTTACCCAGAAATCCTGCCAAATCAATCGATGCCATATCTGCATCCGGCAAAACGAAGCCCGGTGCCTTGTCTCCAACCTTGAGCAGCATATCGTTCTCCTAGAGCGCTCTGAGGGACTTGCTGTGAGCGATTCTAGCGGAGGCAAATGTTACGGTCGACGTCTTTATTAGCGTTATTTTCCGGGAACTTTTTCAGGAATCTGAATAAAACTTTCATCCTGCTTGATCATCCCCAAATCGAAGCGCGCCCGTTCTTCAATCGCGTCGTAACCCTGCTTCAAATCCCGAACCTCTGCATCAAGTCCGGCATTGCGGATTTCCAGGCCTTTGGTCACTTCCTTTTGCTGCTCCAGTTGCCGGTCGTACTCCCAAACCCGCAACCAGCCGCCCTTCCCCAGCCAGAGCGGGTACTGGATGAGGCCGATAAAAACGAGCAGAGCGACCGTCAGCCAGCGCACAGGGAATGATAAGGCGTGAGAGGGGATTAGTTAATGGGAATTGGGGTTGCCTTTCCCCAATGACTAATCCCCAATAACCAATTACCGCAGGTTATAAAAGGTTTCGCGACCGGGATAGGAAGCGGTATCGCCCAAATCTTCTTCGATACGAATCAGCTGGTTGTACTTGGCAATGCGGTCAGAACGCGACAGCGAACCGGTCTTGATCTGGCCGGCATTGAGACCAACAGCGATATCAGCGATGGTGCTGTCTTCGGTTTCACCGGAGCGATGCGAAATCACCGCAGTGTAACCGGCGCGCTTGGCCATTTCGACGGCGGCGAAGGTTTCAGACAGCGTACCGATCTGGTTGATTTTGACCAGAATGGAGTTACAAATGCCCTTCTTGATCCCTTCCTTGAATATCTTGGTGTTGGTGACGAAGATGTCATCGCCGACGATCTGCACCGTTTTACCCAAACGATCAGTCAGCAGTTTCCAGCCATCCCAGTCGGCTTCAGACATCCCATCTTCGATCGAAACAATCGGGAACTGGTCAGCTAGATTCGCCAGATAATCAACAAATTGAGCCGAGGTCAGTTGCAGACCTTCGCCAGCCAGATGGTACTTGCCTTCCTTGTAGAACTCGGATGCCGCACAATCCAGCGCCAGCAGAACGTCCTGACCCGGTACATAACCTGCAGCTTCAATCGCCTGCATGATGATTTGCAGGGCTTCGGCATGGCTACCCAGATTCGGGGCAAAACCACCTTCGTCGCCAACAGCCGTTGAGTGGCCCTTTTTGTCGAGCAGCTTCTTCAATGAATGGAAAATTTCAGCGCCACAACGCAGGGCTTCGCGGAAATTGACCGCGCCAACCGGCATGATCATGAATTCCTGAATATCCAGACTATTGTTGGCGTGCTCGCCACCGTTGATGATGTTCATCATCGGCACCGGCATCTGCATCGGGCCCATGCCACCGAAGTAACGGTAGAGCGGCAAACCAGACTCTTCAGCCGCTGCTTTGGCAACCGCCATCGATACGGCCAAAATCGCATTGGCGCCGAGGCGGGACTTGTTGTCCGTACCATCGAGGTCAATCATCGTCTGATCGATGAAAGCTTGTTCCTGCGCATCAAGACCGATGATCGCTTCAGAAATTTCGGTATTGACGTTCTCGACCGCCTGCATCACGCCTTTGCCGAGATAGCGGCTGGCATCGCCATCACGCAACTCAATGGCTTCACGCGAACCGGTGGAAGCGCCGGAAGGAACGGCGGCACGACCCATGACGCCACTTTCCAGCAGCACATCCGCTTCGACAGTCGGATTACCACGGGAATCAAGAATTTCACGGGCAACAACATCAACAATTGAACTCATGTTTATTCCTTGTTATCAATAGGTTGAAATAGAAATTTAAACTAGATTGTTAACTTAATTCTTCAAAACCGGCAGCCTTGACGGCTTTATCGAGCGCCACCAGGGTAGTTAGCAGGCTTTCCATGCGATCCAGCGGCCAGCTATTCGGGCCATCTGACCAGGCTTTTTCCGGATTGGGATGGGTTTCCATGAATAAACCTGAAATCCCCACCGCCACCGCAGCCCGCGCTAAAACTGGGACAAATTCACGTTGACCACCAGAAACCGTGCCCTGCCCACCCGGTAATTGAACGCTGTGCGTCGCATCAAAAACCACCGGGCAGCCAGTTTCACGCATGATGGCCAAGCTGCGCATGTCCGAAACCAGATTGTTGTAACCAAACGTCGCGCCACGTTCGCAAACCATCAGGTTATCCGCACCGTTATTCACTTCACGCGCCTTGTCGACGACGTTTTTCATGTCACCCGGTGCGAGAAACTGGCCTTTTTTGATATTCACCGGCTTGCCGCAGGAGGCGACAGCGTGGATAAAATCAGTTTGGCGACACAAAAATGCCGGCGTCTGCAAAACGTCAACGACCGAGGCAACGGCTGCAATATCGTCTATCGAGTGAACATCGGTCAAAACAGGAACGCCAATTTGGCGTTTGACTTCGGAGAAGATGCGCAAGCCTTCTTCCAGCCCCAGACCGCGCACTGATTTACCAGAACTGCGATTCGCCTTGTCGTAAGAAGCTTTAAAAATGTACGGAATTCCGAGTCGACCGCAAATTTCTTTCATGTGGCCAGCCACATCAAGACAAAGCTGTTCCGATTCAGCAGTACACGGCCCGGCGATCAAAAACAGGGGCTGATCAAGGCCAACCTGGAAATCACAGAGTTTCATTTGGCTTTAGCCTGCTGACTGGCCAGCGCTGCCTTGACGTAAGACGTAAACAGCGGGTGGCCCTGACGCGGGTTAGAGGTAAATTCCGGATGGAACTGGCAACCGACAAACCACGGATGAACATCTGACGGCAACTCAACCATTTCGCAAAGATCAGTACCCGGCGCACGACCAGCAACCACCAAGCCCTGCTCTTCGAGCTGCGCAAGCAGTGTGTTGTTCACTTCATAGCGATGCCGATGGCGCTCGGTGATTTCAGGGGCGCCGTAAATGGCTCGGGCCAGCGAGCCTTCAGTCAGCTTGCAAACCTGACCACCAAGACGCATGGTGCCGCCGACATCCGATTCTTCGCTACGTTTCTCAACCTTGCCGGAAGCGTCCAGCCATTCGGTAATCAGGCCGATGACCGGATAAGGCGTATCGCTGACGAATTCGGTTGAGTGAGCGCCTTCCATGCCAGCCACATCGCGGGCAAACTCAACAACCGCAAGTTGCATGCCGAGGCAGATACCGAGGTAAGGTACCTTGTTTTCACGGGCGTAACGAATTGCGGTTATTTTGCCTTCCGTACCACGACGCCCAAAACCCCCTGGTACCAGAATGGCATCAACATCCTTGAGTACGCCAGTACCCTCTTTTTCGATATCTTCCGAATCGATATAAACAATATTGACCTGACTACGCGTATGAATACCGGCGTGCTTGATGGCTTCGATCAACGACTTGTAGGATTCAGTCAGGTCGACATATTTACCAACGAAAGCGATAGTAAGCTCGCACTTGGGGTGCTCCAGCGCAATGATCAAATTTTGCCAAACCGTCAAATCAGCAGCCTTGGCCAAAATATTCAACTTGTGACAGACAATTTCGTCAATCATCTGCTCATGCAGCATGCCGGGAATCTTGTAAATGGAATCGGCATCGAGGCATTCGATCACCGCTTCCGGCATCACGTTACAGAACAGCGCAATTTTGCGCCGCTCTTCAACCGGGATTGAACGGTCGGCGCGGCACAGAAGAATATCCGGCTGAATGCCGATTTCACGCAACTCCTTGACAGAATGCTGGGTCGGCTTGGTTTTTAGTTCGCCAGCGGTCGGGATATAAGGCAACAACGTCAAATGCATGTAGCAGACGTTATTCCGTCCTTCCTGAATGCCCATCTGGCGGATGGCCTCAAGGAAAGGCAGCGACTCAATGTCGCCAACCGTACCGCCAACTTCGACGATGGCCACATCAGCACCTTCGGCACCCGCCTTGATCTTGATCTTGATCTCGTCGGTAATGTGCGGGATGACCTGCACGGTTTTGCCGAGATACTCGCCCCGACGTTCCTTCTTGATGACCGTATCGTAAATTTGACCAGTCGTAAAATTATTGCGCCTGGTCATTCTGGCGCTGGTAAAGCGCTCGTAATGCCCTAGGTCGAGATCGGTTTCGGCGCCATCCTCGGTAACGAAAACCTCACCGTGCTGGAAAGGGCTCATCGTGCCAGGATCGACATTGATGTAAGGGTCAAGCTTGAGATGGGTAACTTTGATGCCGCGGGATTCCAGAATGGCCCCCAGCGACGCGGCGGCGATGCCTTTGCCCAATGAGGACACGACACCACCTGTAACAAAAACGTATTTGGTCATATAAAGACAGGCTGCGGGAAAGCAGAATGATAGCCGATAAGCGACCAAAACCCCAAGCGAGTCGACGCAAATCCAGTATTCCAGTCGAGTT